>JBEKLS010000307.1:0-2568 GCA_050010075.1 Binatus sp. (SeqCode) | reverse complement strand
TACCGATGCGGCTGACCTGAATACCGTCTTCCAGGAAATCGCGTCGAAGATTCTTCTGCGCCTCGCAAAATAACGCATAGCAAGAGCAGGTCAGGTTGCCGTGGATTCGCCACGCAGCCTGGCTTGCGGATTTCTGCGCCCGTATGCGTTTAAGGGCTGCGGGATCGATAGTGCCCGATGGTTCAAATAGTTCCGTGGCTCTGCTATACGCGACAACGTGACTGACTCTATCGTTTCATCGCTAATAGCGTCGGCTCGTTCGAGCGGGCGGTCGGTTCTCACGGAAATCGAGAGCAAGCGAATCCTGCATTCGCTTGGCCTGCCGGTCGTGGTGCCGGAGGCCGCGTCGACGGCTGACGACGCGGTGCGGGCGGCGGAGCGTATCGGCTTCCCGGTCGTGCTCAAAGTGCTGTCGCCGCAGGTGAGTCACAAGAGCGATGTGGGCGGCGTCGAGCTGAACCTCGCCGACGAAGCCGCGGTGCGCCAGGCGTTCGAGCGAATTCGCCGGAGTCTCGCGGAGCACGCGCGCGACGCGTTCTTCGAAGGCGTGGCCGTGCAGCCGATGGCGAAGAATGGCCTCGAGTTGATTATGGGTACGTTTCGCGACGATCGATTCGGCGCGATGGTCATGGTTGGGCTGGGCGGGGTGTTCGTCGAGGTGATGAAAGATACGGCGCTGGCGTTGGCGCCGATTGGTGGGCGCGAAGCGTCGGCGATGCTCGCGCGGCTGCGCGGCGCCGGAATTCTGCGCGGGTTCCGTGGGCAGACCGGCGTCAATATAGACGCGATTATTTCGCTGCTGCAGACGGTCTCGGGAATCGCAGCGGCGCATCCGGAGATAGCCGAGATGGATCTCAACCCGGTGGTCGCCTACGAGAACGGCCTCGCGATCCTCGACGCGCGAATCGTGCTGGCCGGCGATTCGAAGAGTGCGTCGCAGCCCGATCCGAATCGGGCGGCGCGGCTCAAGAATCTCGAGCGCGCGTTTAATCCGCGCACAGTCGTAGTGATCGGCGACAAGCGCATGGGCGGCTACATGTGGCTGCGCTCGATGACGCAGCTCAAGGGCAAGCTCTACTCGGTGCAAATCGATCCCAACGAGATCCCGGGAATCGAAGCGATGGGTATCGAGAATCGCAAGAGCCTGGCCGAGATCACCGAGCCGATTGATTACGCGATCAGCGCGGTGCCGCGGCAGATCGCGCCGCGAATTCTGAAGGACTGCATCGCCAACCATGTCGGCTCGATCGGATTTTTCACATCGGGCTTTTCGGAGACCTCGGAGGAGCTTGGAATCCGGCTCGAAGCCGAGCTGCGAGAGCTCGCGCTCAACTCGGAAATCGCGCTGGTCGGTCCGAATTGCATGGGCCTGTATAGTTCGCCGGCCGGGCTTTGCAACTATCCCGACGAAAAAGCCGGCGACCCGGGCGACGTTTGCTTCATTTCTCAAAGTGGCACGCACACCATCAACTTCTGCGTGCAGGCGCCCAGCCACGGCATCAAGATGAACAAGGCCGCGTCGATCGGCAACGTGCTGATACTCGAAGCAGCGGACTATATCGATCTGATGACGGCCGATCCGGCCACGCGCGTAATTGGAATGTATATCGAAGGCGTGCGCGACGGCCGGAGATTTTTCGACAGCGTCCGACACGCGGCCGAGCGTCATCCGGTGGTTATCTGGAAGGGCGGAGTGACCGAGGCAGGCGCGCGCGCAACGTTCTCGCACACCGGCTCGCTCGCAACGGCCGAGGCGACGTGGCGCACCGTGGTGCAGCAGAGTGGAGCGGTCGAAGTGGCGAGCCTCGACGCGATGCTCGACGCGGTCGAGCTGTTCGCGCGCGCCAAGCGCATCGGGGGCAAGCGGATGGGCCTCGTCGCGATGACCGGCGGCCAGTCGGTGGTGATAACCGACACGTTCGCGACGGCAGGGCTCGAGATTCCCACGCTGTCAGAGTCGTCATACGACGAGCTCAAGACGTTCTTCAATATAATCGGCGGCAGCTATCGCAATCCGCTCGACGCGGGCGGCACGATTGGCGCGGCGCATCACCAGGGCAATCTCGATCGCATCCTCGAAATTCTCGAACGTGACTCGCTCATCGACGCAATTGTGCTGGAGGTCGGCACCGGCTTTCGCGCAGCCCGCTGGACCAATCACGAGGATGAAATCACGGGGCTGCTCGATCGTCTGTCGGAGTTCGCGGGTCGCTCGACGAAACCATTTGCGATCGTGATGCATCCTGCCCATCTCGAAGGGATCGTGGCGCGCGGCAAGGAGCTGGCGCGAGCGCGCGGGCTGGTGGTGTTCGACAGCTTCGAGCGCGCCGCAGCAGCATTCCGCACCGTGTCGGATTATTGGACGAACCGCGCTAGACTTGGCAGTTAGGCCATTGAAAAAGTTATCAAAATCTTCGCGGTTGACGATCAAGTACGACGCACTCCTTGAAAGGGCCGAAGATCGTGCCGACCTGAAAGCTGCTCATGCCGCGCTACGCGAAGTGAACCGCAAGGGCACGATTTCCTGGACGCAGGTAAAAAGAGAGCTGGGTCTGGTCTGACGCGCTT
>JBEKLS010000306.1:0-2623 GCA_050010075.1 Binatus sp. (SeqCode) | reverse complement strand
ATCGAGCGAGTTTCGCCTCTTCGAGAATGCGGTCGAGATTTCCATAGAAGTTCGACACGATGCCCATGGTGAAGCGGCTGCGGAGCGGGCCGACGGCGTCGCGGCTATGCGCCAACCCGGCCGCCGTCTCGCGGACGAAGGACTTCGTGACACTCTCGACCAACTGATGACGTCCGGCAGCGCCGGAGTCGTCGAGTATTTTGCGCAACGGGTCGGGACCGCTCTTGCGCAAGTACTCGAATTGATGGCCAACGAGAAATCGCACTAGGTCCGTCAGGCCGAAGCGCGCCATGACACGCGTCGCGCCGTAGCCGATTCGGGTCGCGTGCTCGAAGGCCGGGTCGAGCTCGGCGCGGGTAATTTCGATTCCAGCGGCGCGGTAGCTCATGAGGAATCGATCGAGCCAATGCGCCGGCCCGTCGAGGGTGCCGCCGAAATCGAATAGCAGAGCGGTAATCGTGGCCACGATCCGGTCAGTTTACCAGCCGCGGTCGCCAGCCTCTAGTTTTCGATGCGATTTTAAGTTGCAGCTATCAATAGCCGAACTCATAATCGGTGGTAGATGTTATCAGCGGTACTACTTCCGCTGAGGTTATCGCTGTGTTACGGTTCCGGATAATTGAGGACGGGGGAAACCGGGTTTTAACAGGACGCCATTGATTGAAACTGCTTTAATCGCTGCACCTGACCGCGCGGACAATGCGGTCTTCGGCCGCCCGCTGTTAGAGCGGCTGATGATTAATTGTGAGCGCGCTGGTATCAAACGGTTTGTCGTTGCCGCATCGCGTGAGCGGTATTCGGACGTTGCGCGTGCGATGGGCCGGTTCAAAAATTCGGACACGGTTTCGATGGTCGAATCGTTCGGTGAGATTCTGAATCGTCGGAATGCACAGGAATTGGGCATCGACCCGTCAGCGCCGTGCGTGTCGTTTTCGGGCAACCTGGTATTCGCCAAGTCGCAACTCGCCCGCATCCTCGACGCTCACGTTGCCGATCCGAAGTCGGTACATCGCGCGGTCAGCACCGACCATGATTGCGGCGGCGAAATCGCGACCGGTCCGATCGGCGAGATCCTCAAGCGCGGCGGCATTGCGACCACGGTCGCGGGGCCATCGGCAAGCCTGCTGCCATTTGCGCTGAACGGGCGGCCCGAGGATCGCGAAGAAGCGGAGCTACGGCTGGCGAAATCGATTCGCGAGGAATCGGCGCATAAGGACGCGCCGATGGCGCGATGGGTGGACCGCAAGATTTCGTGGCGAATCAGCTACTGGCTCGCGACGCATACCAGCGCCACGCCGAACATGGTGACGGTCGCGAACACGATGTTCGGGCTTGCGTGTGCGTGGATGTTCTCGGTGCCGAATTACTGGATGCGCCTGTTCGCCGCGATTTTCTTTTTGATCTCGATCACAATCGACGGCGTCGATGGCGAACTCGCGCGGCTCAAGATGGTCGAGAGCGATTTCGGCGGGACGCTCGACGTGGTCACCGACAATATCGTGCACGCCGCGGTGTTCATCGGCTTGCTGGTCGGATGCTATCGCGTCGAACACAGTGCCGCCTACCTGTACCTGATTCCTTTGCTGCTCGGTGGATTCGCGATGTGCGCCGTCGCGACGTGGCGCGCCTTCAAAGTAAAAGGCGAGCAGGCGGCGCAATGGCTCGACAAGGTCGATCGATGGAGCGGACGCGATTTCGCGTACCTGCTCGTGGTATTGGCTTTAATCAATCGGCTAGAGTTCTTCGCTTGGGGAACGGCGTTCGGTACTTACGTATTCGCGCTCGTGCTGATATGGATAACCGGCCGAACCGCGTCGTCAATCACGGCTGAAAGCCTGCAGGAATGAATCGAGGCCTGCGGGCGGAGGGAGTATGAACGGCAAGAAGCCACGAATTCTGTTGGTGCAACCCACGACCGTCCATCTGGACGGCACGCCGCACAAGACGCGTTGGCGGCTGATCATGGGGCTGATGATTCCGCTGATGGCGGGACTGACGCCGGACGACTACGACGTGACGCTGTGCGACGAGCGGCTCGAAGACATCAACTTCGACGGCGGCTGGGACCTGGTCGGCATGACGACCACTATCGGCGCGTCGCTGCGCGCGTACCAGCTCGGTGACGAGTTCCGCAAACGCGGTATCCCCGTGGTCTTCGGCGGCTTCCATGCGACGCTCCAGACCGAAGAAGCGCTGCATCATTGCGACGCGGTCGTGAAGGGCGAGGCCGACCTGGTGTGGCCCGAGCTGCTGCAGGACTGGCGCGACGGCAAGCTCAAGACGATTTACAAAGCCGACAAGGTGCACGACCTGAAGAACCTGCCGCGCCCCCGCCACGAGTTGCTCAAGCTCAATCGTTACCTGTTCAAGGCCGCGCCGGTGCAGGCGAGCCGCGGATGCCCGTATCGATGCTCGTTCTGCGAGATTCCGGTCTTCTATGATGGCGCGTACCGGACGCGGCCGATCGAGGACATCGTCGAGGAGATCAAGCAGGTCGTCAAGGTCACGGGCTTCCGGCGCTTCCAGTTCATCGACGATCAGATCACCGGCAAGCACAAATTCGCGCGCGAGCTGTTCAAGGCGCTCGAGCCGCTCAACATCCGCTTCTCATGCCTGTGGACGA
>JBEKLS010000305.1:0-2640 GCA_050010075.1 Binatus sp. (SeqCode) | reverse complement strand
CCGGTCCCAACGACGCGACCCGCACGCCGAGTTCTGCCTCGGTGCGGGTCCTTTCATCAGCGGACGCCACCGGCCAGGTTGTCGGGAATCGACGGAGCAAAATTTACGCATGGCCGGGATGCGGCAGTTACGACACGATGGCGCCGCAGAATCGAGTCGGGTTTCCCAGCCGCGCAGATGCCGAACAGGATGGATACCGCGCCGCGCGCAACTGTCCGTGAGAAATTAGCTCCAATACCGCTCACGTTTGTCCGATTGCATTGCAGGTGGGTAGATAATCTTCGTTCATTTGTACCGCCTGCGATGCTTTAACTGTGCTTATCGTAACAGGGGAGCGTTGGGACGTGTCGCTCGCGTAACCAGATGTGCAAACTATGGAGATGCTGGGGTTGCGTTGGCTAGTCGAATGACCTACTTTCGCAGTCATGCTGGCTCGGGGGAGACGGTTGCTGGGATATCCACGCGCATTGACCGGAATGGTCGTCGCTTTAGTTGCGACTGCAACCGCCCTTTTCCTATTTTTTCAAGCAAATTCGCAGACATTTCGCTCGCCGCTCGACACCCTCAGCGCCCAGTTGGACGCCGGCAAGGACGGTCCCGACGTGGCCGAACAGCCTGAGTCAGCCGAGCCCGCGCCGCCCTCGATAACCATCAGCACGACCCTCGATCGCACGGCGCCCATCGAGAGCTACCTGCGCGAGTCCGGGATGGATCCGAGCGACGCGCATCAATGGGCGTCCTACATCCAGCCGATCATCGCGAACCGCTATTTCCACAGCGGGCACCCGCTCACGATATATAAGGATCCCGAGACCGGCGAGATGCGCGGCCTCAAGTACGATCTCGACGATAAGACTACCGTCACCGCGGCGAGCCTCGGCGAAGGCGTGCTCAAGGCAACGGTGGCGCCGATCCAGTATTTCACCCGCCCGATCAAGCTGACCTTCGAGGTCAAGGATAATTTCCTGCGCGCTGCCGCCGAGAACAATATTCCTAAGCCGATAGTCGAAACGCTGCAGGACGCGTTCTCGGACAGCCATGATCTCAACCGGCTCAGGCCGGGCACCGCGGTCAAGCTGATATACCAGGAGAAGATCAGTCGCGACGGCTCGTACACGCTCGTCGGCGACGTGCAGGCGGCGCAAATCCGGTTCGGCAGCCGCACGCTGACTGCCATCGCCTTCGAGGACGAACACGGCCGCTCTCACCTGTATGACGAAAAGGGCCATGCGCTCGGTCCGCAGTCGCTGCGTTTCCCGCTCAACTTCCAGTACATTTCATCGGGCTTCACCTTCCATCGTTATCATCCGATCCTGCACGAGTACCGGCCGCACGTAGGCGTCGATCTGGTCGCCAAATACGGCGAGCCGGTTAGGGCCGTCGCCGATGGCCAGGTCATCACCGCGGGATGGGGTGGCGAGCTCGGCAACTGCATCCGCATCAAGCATCAGAATGAGATGGTCAGTCTCTACGGCCACCTGTCGAAGATCAGTCCGGAAGTCCGCCAGGGCGCCTTCGTTCATATGGGCCAGGTGATAGGGAACGTCGGCTCAACCGGCCTGTCGACCGGGCCGCATCTGCATTTCGGGATAGAAAAGGACGGTGCCTTCGTCAATCCGCTGACCGAGAAGCTCGGCGAGAATCACTCAGTGTCGCCCCGGATGAGGGCGATTTTCGACGAGATCAAGGATCAGTACCAATCCGCGCTGGCCGAGCTGCCTGATCTCGGCAGTCATTTCATCGCGTCAGGCGAGCGCAAGCCCGCCATCTCGAAGTTCGGCGACATGTACCACGTGACGCTCGATCACAGCCCGCTAAAGGGCGCGCATCTCCACGGACCAAGATTCTCCAGCAGCCGTCTGAACCGCTCACTAGGCACCGATTCCAACGGCGCTCTCTGATCTGACCGCCTTACCGTTTCCATCCACTCTTTACGACGTCATTGATAGTTCGCGGCGTCCCGGTTACTGCTGGGGCAGCGACGTGCGTCGCATGTTTAATGCGCGAACATCGGAACACCGACTTCTTCAAGCCTCCCGTGCCGCGCGTCTTTGGCCATCGCGGCAGCGCCGGCACGCATCCCGAGAACACGCTCGAATCTTTTACTGCCGCGGTCGAGGCCGGCGTCGAGTATCTCGAATTCGACCTCCATATGACGCGCGATGGTGAAGTCGTCGTCAGCCACGACGATCATCTCGATCGCAATTGCGGACGCCCCGGCGTGATCCGCGATCTGACGTACGCAGAGCTCGCGGCTGCCGATGCGGGCCGGATGTTCACGCTCGACGGCGTGACGTTTCCCTTCAGGGACAAAGGCCTGCGGATACCGCGCCTGGCTGAAGTGCTCGCGGCGTTTCCAAAACTGCGGATGATCGTCGAGGTCAAGCAAATCGCGACGAGCGTGGTCGCGCCGATGCTCGCGCTGCTCGATCGCGCCGGGATGCGGCGAAACGTGCTCGTCGCCAGCGAGCATCAGGAACCGCTCGACGAGGTGCGGATGCTCGCGCCGGAAATCCCAACCAACTTCTCGTACCTCGAGTCGGGCGTGTTCATCCAGGCGATGGGCACGCGCGACGCCAGCTATCGTCCGACCGCCGACGCGGTCCAGATTCCGCGCAGCTATGAGTCGTGGCAGCTGGT
>JBEKLS010000304.1:0-2746 GCA_050010075.1 Binatus sp. (SeqCode) | reverse complement strand
CGGCACTGCTTCGCTGGCTCTCTGAATCGAAGCCCGATGTTGCGTGCCTGCAGGAATTGAAGGCACCGCAGGAGAAATTTCCGGAAGCCGCTGTTCGCGAGGCCGGTTACGGCGTGATCTGGCATGGGCAGAAAAGCTGGAATGGTGTCGCAATCCTCGCCCGTGGCGCGGATCCGGTCGAGAGTCGTCGCGGTCTGCCCGGCGATCCAGAGGACGTACATAGTCGTTATATTGAGGCGCTGATCAACGGCGTCCGCGTAGGATGCCTATATCTGCCTAACGGCAATCCGGCGCCCGGGCCGAAGTTCGACTATAAATTGCGCTGGTTGGAACGCTTCGCGAAACACGCGCAAGAACTACTGGCGACCGGCGATCCGGTCGTTCTCGCCGGCGACTACAACGTTATCCCGACCGAGATTGACGTCTACAAGCCCGAACGCTGGGTCAAGGATGCGCTCTTTCTGCCAGAGGTGCGAAAGGCGTTCGCCGATCTTGTCGCGACGGGATGGACCGACGCGCTGCGTAAGCTAAATCCGGATCAGCACATCTACACGTTTTGGGACTACTTCCGGAACGCATATGCGCGAGACGCCGGCCTGCGCATCGATCATCTGCTTCTGAACCCGCCTGCGGCCAAACGTCTTATAAACGCAGGCGTGGATCGCAATGTGCGGGGCTGGGAAAAAGCGAGCGACCACGCGCCCACCTGGATCGAAATCGCGAACGACTGATTCTCCGGTCCGCACACTGATTGCCGCCTCTCATGCGTTCGACTTTCTGCGGCGCCACGTTTAGCTTTGGCGGATGACATTGGCGAGTCGAAGATGACGGGCAGCACTATTAAGGTTCGCGAGTCCTTCGTGGTAACCGCCGAAAGGATCGCGAATTTTTGCCTCGCGATCGGCGAGACCAATCCACTTTACGTCGATCCTGCGCTCGCAGCGGCCGGTCCGCATCGCGGGATCGTAGCTCCTCCCGCCTTCGTGGCCTCGTTTCGCTTCGCCGACGGTGTTTTCGAGAGTCTCCCCGCATTCGCACGCGGCGGACTCATGGCTGGTATCGACATCGAATTACGCGCGCCGATTCGGGCCGGCGATTCAATTCGCGTCTCATCCGAACTGAAGGAGACCTACGAGAAAACCGGTCGTACCGGAACGATGATTTTCGCGGTGGCGCGCTCGACGCTCACCAATCAGAAGGGCGAGGTCGTCGCGTACGTCGATCATCGCATGATGAACCGCCCAAAAAGCTCGCAGCGAACCGGATAGAAGATGCCTAATCGCGAAACGCTGGAATCACTTCTTCCGCGAATGCCTGTACCTCGTCTTCGACGATCATCGGCCATACCTGCATGAAGATGAAATGAGTTACGCCTGCTTTCCGAAAGCCATCGATCTTGTCGATGCACTCCTGCTTGTTGCCGATGATTATTCGATCGCGCGCTTTTTCCGGCGTCGTTTGACCCATCATCGCGATCAGCCCGGTCAGCATCTCGTCGCGCTGCTTGGGCGGGTTGTAAGACATCGCGAGCATGAGAGTCTTTTCGATTTGATCGGCGTCGCGACCGACCGTATCGGCATGACGCTCGATAACACCGATGAGGCGCTTCATCTCGGCCGCGTCGGCATTGGTCATGTTCCACATATCGGCATACTTGGCGACCAGCTTCAGCAGCACGCGCTCGCCGTGACCACCAATCATTAGCGGGAGATCTTTCTGAATCGGTTTCGGATTACAGACCGCATCGACGACATTGTAATGCTTGCCCTTCAGCGTCGTTTTGTCCTGGGTGAACATCCCCTTGATGATCTGGCACGACTCGTCGAGCGCCTCGAGCCGTTGCGGGACAGTTTTGAAATCGAAGCCGAGGCTATTGTGCTCGAGCTCGAACCATCCGGCGCCCAGCCCGAGGTTGAGACGGCCGCCGCAGATCTGGTCGAGCGTCGCAGCCATCTTCGCGGTCAGGGCTGGGTTGCGATAGGTGTTGCCATTGACCAGCGCGCCGATGCGTGCGCGCTTGGTGTGCTGGCTCAGCGCGCCGAGCAGCGTCCAGCTCTCCATACAAGGACCGGTTGGATCGGGCACGAAGATGGGATAGAAGTGGTCGAAGTTCCACAGGGAGTCATAGCCCCATCGGTCGACCTTTTCCCAGAAGTCGCGCATCCGCTCCCAGGTGACGTCCTGCTGGCCGGTCTGAATTCCAAAACGAATCGGGTACGTCGCCATAGTAGTGCTCCTCGCTTCCTTTTCTCTTGATTGTTTCTTGCCTGACGCCGACAATGATATGAAGGATTCTTCAGGTTCACAATTCGCATTACCACTATGCGTGCGCAAGCCTCGTTTGAGCCAAGAAAAACGCCAATTCAGGCGCGCTCTACGGTCACCGTAGAGGCCATTTGGGAGGCCACGATTCAGGTTTTACTCGAGGTAGGTCCTGACCGTTTGACCACGACGCGGGTTGCCGAGCGGGCCGGAGTATCGGTGGGCACGCTGTATCAGTACTTTCCAAATAAGCATTCGCTGCTCTTTTCGGTGGCGGAACGACATCTCAATCGAGTCGCTGACGTCGTGGAGCGCGCGTGCGAGCGCAATCACGGTCAACCGGTGTCCACCATGATCGAGTCGGTTGTAGAAGCGTTCGTGGAAGCAAAGATGGAACGCTCTGACGTATCCATGGCCCTCTACGCAGCGGCTACTGGCCGGGAAAAGACGGCACTGATAAAGAAGGTCGAGAAGCGAGCAGGGG
>JBEKLS010000303.1:0-2764 GCA_050010075.1 Binatus sp. (SeqCode) | reverse complement strand
CCGACCGCATCACGCTAACCAACGGCGCCCAGCTCTTCGCGATGGGCGCATGCACCGACCGCAATGCCGGGACCGGCGAGTTCGACATCACCCCCGACCCAGGTGACGAAGTAGCGCTGGTAGTCGATCGCAGCTTGATAAGCTGGCCAACGTTCTTCGAGATGAACTTCATGACCGGCCAATCGCCGCTATGGCGGCGTGATCTCTACTATCGTCTCACCTGGAAGAAACCTTCCGGAGCAAAACTCGCATTGGTCTGGCGCTTCGAGCAAGGCTTCTACTCAACCGATGGATGGACCAGCGGTACGATGACTCGCGAAGGCTCAACCGGCCTGATTCAGGCCGATATCGTCAACGCTCAGTGATAAGTCCACGAAAATTCGAGCTTCGAATCGTCACGCGGATCGAACAACACGTAGCCGTCCTGATTGTAGCCGTCGTACTGGAATAGGACTTTCGAGGCGCCATCGCCGTTGTAGTCTCCGATATCAATCATCGTGAGCGAGTTTCCGATTCTTCGGAGCCTATCGCCCTTTATCTGGAACCACACTGACTGCCACTCGTCGCCTGGAGGGCCCTCGCATCGGTTGAGCCGCGGATCCGCACGCATCGCGATCAGCACATCTCCGCGCTTTGATCTGTACGGTTTGCCGTAAATCAGGATCGCTGAGTCGGGATAGCTCTGTGTCGATTTGCCGTCGCACATCGCGAGCTCAATTTCACGTCTGAAAGCCGCGATCGCTTGTTTGCGCATCGACGCCGGCACATCAAATGGCTTCCAATCATCGGGGTCATGATAGTTCGGTTCGGCGATCGCGAGCAGGGGCCGATAGTTCGGAGCGCCCATCCACATAGCGAATGCCCCAGCGGGATTCGGGATTGCCGGCGGTTTCGAGTCCGCGGTCAAATCCTCGAGACCAACATCCATCAAACGCGAATACGCCGCCGACCGCACAGTGCTCACGTGCCCAAGCTTTTTGCCGTGTAGTGCGATCGTCCACGAAACCTGCACCGGATTCTTTGCCGAGAGCTTTCCGAGGACATCGTCAGTCGGCATCGTCTCCCATTGACCGTCCGCGAAACGAAACGCTACGCGCACATGGAACTCATGCGATTTTCCTGGTGGCGCTTCGAGTACTCCTAAATAAATTGGAGCTCGCGCTGCGCCAAGCAGCATCCACGCAGTCAGGGCGATCCAAATCGAAGCTGAAGGTCGATGTGTCATGATTCGAGGCGCTGTATATCCGGTTCCATTCACACCAGGCTCTAATCCGGTTCCCCTTCCCGCGCGGGAAGGGGTTAGGGGTTAGGGCCGGCATCATTCGCGACGCTTTTTAGAAATGGGAGCGCTGCGCGATTCCAAAACCGGAACCGGCTTCGCTGGCGCGAAGCTGTCCGAGATCCTTCCCTCCGCTCGCGTCGCTCGCTTCGTCAGGATGACGAGTCTGCTCGCGTTACTCAATTCGGAATCAGCCGATGAACTCGAAGTGTCAATGTGCCGACAAATCGGATAATTCGTTGGCGACCACGATGAAGAAGGTGTTGATCGTCCTTCTGACGGCGATGCTCGCGTTCGCGCAAATCGACCCAGGAGAATGCGGAACGTCATGAAAGACCTGCCGGATTACATCGAAAAACGGATCAGACGAGGACGGCCCGCCGCCGGACGAGTCGTAGCAGGGTCAACTCCAGTCGTCGCATTCGGGGACCTACGCAAAGCACGGGTCGCAACGCTGGGTTGGAATCCCAGCAAACATGAATTTCTCGACCGCAAGGGAAACGAACTTGCAGATGACGAGCGTCGGCTCGAGACGCTGAAGTCGCTCGGAGAGCAGGATCTTGCACGCGCTCCGGCCGAAGCAGTTCGCCGCGTCTTTGAGGCGTGCAACAACTATTTCCATCACCACCCCGATGGTCGTTGGTTCAACAAGCTCGAAAGGATTCTGACGCATGTGCGCGCGTCATACTGCGATGACTCAGCCTGCCATCTTGATTTGGTCCAATGGGCCACTGATCCGGTCTGGCGCGATGTTCCTGAGCTCGAAAAGGGCCAACTTATCGACGCCGACTTGCCGTTCCTCCGTCGCCAACTCTCGCAAGAAAACTTCCAACTTCTCCTGTTGAACGGCACCGGCATTATGGAGGCGTACGAAAGACATCTTGGAGGAAAACTCACGGAACTGTCGGTTTCAGACCTCGGCCGCTGGAAACTTTTTGCAGGGAATGCCGCTGGAGGCCTGAAAGCGGTGGGCTGGAACATCAACCTTCAAGCAGGTTTCGGCGTTTCGATCGAAGAAATCGAGCGGATTGGTGCAGCGGTTGCGGTTGAGGTGCGGAAGCGCGAGATGCAGAGGTAACCCGCAGAAGGGCATCTCGGAATTTGGACCCTCACCCGCGCCGGAGGCGCGGCCTCGCCCTGACAGGGCGAGGCGAGGAAGGATCCGGAATTCTTCGCTGCGGTCTAGAATGACACGGAGCGCTGCGCTCATCCGTGCGCCTAGTGATCTATCTGAGCCGGTAAAAGCGCAGCGCGTTCTGGTCAGACGCGCTGCTGTCAAGCACCGCGCATACGGATTTGCGAGCCGTCGTGCGGCGCGCGAACGCGCGGCCATTCTTCGCGCGACACTGCGTACCGATACTCATCGCACCATTCGCCCTTGAAGAACGCGTGATGGAGGAGGTGTCCTTCCCTTTTCATGCCCAGCCGCTCCATCAGCGCGACCGACGGGTCATTGCGGCAATCGGTGGTTGCGACCACGCGGGT
>JBEKLS010000302.1:0-2786 GCA_050010075.1 Binatus sp. (SeqCode) | reverse complement strand
GCATCGGATCCGGGAGCGCCGAGCGGAAAGCTACCGGGATTCATCGCGGGCGCGCTGCTGATCGCGCTTGTCATTTACGCTTTCACCGAATACATGCGGCCCGTCGTCAGCGATCCCCAGTCGGGGCTCACGGTCACGCTGCTCGTACTCGCAGTTCTGGCCGCGGTGAAGCTGGCGGTGATGCCGTACTGCCCGGGGTTTGGCCCTGACGTCGGCGACTACCAGGCGTGGGCCAGCCAAATCTCGACCTTCGGCCCCGCGCAAACCTATCAGAAGGGATTTTTTCTCGACTATCCACCCGGCTACCTCTACGGGCTGTGGGTCGTCGGCATAATCGCGCATGCCATCGGTGCGACCGGAGATTTTTACCGCGTCGTAATCGAGAGCCCCGCGATCGTCGCCGACTTCATGCTCGCGCTCCTGGTATATGCCTTCGTGCGCCGCAGCAGTCGCCGCGACATGGCCTTCATCGCGATGCTGATGGTCGCGCTCAATCCGCCGCTGCTGTTCGACACTGTGGTCTGGGGTCAAAGCGACTCGGTGATGACCTTCGTCACCCTGCTCAGCATCGTGGCGATACTCGGCGAGCAGTACGAAATCGGCTGGGGACTCGCCGCGATCGCGGTGCTGGTCAAGCCGCAAGGACTGATGATGCTGCCGGTGCTGGGCGTGTGGACGATGCTCGAGACCCGCTTCGCGACCTGGCTCAGGTCGGGCATCGCACTGATCGCGGTCTTCATCATCGGCATCGCGCCGTTCCAGATAGGCCAGCAATGGAACTGGATCATCAACCTCTACACTTCGACCGCCGCCTACTACCACGAGACTTCGGTCAACGCATTCAACCTGATGGCGCTGCTCGGCGGACTGCGGCAGGCCGACACGACCACGTTCGGCGGCGTGTCGATCTTCGCGCTCGGCATGAGCCTGCTCGTGCCGCTCTATCTCTTCGTCGCGTGGATACTCTGGCGCGGACGCACGCCGAACCGGCTCCTGTTCGCGTCGTTCATCGCCATTTTCGGCTTTTTCATGGTCGCGCCCCGGATGCATGAGCGGTACCTTTACCCGGCCATCGCGCTGGCGGTGCCGCTGGCTCTGGAAGCGCCCGAGATGATGGCCGTGTTTGCCATCCTGACGCTCACCTGCCTCATCAACCTCGTCTATATTCTACACACGCTCAACACCATAGTGTTTCTCGATTCACGCGACGCGCTCGCGATGGCGACTTCGGCGCTCAACGTCGTCGCGCTCGGAATTGCTGCCTACTACGGCGCAATGCGGCTGGAGGGCGGCGGCGAGCCATCCGCGGCGCTGGTCGCATTCATCGGGAGATTCACGATGCCGCGGCAGGTCGAGGATTTGGTCGAAGAGCCTGCGGTTGCGCCGCCGTGGATCGCCACCGACACCATCATCATTTCGGCGCTGCTGATAGTTGCCGCGATCACACGCTTCTATCACCTCGGGCATCCGGCCGAGATCGTCTTCGACGAAGTTCATTTCGTCGCGCAAGGACGGCACTACCTGCACGGCGAATCCTTTCTCGATCCTCATCCGCCGCTGGCCAAGTTGATAATCTCACTGGGCATCCTGATTTTCGGCGATCATCCGTGGAGCTGGCGGGTCGGCAACGCGACGCTCGGCACCGCGATCGTGGGAATCACTTACCTGCTCGCGCGGCGGATGTCCGGCTCGCGGCTGGCGGGCGCGCTCGCGGGCGCGATCATACTTTGCGACGGGATGTACCTCGTCGACTCGCACTACGCCGTCATCGACATCGTCTATCTGACCTGCGCGGCAGTCGCGTACCTGCTCTTTTTCAGATTCGTGCAAACGCCCGACACCCGCGCGCGCCGACGAATCCTGCCGTGGCTCGGGCTGGCGCTGGGTCTGTGCCTGGCGAGCAAACTCTACGTGCCGGCGATAACGTTTCTGCTGGTGACGGGTTTCCTGCTCTATGTGCTCGCGAAGGAGCATCCTGCGCCCGCACCCGCACGTGTCGAGCCCGCGCCGCCGCCAACGGTCGAGCCGAAAGCGCGCAAAAACCGGCCGCCGGAGCCTGCAGCAGCCAACCTGTTCGACGCGACCTCCGCGGTCTTCATCTCGACGATCTGCGCGGTCCTTATATTGCTGCTGATTTTCAGCGGCACGCCGCCCACTTACATCGTGCTGGCGGTTGTTGCCGTGCTCGCGTTGCGAGTCGCGGAGATCTTCTGGCGCGGACGCGCGTCGTCATCGACCTCAGTGGGCATGCCCTCGCTGCAGCTGCCGTCGATGGCGAGCGTGCTCGAGCCGACGAGCGTCGGCGCCGTTGTGCTGGTCGGATCCGTCGCAGCGTTTACGTATTTGGCGGTGTTCCTGCCGCACTACTATCTCGGTTGGTGGGGCGGTGTGCAGGATCTGTTCAAGTACTACAGCGACGTCGTCTGGTACGAGAAGAGCGTTGCGTCCGCGACCCATCCGTATGCGTCGCCGTGGTGGAGCTGGCCGCTGATGCTGCGGCCGATCGCATACTGGCAGAGCTTCCCGAAGACCGGCGACGTGCAAACGGTCTGGGGTGGCGGCAACCCGGTGCTGTGGTGGGGCGCGCTGACCGCAGTCACGATCACCGCGGTGCAGGCGCTCGAACGGCCGACCCTGACGCGGTGGTTCCTCGTGATCGGCTATCTCAGCTATTGGCTGATATGGGCATGGATCGGCCGCACGCTGTTCCTCTACCACTACATGGCGTCGGTCTATTTCGGCTATCTGGCGCTGGCGATTCTGCTCTCGGAATGTTTCAAGGAGCG
>JBEKLS010000301.1:0-2840 GCA_050010075.1 Binatus sp. (SeqCode) | reverse complement strand
ATCTTCGTCAAGAAACTGATCAGGAGCCCATCAAGACCAAGTAGAGCCAATTGCCCAGAGTGACCTCAGCCAACACGGCTGAGGAGCTCTCGCAATGGCAAATCTCAAGTGGTTCGCTTCTTTGGTTGTTGCTGTAGGAGTCGTCTCCACGGTTTCCGCAGAGACCCATTGCCCTGGGAATGTCGCAAGTATAACCCCGCGAATAGTTCAGGGAGCGTTGATCGTAATTCCGGTCAAGATCAACGATGCTGGTCCCTTCGACTTCATGGTGGATACAGGCAGCCAGATTGTCGTCATCGACCCATCGCTCGCTTCGCAACTGCACCTCAAAGTTCAAGGAACAGTCGGCCTTGTTTCGGCCGCCAACTATGCGGCTGCTTCGGTAACCATTCCGGACGCCCTGGAGGCAGGTTCTCATCGAGTCGAGAAGCCACTCGCAGCAGTACAGGACCTTGGACCGATTCAGGCCGCCGACTCCCGCATACGCGGGGTTCTCGGTCAGTCTTTTCTCGCACACTTCGACATGCTCATCGACAACGAACATAAATTGCTCTGTCTGGATGAGACCCATACGATGCGGGAGAAGGTGCGTGGCGAGCACATTCAACTGGTGGCTCCGCCACCCGCTGAGAGCGAATTGGCGTACACCGAGCGACTGGTGTTATCCGTTCGTCTCTCTGGTATCGCAAATCGGCAGGTCCTTCTACAGCTGGATTCCGGCAGTGACGTTCCGATTCTCTACCCAAGTACCGATGAAGCTGAAGGAAGAATATTGGACCAGGCGGTCAGGCGGAATAGCAGCGCGAGCAAAGCGCAGCAGGCATTTGCGGTGTTGCCGCCCCAGGATATGCGAATCGGCGCCCGCACGGTGAGTCAAGTTCACTTCGTGACCCCGGTTAACGTTGGCCTGAATATCCCAACCCGCAACGAAGCCGGTTTGTTACCGACCACTCTCTTCAAACGCGTTTACATCAATCACGCCGATCACTTTGCCGTCATTGAACCGTGGTAGGCAAGAAGCCCGAAGATTAAGCGAATTAGTTGTTCAGGGTTCTGGCCGAGTCACCGGCCATCCGGAAGTTACCCCAGAACGGGTGTAATGTCCGGGTCGGCGACCACCCGGGCCCTACCCCGTTCCCGGATCCAGTGGCGTTTCTGAGAGTCCGTTCCAGCTTGGCGCTGGAAGGGTCCGCCTGGCATTGGCCGTGATTGATTCTCGATTGGATAGTCAACGAGAACGAATCAGTTGGCAAAGAAAGCGGCACCGCTGACAAGGCCAGGCGGAAGTGCCAGCGGGCCGCGCGAGACCAAGACAGGTCATCCGGGAGTCAGTTGACGGTGATTCGTGACGCGGCGATTGTGCCGGTTGTCTCCGTACCGGAGATGTAGTCTCCACTCGTGTCATAGACCTTGAAGTCGAAGTTGCCGGTGTAGGACATACCGTTTGGGGCGACGGTATCGGTTTCATCGATGATGAACGATCCGGTCGAATTCCCGTTGTCGTCAAAAGTCCATCCGGTGTGATGGAGGCGGAACGTTCGCGGACCAATCTGCTTCCACACGCCGACGCAGAAGTTTCCGACGACCCCACGGTCGAGGTCTTCGAATTCCGTGCCGTCGCTGTGCCACTGTTTCAATGAAACCGCGAAGGGCGCGTTGCTGGAGGTAGTGTAGGTAACATGCCAGAGTCCCACGATCGTATCCGGGCCTGTGGCTCCGTGCTGTTCAATCATAGGATATTTGACGACGTTGTCTCCGCCACGCAGTCCGCCGCATCCGGCGGCCTTTGCTGTAAGGGTAGCGGTGCATACAAGGGTGAGGAGACCGAGGAAAGCCAACGCCGCCCGAGAGGGACGGTGCCGCAGAGTTGCCTTCCGCGCCGATGTTAAGGTGATCTCTGGCTTGCTCGTAAAATGATTCATGATGTTACTCCTTTTCTTCTTACGGTTCTTTGTGCCCGAAGAGACTGGCCCGTAGCATTCGGCACGACTCAGAGCGCAACCGCGATGAGCGATCCACGCGATGGACAGATTCTTTATGCTCCTCATGGGTACTCCTTCAACTCATGAATTGGGTTTCGATACGTTAAGCTCGGCGATCGAGCTTGCGAATTTCAGGAAAGCTAGCACGGGCTGCTTGTAAAGGAGCATGAGTTCGTTCTGAAGCCATCCTCATCTGATCTGAGCGTGTAAAATGCTATGAAATGAGGGGGAGATGGGCGCCGTTAGTAATGGACGGCTGAAATTCGGCGAATTCGAGCTCGATCCCCAGTCTGAAGAACTCCTTCGCGATGGCCAGCCGGTAAAGATTCAGCCCCAACCACTGCGCGTTCTGGGCATTTTGCTGGAGCGTCACGGCGAGATTGTGTCTCGGGAGCAACTCCGCGCCCGCATCTGGGGCGATGCAACCTTTGTCGAATTCGACCACGGACTCAACTATGCCATCCGACAAATTCGGCTGGCCTTGCGCGACGAGGTTTCGGAACCCCGCTATATCGAGACGCTGCCCAAACAAGGCTATCGGTTCGTCGCAGGCATAGTCGATGCCGAGCCAAAATCTCCTGCTGCACCAGGTGCAGCGGACTCGCTCGCCGCCTCGCTGGCCGGAAGCCACCCGAAGCCTGAGCCAGCGCCATCATCCGCTCGACCATACCGGCTGCTTTGGCTTGCGCTGGCCGGCTGTGTTGCGGTCGTCCTGCTGGTTTTGGGCTGGTTCGTCGCTCATCGCCACCTCGCAGCCGGATCCATCCGTTCCCTCGCTGTCCTCCCGCTCGATAATCTCTCCGGCGACCCCAACCAGGAATACTTCGCCGACGGCATGACCGACGAGCTCATCACCAT
>JBEKLS010000300.1:0-2885 GCA_050010075.1 Binatus sp. (SeqCode) | reverse complement strand
CCCTCGCGCGGCAGAACGGAGATCGCGTTCCCGGTACCATTCGCATGAGCGGCGTTCGCCGCGGCAAGCAGTGTAACGTTGGTTTCGTTTACCAATTGCACCACATAGCCGATGTTAGGAGGTACGCCCGCAGTTGGCTCAGGGATGGGCAGAGTTTTCTCGTAAGCCTCCCGCGTGGTCTGGCAGTCAGCCACGGCCGCAGCTTCAGCGGGGTTCGAGGTTCGCCCCTGCTCCGACGAGCCATTGATAAGGTCGGAAAGGTCTTGCGCCCGAGCCGTAGTGGTCCGGAACAGCCCGAAGAACGAACTGAATCCCAAAGCGGCCAAAAGCGAGACGATCACAAACGTTCCAATTAGCCGAGTTCTGCTGTGACGCCGTATTGCCATGAGCAGCCTTTCTATTCCTAGATAGTCTTATTTAGTCAAATTGCTTTCAAGAAGCCAAAACTTATCGAAATCAGAACTGAGGGTTGAAATTGCCCGATACCTTCCCTTAAACCGTGGGCACAGTACCTATGCGCGCTCGGCACAATTACGTCAACCGCTCGCGCGCGCGAAACAGTCGGCCTCCAACGATGTCCGAAGAACTCTATGCGCGCCCAGGGTAAGCCTAAGGCTCATGACTGCTATCGGCCCGGAACCATCGCTCTGATGTCGCGCTCTAATGCTTTTTGGATGCGGCCCGGCAATGGGACTAGCTGCGATACGCGCGCATCGCTGAGGAATCTTTCGCGTTCAGGCGAGAACCGCTTCCGGGACAGCATCCGGCACGGTTTCCGGCGGGGGCACCGGCGCAACCCGGACCGGCAGGATGACCAGGCTCATCCCATGCATCTGGAGCGACTGGAGCAGGTCGAGCGCGGTATGGTTATGCAGGAACCGGCTCATGAAACCGTTGAGATCGTCGCCGAAGACCAGTTGTCCCGCAAAGAAGACCGAATGCCTGAACTCGCGCGCGACCCCGAAGCAGAGCCGCCGGAGTTCCATCACGACGTCGGTCCCGATAGCGGCACGCAGTTCGGCGTGAAAGCCCAAATCCGCGGCGAGCTGACAATACTCCAGCAGATCATCGGCGATCCTGGCCTCTAGCTGCTGTAGTTCCTCAGGACCTTTGAAAAGCGCCGAGTCGACTTCGCCGACGCAGACGAACACAACGTTGCAGAACTGGTTGGGAAACAGGCTCGCGATACTGGTTAGCGTCGCAAGCCCGAGTCCATTGAAGCCGTTGACCATCAGGACCGCCGTGGGCCGGGCAGGATCGCGCGGCGCGGCCGCTTTCGCCGGAGCGCTGAATAGTTGCGGCAGCACCTCGACCTCGAGCTGCTCGATCGCGCGCTTGACGCGATCGTAATGGCGGCGGACCAGGTAGCAGACGGTGGCAACTCCGCCCGTCATCGCCACGGTTATCCATCCGCCCTGGTTGAATTTCAAAGTGACCGTCAGACACAGAATCATCGCCGTGAAGAGGCATCCGATTCCGTTTACCAGCAGCTTGCGAATCCATTTCGGCTCGGTGGCGCGCGCGTTCCACCACAGCCGGCTCATCCCGAGTTGCGAGAGGGTGAACGTCACAAAGACGTTGATCGCATAGAGCACGACCAGGACGCTGACCGCCGCCCCGGTCTGGAACAGAATCACCGCTGCGGCGAGGCCCATCGCGAGCACTCCGTCCTGCGTGACCAGGCGCTCGCTCAGGCTGGCGAAGCGGCGCGGCACCCAGCGATCGACGGCCATCGTTGCCAGCACCTGCGGTCCGCCGACGAAGCCGGTCTGCGCCGCGACAAACAGCAGTGCGCCCTCGGTCAGCAGCGTGAAGGTGACGACCCAGGGACCGAGGTTCAGTCCGGCAATCCGCCATTTTGCGGTAAGCTGCTCGAAGAGCACCGCGTTGAGCGTCCTGCCGCTGTGCGGTTCGACGCCCTCCAACAGGTAGGCGATGAGAATGCCGCCCGCGATGAATGCGAGCGACACCGCCATGTAAATCATCGTGCGCTTGCCGGTCACCGTCTTAGGTTCGCGCAGGATCGGCAGGCCGTTGCTGACCGCTTCGATACCCGTGTAAGTGCCCGCGCCCATGCTGTACGCGCGGAAGAAAACCACCGCCAGCCCCAGCACTCCGAGCGAGCCAAAACCGTCGTGAACCTGACGGAACGCGTTGCTGGCGATCGCGGGAAGTTCGCCCTCGCGCGCGACCAGCGCGTAGATCACGAGAACCGTGTGCATCAGGACGAATGCGATGAAAATCGGCAGCAGCGTTAGCACCGATTCCTTCACACCGCGCAGGTTCATCCCAACCATCGCAAGTACAACGGCGATGCATACGTACATCTTGAATGGAGCCCACTGAACTGGCAGGAAACTGAAGATTGCGTCGGCTCCGCTGGCGATCGAGATCGAAACTGTCAGTACGTAGTCGACGATCAGGGCGCATCCGGAGACCAGGCCCGGTCCACGCCCGAGCAGTTTGGTCGCGACCAGGTATCCGCCGCCCCCGGCGGGAAACTGGTCGATAGTCTGGCAATACGACGCGGAAATTATGAATACGGTCAGCGCCATCAGGAGCGCCAGGAATACCGCCAGGTACTGATGCGGGCCGAGCGCGAGGAATGCCTCCTCCGGCCCATAGCAGGACGAACTCAGGCCATCCGAGCCGAGGCCAACCCAGGCGAGGAAGGCCACCAGGGACATCGAGTGAAAGATCGCGGGGTCTTTGACGTCGCGCGGGGGGCCGATGAAGATGCCGGTCAGCGTGCGCCGCTCGCCGATGGAAACGGTATCCGTTCTGTTCGACACGATTTCCCGAATATGGGTCCGGCGAGCGCGCGGCCGGGGTTAGTGAGTTGTTTCCGTTTATGCGGGACCGGAATAAAGAGTTGGGCGGCTCCG
>JBEKLS010000299.1:0-2978 GCA_050010075.1 Binatus sp. (SeqCode) | reverse complement strand
TCAAGAATGGCGTGCCGTCCCGCTCGCGTCCTATCACATTCGTCTACAATGGCGGTCCGGGTTCGGCGAGCATGTGGCTTCACATGGGCGCCTTCGGACCGCGCCGCGTCGTCACCGCCGACAATTCCCATACGCCGGCAGCACCCTATTCGGTCGTCGACAATTCATTCAGCCTGATGGATGCGAGCGATCTCGTCTTCGTCGATGCGCCGGGCACAGGCTTCAGCCGCATCGCGGGCAAGGACAAAGAAAAGGCATTTTACGGTACCGACGGCGACGTGCACGCCTTCGCGGAATTCATCACGCAATTCCTGTCGGTCTACGATCGCTGGAATTCTCCGAAATATCTTTTCGGCGAAAGCTACGGCACGCCGCGCTCTGCCGCGCTCGTGAACCAGCTCGAGACGGCCTATGACTGCGATTTCAACGGTGTCATTCTGCTCTCGCAGATTCTCAATTACGATCTCAGCACGGGGCGTTCGGAGTTCAATCCGGGCGTCGATCTCCCTTATCAGCTCGCGCTGCCGACCTATGCGGCGACGGCGTGGTACCACCACAAGCTGTCGGATTATAACGGTCCGATCGAGCCGCTGCTGACCGAAGTCGAACATTTTGCGCTGACGGATTATGCGCTGGCGCTTGCCGCCGGCGCCGATCTCTCGCCCGCCGATCGCGATGCGATTGCCGAAAAACTGCATCGCTACACGGGCTTGTCCGTCGACTACATCAAGAAGGCCGATCTGCGCATCAATGGCGGCGAGTTCGAGAAGATGCTGCAGGACGATTCGGATTTGACGACGGGCCGGCTCGACACGCGCTTCTCCGGTCCCTCGCTCGATCCGCTGAGCAAGACGTCGGAATACGATCCGCAATCCGCCGCGATCAGCTCGGCCTATGTGTCGGCTTTCAACGCCTATGTGCGCGACAGCCTGCATTACGGCGAGGGGAAAACCTACAAGCCGTCGATCCAGACCTATCGCACCTGGGATTTTCATCACCAGCCGCCGGGCTCTCCGTTTCCGGTGCCGCAGGCAATGAATGTGATGCCGGATCTCGCGAATGCGATGAAGTACAATCCCAATCTCAGGATTCAGCTCAACGCCGGCTATTACGATCTGGCGACGCCGTTCTTCGAGGGCGTCTACGAGATGCAGCATCTGCCGATCCCGCCAGACCTGCAGTCGCACATCGAGTTCAAGTTCTACCAGTCAGGCCACATGGTCTATGCGCACGAAGAATCGCTGAAGACGCTGCATGACAACGCGGCAGACTTCATCCGCCGGACGGACAACGTGGCGGGCGAGTGAAAAGAGGGTTGATTCGTTGGAAATTTTGATGTATATCCCAGTTGGATATACATGGTACCATCATGACTCGTTCAACCGTTTTCAAAAGCAATCGCAGCCAAGCCGTCCGGTTGCCCAAATCGGTCGCGTTTCCAGATGGCGTGCATGAGGTTGAGATCGTCAAAGTCGGACAAAGTCGAATCATCAGTCCCGCAGGAAAACGCTGGGACGAATTGTTCGAGAACGGCCCGCGCGTTAGCGAAGATTTCATATCGACCCGCGAGCAACCCACAGCCGAAGAGCGCGCTCCGCTCTGATGCTGCAATATATGCTCGATACGAATATCTGCATCTATGTGATCAAGAATTATCCGTCGGAGCTGCGTGAAAGATTCAATCGCCTCGCGGAACAGCTTTGCATTTCGACCGTCACGCTTGCCGAATTGCATTACGGCGCGGAGAAATCGGCACGACGACTTGAAAATCTGCAAGCGATCGAACACTTCACGGCCAGGCTCGATGTTCTCGATTTCTCTTCCAAGGCGGCTGCTCATTACGGCCAGATCCGGACGGAACTGGAACGATTGGGAAAGCCTGTCGGTGCCCACGACATGCTCATCGCCGCACACGCGCGCGCCGAAGGCCTCATCATTGTGACAAACAACATCCGTGAGTTCGCGCGCGTACCGGGCCTTCGTGTTGAAAACTGGGTGTAGCGCCGCCGTTTCCCTCACCAGATATGCACCCGATCCTTCGGCGCGACATAGAGTTTGTCGCCGGGTTTGACGTCGAACGCCGCGTACCAGGCGTCGATGTTGCGAACGACGCCGTTGACGCGGAATTGCCGCGGCGACTGGGGATCGCTCACCACCTGCTTGCGGATCGCATCGTCGCGCAGCTTGCCGCGCCAGGCTTGCGCCCAGCCGAGGAAGACGCGCTGATCGCCGGTGAGCCCATCGACGACGGGCGCGGGCGCGCCATGCAGCGACGCATGATAGGCATCGAGCGCGAGCGTAAGTCCACCGAGATCGGCGATGTTCTCGCCCATCGTCAGCGCGCCGTTCACATGCACATTCGGTTCCGCCGGCAGGGGCTGGAATGACGAGTACTGTGCGCCGAGGCGGCCTGCGCGCTCTTTGAACGTCGCGGCATCCGCCGCCGTCCACCAGTCGCGCAGTTTTCCGTCGGCGTCGAATTGACGTCCCTGGTCGTCGAAGCCGTGCGTCATCTCGTGGCCGATGATCGCGCCGGCCGCGCCATAGTTGATCGCGGGGTCCGCATTCGGATCGAACACGGGCGGCTGCAGAATGCCCGCCGGAAACACGATATCGCGCAGCGAGCCGTTATAGGCGTCGTTGGTTTGGGGCGTCATATCCCAGTTGCTGCGATCGACAGGCCCGCCGAGTCGGTCCGTAAGAAACGCCCAGTCGGCCGCGGCCGCGCGCTGCACGTCGCCCGTGAGATCGTCGTCGCGAATGACGAGCGCGGAATAGTCGCGCCAATGATCGGGATAGCCGACCTTGATGTTGTAGGTGTCGAGCTTCTTCAGCGCCTCGGTCTTGGTCGCGGGGCTCATCCAGTCGAGCTTCTCGAGTCGCGCGCGATAGGCGGCCTTGAGATTGTCCACCAGCGCTGCGATCTTCGCTTTCGCCTCCGGCGTGAAATAGCGCGCGGTATAAAGCTGACCCACTGC
>JBEKLS010000298.1:0-3182 GCA_050010075.1 Binatus sp. (SeqCode) | reverse complement strand
TTCAAGCTGGAAAAGTGGATGGTCAATCGGCGGGTCGAGCAGATGAAGGCCGAGGGACTCGAGGTAGTGACTAACTGCCGCGTCGGCTTCGACATCCATGCCGACCAGATGCGGTCGAAGTATGACGCAATCGTGCTCACGATGGGCGCGACCAAGCCGCGGGATTTGCCCATTCCGGGAAGGGAGCTTAAGGGAATCCATTTTGCGATGGAGTTTCTGCCGCAACAGAACAAGCGCAACTTTGGCGACGCTATCGAGCCGGCATCCGCGATCAGCGCGAACGGAAAACGCGTCGTGATTCTCGGCGGCGGCGACACGGGCTCCGATTGCCTCGGCACCTCGAATCGCCAGGGCGCGATCGTCGTGCATCAATTCGAACTGCTGCCGATGCCGCCGGACAAGCGCACCGACGAGATGCCGTGGCCCGACTGGCCGATGATCATGCGCACCTCGAGCTCGCACGAAGAGGGCGTGCAGCGCGACTGGAGCATCAACACGAGCAGGTTCTCCGGCGAAAACGGTGCGGTGAAAAAACTGCACGGACTGCGGCTCAACTGGAAGCGTGACAACGGGCGGATGGTGATGGAGCAGATTCCGGGCACCGATTTCGAGATCGAATGCGACCTCGTGCTGCTCGCGCTCGGATTTCTCGGCCCCGAGCCCGACGGGATAATCTCTGAGCTCGGTCTCAAACTCGATCCGCGCAGCAACGTGCAGTGCGAGAACTACATGTCGAGCGTGCCGGGAGTTTTCGCGGCCGGAGATTCGCGCCGCGGGCAGTCGTTGGTGGTGTGGGCGATTTGGGAGGGACGCGAAGCGGCGCGCGCCGTCGACGCGTACCTGATGGGCGAAACATTCCTGCCGTCGAGTCCCGAACTCTGATCGCCGCGGCGATGATTCGCCTGTACGACTACCTGCCATCGGGCAACGGCTACAAGGTTCGCCTGCTGCTGACTCAGCTTGAGGTGCCCTTCGAGCGCGTCGAACTCGACATCATCAAAGGCGAGACGCGCACGCCGGATTTTCTCCGCAAATTTCCGAATGGCCGGATTCCTGCCCTGGAGCTCGACGGCGGCAAAGTTCTGTTCGAGTCGAACGCGATCATTTCGTACTTTGCCGAGGGCACGCCGTTCATGCCGGCCGATCGTTTTGAGCGCGCGCAGGTCTTTCAGTGGCTTTTTTTCGAGCAGTACAGCCACGAGCCGTACATCGCGAGCGTTCGCTACCTGGTGATTCATCCGGATGTGCAGGATCCTCGCCGCGCCATCATCGACGCGCTCATGCGCCCGCGCGGATACGATGCGCTCGGCGTGATGGAAGGGCATCTGAAATCGCGTGAATGGTTCGTCGGCGAGCGATACTCGATCGCCGACATCGCGCTCTATGCGTACACTCATGTCGCCGATGAAGGCGGCTTCGATCTGGCAGCCTATCCGGCGATTCGCGCGTGGCTCGAGCGCGTGAAATCGCAGCCCCGGCACATTCCGATCACCCAGAGCTGAGTTTCAGCGGCGAAGTCCCATCGCGTCGAGCTTGCGAATGACCCAGTCGATTCGGTCCTCGCCCCAGAACGGCTCGCCGTCGACGATAAAGGTTGGCACGCCGAAGACCTTGTCGCGATCGGCCTCGGCAAAGCAGGCGTCCAGATCGGCGCGCGCGTCGGCGTCGGCATAGCGAAGAAATTCGGCGGCATCGAGACCGACTTCAGCAACGATCGCTGAGATCGCATCGCGGCTCTCCACATCGAGTTCGTGTTTCCAGAATCGGTCGAACACGCGATCCGAATATGGTCGAAACTTTCGATTTTTTTCAGCGTACAGGCCTCCATAGAACGCAAGGCGCGCGCTGAAAATTTTTTTCGGCGGATAGATGACCAATCCGCGCTCCTTCGCGATTCGCCGCGCATCAATATAAAGGTAACGCACCTTGCGACGGTCAGCGTCGGCGCGATCGAGCGGGCCGTACACCGTTCGGATGTTCACGCCGTACGGGATAAAACGCACGCACACGTTGTGCGAGAGCTCGAGATCGTAAGCGGGCCGAATCGCGAGATACGAGAACGGACTCGTGTAGGCGAAGTAGAGCTTGATTTCGTGCGGGTTCACCGGGATGCCATCGCCAGAAAGTCGGCGAGGTGGATGACCTGGATTTTCGAACCGCGCCGGCGAAGTTCGGCGGCGATCTGAAACTCACATCCAGGATTCGCCAGCACCACGTAGTCCGCGCCGGTCGCGACGATATTGTCGGCTTTTCGCCGCGCCAAATCGCGCGCCATCGCAGGCTCGGTCAAGTTGTAGGAGCCGGCCGACCCGCAGCACAGATCGGACTCTGTCATCTCGACGATCATCACGCCGGGAATCGATGCGAGCAATTTGCGCGGCGATTCGCGCACGCCGAGTCCGTGGGCGAGATGACATGCGTCGTGATACGTGACTCGAGCGCGAAATTCGCGCTTTGGAGTCAGCGGTGCGTTGACTAGCAGGGAACTCAAGTCGCGAACCTTCGATGAGACCGCTCGCGCATCTTCGGCGATTTGCGGTTCGTCTTTGAGCAGCTCGCCATATTCAGCGATGGCCACCGAGCATCCCGACGCCGCTGAAATGATTGCGTCGGCGCCGGAGCTCGTCAGCGCGCGCACGTTCGCACGCGCAAAATCGCGGGCGCGAGCCGCATTGCCGGAATGCAGGTCGAGCGCCCCGCAGCATGCGGTCGACGCAAGGTTCACAACACGATAGCCGGGGGGGTGGAAGAAGATCGAGCCAATCGCGGGACATCGACGGCATGACGGCTCTCAGAGCAGGTCTTAACCCGAAACGATCGATGACCTTCAGTGGCAGCAGCAGGGCGCGGAGACGGTTTGGGTACGGGAAAATCGCGCCGATGGCGCGACGCCTGAGCCGATCGACGAAGCTGCGGCGGCGATTGCGCTCGACGAATGAACGCGCGCCTTCGATCAAGCGGCCGTAATGAACGCCGGATGGGCAAGCGGTCTCGCAACCGCGGCATCCGAGGCACAAGTCGAGATGGCGCGCCGCATCGTCGTCGAGCTCGACCTGGCCATCGGCGAGCGACTTCATCAGATAGATGCGGCCCCGCGGTGAGTCCATCTCACATCGCGTTACGATGTAGGTCGGACAGGCCTCGGCGCAGAGCCCGCAATGAACACAGTCGAACAGCAGATC
>JBEKLS010000297.1:0-3068 GCA_050010075.1 Binatus sp. (SeqCode) | reverse complement strand
CCTCCGCCGCCCCATCTGGCGAGCGCTTGCGATGACGTCAGCAGTGCAACTGCGACGATAATGACTGCGACACTCAGGGCTAGTCTGCCGCGGGAAGAAGGATTTGATTTTTTCTTCATGGCTTCGGCTCCTTCACCTTCTTGAAGTCGATTCGCTTGGCGTCCTTGGGCAGGACGGGCTCAAAATCGCTCGCCGGGATAGTCGCCGGGAACTTCCAATCAGATAACACTCCAGCATACTCGGGTGAACCGGGCGCAGTTCTGTAGTTGATCACGATCTTGCGCGGCAGATGCTTTCCGCTGCGCTGCAGCCAGATCTGCCAGTCCACTTTCTTTTTGGCAAAGGCGAGGTGGTCGCAATCTTCGCCGTTCACATCGTTAACGCCCACGTAGGCCGAGTAGACGATCCCCTTGCGGAACATATCGCACGGATGGCTATACGCCAGATCAGCAAGCGGGATGGACAGGTTGTTAGCCGTCTCGAGCTGCTCCATCATCCCGTCGATCGAATCCGGCACCTCGGTGCTGGCATAAACCATATGCGGCGGATCGAACATGGTAATCTTGTCGCCCGAGTACCAGATCTTTTTGGCGCCGAGGTCGCTGTGAAAATCAACCGCTAACTGATCGGGCCGCTGAACCGCGTAGTCAGCAGCGGCGGCGAATTGAAGCTTCACATCCGACGGCAGCACCTGGTCGAAGGTTATCTCGACGTGAAAAGTGAAAGCCTTGCTGGATGCAAGGCTTTCGCACGCGCCTTGCAAAAGCTGCTGGGCGCGAGGATCGAGAGCGGGTGGCGGCGGCACAGGCGCCTGACGGCCTGCAGGAGACGCTGCGCTGGCAGGAGACGGACTGTCAGCGGCAATAACAGGACTCGACCTAAGTAGTGCAACCATCGCCGCCGCGAAACTGAAGGTGAGGAATCTGCTTGCCATCGGTTCAGCTCCAGATCTGGTTTCGATTCGACGTGATTAACTATCGAAAAAAACCGTAGAACGAAACTGTACCTTAGTCCAATGCGCCTATTGAGATGCGCCAGGACCAGGCGCGACAGCAAGCCGGAAACGCTCGTTTAGTTCGAGCCCACCTCTACCGCTACGCCGAGGGCCAGGCCTGTCGGCATCGAACCTACTTTCGTGAAAGTCTGATGCGTCGGATCGTAGATTTCTGCGACCTTGTTGGTTCCCTTGATGTCGGTCGTGTCCTTGGATCCGCCAAAACCGCCGGCAATCAGCACCGTTCCGTCGTCGAGCAGCACCGCGGCATGCCCGGCGTGCGCACTCTTCATCTTGGTCGCGCAAACCGTTTGCTGGGTCGATTTAACGGTGATTGTCCCGCCGATGCATGCGAAGGTTTTGCTGCTGGGTGTGTAGATTTCCGCCCCCTGCGCGGTTGTGCCGAAAAACGCTGTCAGCGCTCCCGAGTCAGTGAAAACCCCCTGCTCCATATCGAAACCGCCTGCGATCAACACGGTGCCGTCCGGCAGCAGCGTTGCGCTGTGCATGATGAGCGGCTCGCCCAACAAACCCACCGCGGAAAACTCGTCCGTAGAAGGATCGAAAAGCTCTGCGGTCTGGGTTGCGGAAAATACAGGACCTCCGTTCCCCTGATTGTCGCCGCCTGCCAGCAGGACCGTGCCGTCTGACAGAAGCGTCGCCGTGTGGAACGCGCGAAAGTCAGTCATCGTGTTCAGCGTCGGCGTAAAGGTCTTACTCGACGGATCATAGATGTCTGCCGTGTCGAGAGTATCTCCCAAACTGCTCGAGCCTGACGTGTCGTTGGCCAGGCCGCCGGCGACAAGCACGTCTCCGGCCAGCGGCCCGGTCGTCAGCAGGGTCGCAGTATGAAACGCGCGCGGGCTGCTCATATTGCCGGTGGTCGCGGTGAAGGTCGGGCCGGTCGGATCGTAAATCTCCGCAGTATTGAGCGGATTGCCGCTGGAATCCAGTCCCCCCGCAATCAGGACGGTGCCGTCATTCAAGAGCGTCGCCGTGCATCCGGCCCGTGGCGTCGTCATCGAGCCCGCCGAGCTAAACGTTCCGTTGCTCAGGTTGTATTCATCGACAGAGCTATGCGGCGTGATGGTCAAGACGATCTCGTTCTTGGTCTTGGTGCTAACCGAAGCACCGCCGGCATCGACGAAAGTCCCGTCCCCCAAAATCAGTCCGCAACCCACCATCCGATCCGTGGTGAGCGATCCGGTTGCGGTCCATTTCTTGGTCGAGGGGGTGTAGAACTCCGCCTTGGGCGAGGATTTTGTGCCGCTGGCACCGCCCGCGAGGATTACGTCGCCGGCAACGGGCACCTTCGAACCTTTCTTTTTCTCCGGATTGGAAATCACGACGGAGCTTGCCGCGTCTTCCTGCGCAAACTTGATAACCGCACCCTCTGAACAGCCCGCCACGAGCAACATTACCAGAACAACAGCAACGCCCTTTATGGCGCGAGCGAACGATCCGTACCTTTCCCAACTCATTCCCAAACTCCTTGCCAGATTCTCCGATGTGCTTGTTGTCACCCAGCATGACCAGCCTAAGCTGCAAGCTGGTTTCACGCAATAAATTGAGCCTGAAATGAGCCGTAGCGGTTCTATTGAGCCGAATTTAACTTCTGAGTGTCGCCATCGCGCGCAGCTGGCAGACTTTGGCGGATCAGGGCGGAAAAGTCGGGCGAGTTGCCGGCAGCTTTGGCTTTTTCCGTGATGTTGCTGCGTGTACGCAGCTCCTCGAATGGCATGTCAGTCTCGATCTGACCGCGCTCATAGAGCAGTTGATCGAGGTGGCCGTTGGCGAGCAGCCGCCAATCGAGCCGGCCGCCGGCGCCGATGTTTTGCGCATGACCGCGAATTGTCGTCGTGCAGTTCTGCGTCAGCGCGTTGTACCACTGCGGATGATCGGCGAGCTCATTGACCTCGTCGAGGTAATCGACCAGCAGCGCGCGCGCCTGCGCTGCGGGCATCTGGATGCGATACAGGTAAACCTGCTCGCCGCGATGGTTCGTTCGCAGGCCAACCAGGTCGCGCTCGTCGGCAACGACATAATACAGCTCGTACTGGCGGAAGAAGCCGCG
>JBEKLS010000296.1:0-3082 GCA_050010075.1 Binatus sp. (SeqCode) | reverse complement strand
GCTCGCAAAACGATCATCGACCCCCCAATCCGGCGATCCCATCACCTCGATCAGTGCGCGCCACTGCTCGTCGGATTGAACCGAGAGTGCGATCCAGTTGTCGCTGCCGATGCATCGATAAGCGCCGTGCGGCGACCAATCGAGGAACGGCATCCGGTTCCCATATCGCGCAGTTGGCTTGCCGGTTATCTGATGTTCGACGATCGAAGTGCCCGACAGCATGAAGCCCGTCTCGCATTGCGACATGTCGATGTAGCACCCGGTGCCGTCGAGGCGCTGACGACGAATCGCCGCCATCAGCATGATCGCGCCGAAGTATCCGGGCGAATGATCAAGGTACGAGTAACCCCATCCCGCCGGCGGACGCGGCTCCGGCAAGCCCGACAGAAACGTCAGACCCGAAAACGCCTGCGCGGTCGGACCATAGCTGACGTAGTCCTCGTACACGCCCGCCTTCCCCATGCCGGTGGTCTGCATATAGATGACGCGCGGATTGATCTTGCGCAGTTCGTCGTAGCCCAGGCCCCACTTGTCCATCTGGCCGGGACTGAAGTTCTCGCAAATCGCGTTGGCGTCGCGCACGAGGCGGCGCAGCAGCTCCCGCCCCTTCGGATGATTGAGGTTGAGCGTGATGCCGTACTTGCCGGGATTGGTGTTGTTAAAATATCCGGCGCGATTGTAGCTCCCGCGGATGCCGTGGCCGCGCGTCACACCCTGGCTGCGGCCGCCGTCGGCGGTTGCGTGATCCGGCGCGAACGGCGGCACGTAGCGGATGAAGTCTATGGCCTTGCGCTCGCGCCATTCGACGCGAATCACCTGCGCGCCGAAGGTGGCCAGCAGGCGAGTCGCCTGCGGTCCCACCTGCAGCCAGGTCAGATCGATGATCCTCACGCCCTCGAGCGCGCGTCTGCCTTTGGATGCTTCGTCGCCCATCATTCATCCGGTACTCGAAATCGAGGCCTGCATACAAGCGAGACGTCACGAAAATTCCGTTGCGAGATTCCTCGATCGCGCAATATTCTCGGCGCAGGAGTCATCGATGAAAGCAATTCAATTTGACCGGCTCGGCGGACCCGAGGTGATGGAACTGCGCGAGGTGCCGAAGCCCGAACTAAAACCCGGCACGGTGGTCGTCAAGAATCGCGTCATCGCGCTCAACTACGGCGACGTCTTCTTCATCCACGGCCAGTACCTGGTGAAGCCGGTTTTTCCCGATACTCCCGGGATGGAAGCGGCTGGCGTCATCGAGGCCGTGGCGCCGGATGTCACCGGCCTCGTGCCGGGGATGCGCGTCGCCTACATCGGCATGGGCGCGTATGCGGAGTTCACGCGGATGCGCGCTTCGCGCGTCATTCCGATTCCCGACGCGACAAGCTTCGAGCAGGCCGCGGCGTTTCCGATCGCGGTGCTGACCGCATGGCACCTCATTCATTCGTGTCATAACACGACCGCGAATCAGACCGTCCTCGTGCATTCGGCGGCGGGCGGAGTAGGAATCGCGGCAGTTCAGATCGCGCGCGCGGCGGGCGCGCACGTGATCGGAACCGTCTCGAGCGACGACAAAGCGGACCTCGTCCTGAAGTTCGGCGCGGATGAGGTCATCAACTACGCGACGCATGATTTCGCCGCCGAGACGATGCGCATCACCAACGGCCGCGGTGTCGATCTGATCCTCGACGCGGTCGGCAAGCCGACCTTCGAGAAGGGCCTCTCCTGCCTCGCGCCCTTCGGACATCTGATCCTTTACGGCAGCGCCGGTGGCGCACCAGATGCTCTCGACCTTCGTCGCCACCTGATGGCGAAATCGCTCAAAGTCAGCGGCTTCGTCGTGCCGATGGTGTACGGGATGCACGAGATCCATCGCCGCGGCCTCGACGCGGTTTTTCAACTAGCACGCGAGGGCCGCCTGACGATTCCGATCGGCAAGACCTTCGCGCTGGCCGAGGCCGCCGAGGCCGTACGCTTCCTGCAATCGCGCGCCTCCACCGGCAAACTCCTGCTGATTCCGTGAAATCAGACGGATCACGGTTCCTAACCGCTGACTGGCGATACCTTGCCATGCTGAACTATGAAGTCGATCCGGCAATTCTCACTCCCTTTCTCCCAAAGGGAACCGAGTTGGATCGATGGAACGGGAGAACCTTTGTCAGCGTCGTAGGATTTCTTTTTCAGAAGGCCCGGATTCTAGGATTTTCTGTTCCATTTCATCGCAATTTCGAGGAGGTAAATCTTCGGTTCTACGTCAGGCGCCTATCAGACGACGGGTGGCGTCGAGCCGTCGTGTTCATCAAGGAGCTCGTGCCGCGTTGGGCAATCGCGTGGACAGCTAGAACAATCTACAACGAAAATTATATCTCGCTTCCAATGAGTCATCATTTACTGGCCGACAAGGATGGCTCCTTCTCAGGCGTGTCTTACGAGTGGAAACATAAGGGCAAAGGAAATTGCCTGGAACTTATCGTCAAGGGACAGGCTGCTAATGCCGAAGCAGGCTCCCAGGAAGAATTTATCACCGAACATTATTGGGGATATGCGCGACAGCGTGATGGCGGAACTCTTGAATACAAGGTCGAGCATCCGAAATGGCGAGTATGGTCCACTCAATCGACCCGGCTCGATTGCGATGTCAGGGCACTATATGGAGAAGGATTTGCAGGACCTCTGGAGAAACCTCCGGCCTCCGCATTTTTAGCCGAAGGTTCAACCGTCACAGTGTTAAAGGGACAACGCGTCGCGTAAGAAAGAACGGAATCGCGCGCGCTCACTATTCCTCGCCGAGGTGCAGCATCGAGGCGTAAATGTCGTGCTTGCGCTAACCGATCGTTTAATAGAGAAGTCCTGGCATCTGCGTCAACAAACGCTTGGCCCGCTGTACTTTCAGGTTTGGGCAGCTACATTCATCAGGAAGCCCCGGCCCAGCTGGACTAACTGCTTTCGCAACAAGCGCACCATCTTTGGCGTCGCTCCAGCTTCGAGAACAGCTCGTGTCGCGCCACCCATCGCGGAGAAGAGCATCAGAGTGGTGAACGGAAGATCGGAGAATTGCACGTCAGGAGCCGTCGCCAGCATCGACGCCAATGCG
>JBEKLS010000295.1:0-3147 GCA_050010075.1 Binatus sp. (SeqCode) | reverse complement strand
GCGCGTCAGATCGCGAACGAGAGGATTCCCGCCGCCACCAGCGCGCCTGCCCAGATCGTGTCGAGGTTGATCCAGGCGCTGCGCAGGATGGCCAGTCCGACCCACTCATACACGAGAATCGCGATCGCGCCGGTCACCGCGATCATCGCGCCGGTATGCACCAGCACGACCGCCGTCGCCTGCGCGACCGTATAGGTCCCGCAAATCGCGGCCATCTGATGCGCATGGGCGGAGTTCGGCGTCATGCCGATCAATATCGGGAACAGCATCAGGCCCGCGCCATGCGCCGACGCCATCAGGAACGACCACAGCGTCAGCTCCGCCGCATTCACCCGCATCGCGACCCAGCGCGGATGGGCGTGCGGCCATACAAATCGGAACAGCCCGAACAGGATCAGCGCCGCCGCGCCGATCGGCCGCAGATAATCGATCGCGAAGAACAGCCGCAGTCCGCCGATGATCGCAACGACCGCCGCGATCGACAGCAGATGCCCCAGCGCGATCGGACCGAGCGCCCACACCACTTTCGCGCGCCGCCGCTCCTGCAGCCCGAGCGCGACCGCGAACAGCCAGCCCATCGACGGATCGAATCCGTGATACGCGCCGAGCGACGCGACCAGGATCCATGGCCACGCCGTCGTCACGGATAGCAGAACGAGTCGGACGACGAGTCGCCGCCCTCGAGGCGAATCTGATGCGCCCGCTCGCCGTTGAAGGTCGTGAAAAAATTCGGATCGATCGTCATGCCGCCCGCCGGCGCGCAGTCGATCTTCGCGATCCAGCCGCGCACGCCCTCGGGATAGAACTGCGCATCCCACGCCCCGTACAGCGAATTCGACACGTAAATCCGCCGCCCGTCGCGGCTCAGCTCGATCATCTGCGACGCGCCGTTCAGCGGCCCGCTTTTCGGATGCTTCCCGTGCGACACGATTCCGCCGAGCCGCACGCTGCCAGTCTCCTTAGGCTTGAACGGGTCGCTCACGTCGTACTGCTTCAAGTCGCCCGTGCCGAAACACGCGACATATAAAAACTTGTCGTCGAGGCTCAGGTTGAGATCGGTAATCAGCGGCGGCACCGCCTTGAACGGCTTGAGCGCAGGCGGCAGCACGCTTTCATCGGCGGGCTCGGCGGGAATCTCGATCACCTTGGTGACTTTCCAGTCGCCGCCATCGCGATGCCACAGCCAAATCGCCGCCGACAAATCCTTGGTCGAGATAACCACGCCGACGAAGCCGTAGGTTTTGGTCGGGTCATGCGACGGCCGCAGCTCGAGCGCCATCTGTTGATCGGCGCCAAGGTCGAGCGACTTCAGATGCCGCCGGTTGCGCAGGTTCCAGATGTGAATCGCATGCCCGTACTTGTTGCCGAGCAGCAATTCGGGTGACACGCCGTTTTCGATCATGTTCGGCGTGGCCCATTCGCTGGTGATGGCGACGTCCCAGCCGAGATGCCACCAGAAATCGTACGCAAACCTCTGCGGCCCGCGATCGACCTCCCATCGCCCGAGCACGTCGAAGCTCTCGTGATCGAGCAGGAAGATTCCGCCCGGCCCATCGCCCTTCGGGTCGCCCAGCGCGCTGACGTAAATCGCGTCGGGTCCGCAATGAACAGTATGCGGCCGGCTGTATCCCGCGCGCGACGCAATCTCGTCGGCCTCGATCGTCTTCACCAGCTTCGGCTTGGCCGGGTCGGGCTTGGTGTCGAAAATATAAATCCGCGACGATCGCAAACCCGGCACCAGCAGGTAGCGCCGCTCGATATGCGGATGCGGGGCGTACGGACACAGCGCGGCGCTGCATGCGTTCCAGCCAAAGTGATGCAGCTCGTCGCCAGCGTTGGGCACTTCAGCGCGGCCGATCACTTGCGAATAGGTTTTCGATTTTGGATCGAGATCCAACACACACAGCGCGTCATGCTTGCCGTTGGCCGGCGTCGGGTTGAACGTCACGACGTAGCCGAGGTGCTCCGGCGGCGCCTGCATCGCCATGCGCGCCGACGGGTAGAATGTTTGATCGGGTTTCCAGAGCGCCATGATTCTCACCGCCTTCCGCAAAGATGAAATGGACGGTATCGAACGCGTCGAAGTTCAGGCAAGGGGGGTACGTGCGAAGGCGGTTGCCCTGTTTGCCGCCGCTTGATGTAACATCGCAATGGCGCCGGCGCGGCGACTACTCACTCGGGACATGAGGCCGATGGAAGACAAAACAGTTCTCTACGAAAAGCACGACCGCATTGCCAAGGTCATCCTCAACCGCCCGCGCTACAAGAACGCGCAATCGCGGCGCCTACTCGAGGAAATGGACGCCGCCTTCGCCGAGGCCAATGCCGACGACGACGTCCGCGTCATTATCCTTGCCGGCACCGGCGACAACTTCTGCTCGGGCCACGACCTCGGCACGCCCGAGGAAAAAGAGGACCAGGCGCGCCGCCCGTTTCCCAAGGGCGTTCGCGGCGAGTATGCGCGATCGCGCCAGATGTTTCTCGACAACACGCTGCGATGGCGCGATCTCGACAAGCCGACCATCGCGCAGGTGCAGGGCCTGTGCATCTTCGGTGGCTGGATGTTCGCGGCCGCGATGGATCTGGTCGTCGCCTCCGACGATGCGAAGTTCCTGCCCGCGTTGCTCCAGTACTTCTCGATTCCGTGGGACATGCCGCCGCGCAAGGCCAAGGAAATTCTGTTTCAGAGCCGCTTCGTCGATGCCGAAGAGGCTGCCCGCCTCGGCTTCGTCAACCTGGTCGTGCCGCGCGCACAACTTGAATCGGAAACGATGGCGCTGGCAAATCGAATCGCCGAGAGCGACCGCTTCACGCTGCGCATGGTCAAGTGGGCAGTGAATTCTGCGCAGGACTCGATGGGCTTCAGCACCGCGATTCGCAATGCTCATTCGCATCACATGATTCTCGGCATCGGCGGCCTGCTCCAGGCCAAGATGCAGGGCAAGGAACTGCCCAAGCGGATGGCGGGTGTCGAGCAGGCGCTCAAGAAAGTCAGGAAGTAGGCGCTTCGAACGCTGTTTGCGCTCGACGAACAGCGAATCGCGATCAATATGAGACATTAGCGGTCTCACAAGACCCCTTCGGGACGAAGCGATTCGTGTCGATTTCCAAAACTCGTCACAATTGAAGTGTGACGAGCTTGATTCC
>JBEKLS010000294.1:0-3151 GCA_050010075.1 Binatus sp. (SeqCode) | reverse complement strand
TCGCGCTTCGACGCTGTGCTCGACCTCGGCTGCGGGACCGGGCTAGCAGGCGCCGCGTTTCGTCCGATTAGTGGCCGGCTGATCGGCGTCGATCTTTCAGAAGCGATGGTGGCCAAAGCCGCGACAAAAAATCTCTACGACCGTCTGGCAGCCGCCGACCTTCGCGATTTTCTCCAGCAAGAAGCGAGCGGCGAAACGAGATACGATCTCGTCATTGCGGCCGATGTTTTCGTCTATTTGAATGAGCTTTCGTCGATCTTCGCTGCGGTGGCGCGGCTTGGCGCGCAAGGAAGCCTCTTCGCCTTCACTTCCGAAACCCATGCCGGCCCAGGCGTAAAGCTATTGCCGACGCTTCGTTATGCGTATGCAGAGCCTTACCTGCGGGCTTTACTCGGCGCAGCCGGATTTTCAGTTCCGCACCTGACGGAAACGTCGGTGCGCAGCGAAAAGGGCCGACCGGTGGAGAGCCTCGTCGTCGTTGCCCAAAAGTCGGGCGAGCCGCAAGCATCGTCGGGTTCAAGCGGATGACTGTTCTCGAGCGCACCAGCCTTCTTCCCGACCTCTTCGCTCGCTGGTTTGCGAGCCGTGGTTGGACGCCGCGTGCGCATCAACTCGAACTCCTCGGCAAGGCACAAGCCGGCCGCTCGGTCCTCTTGATCGCGCCAACCGGCGGCGGCAAGACGCTCGCCGGCTTCCTGCCGACTTTGGTGGAGTTGAGCGGTCTGCATGGCCTCCCGCGCGCCGCACGAGCAAAATCCCCATCGCGACTGATCTCCACCGGCCGCAACGCGCGCCGCGAGGGTGGGCTGCACACTCTTTACATCTCGCCGCTCAAGGCGCTGGCCGTGGATATCGCGCGCAATCTTGAACGGCCGGTTGCGGAAATGGAGTTGCCGATCCGTATCGAAACCCGGACCGGGGATACGCCGGTTTCGAAGCGCCAGCGCCAGCGCCGCGATCCGCCGGAGATTTTGCTGACGACGCCCGAGCAATTGGCGCTGCTGCTCGCGTCCGCCGACGCGCCGTATTTGTTCGGCTCGCTCAAGCGCGTCATTCTCGACGAACTGCATGCGCTGGTAACCTCAAAACGCGGCGACCTGCTCTCGCTTGGCCTTGCTCGCCTTTTCAGCCTTGCGCCAAATCTTGCAAGCGTCGGCCTGTCGGCGACTGTGGCGGAGCCGGAAGAACTCGCACGCTTTATGGTGCCGCAGCGCGACGACGCCGGTGCGCGTGCCGACATCATTTTTGCAGCGGCGGGCGCGCCGCCCAATGTCAGCATGCTCGATACGCGCGAGCGGTTGCCGTGGGCCGGACATTCGGCCCGGCATGCGCTCGATGAAATATACCGTCTGATCCAGACGCATCGCACCGCGCTGGTATTCGTCAATACCCGCAGCCAGGCCGAGGCGGTGTTTCAGCAGCTTTGGCGGATCAATGAGGACAATCTGGCCATCGCACTGCATCACGGCTCGCTCGACGTGGCGCAGCGGCGGAAGGTGGAAGGCGCGATGGCGGCCGGCGTGCTGCGCGCCGTCGTCTGCACCTCCTCACTCGATCTCGGTGTCGATTGGGGCGACGTCGATCTCGTCATCAATGTCGGGGCGCCGAAAGGGGCATCGCGCATTCTTCAGCGCATCGGCCGCGCCAATCATCGCATGGACGAACCCTCGAAGGGCGTGCTCGTGCCCGCCAATCGTTTCGAGGTGCTCGAATGCCGCGCCGCGCTCGATGCGATCGCCGAGGACGCGCAGGACACTCCGCCGTTACGCATCGGCGCGCTCGACGTATTGGCGCAGCACGTGCTGGGCTGCGCCTGCGGCGGGCCATTCGTCGGCGCCGAACTTTATGCCGAGGTGACGACGGCCGCGCCCTATTCCGGACTGACGCGTGAGGATTTCGACGCTGTGGTCGATTTCGTCGCTACCGGCGGCTACGCGCTCAAGGCTTACGACCGATTCGCCCGCATCCGGCAGGCCAAAGACGGACGGTGGCGCATCGCCAACCAGAAGGTGGCCCAGCGCTATCGCCTCAATGTCGGCACCATCGTCGAGGCCGACATGCTGAAAGTCCGACTGGTGCGGTCGCGCGCAGCAAAAGCGATCCCGCGCGGTGGCCGAATGCTAGGTCAGGTGGAGGAATACTTCGTCGAGACCATGGTGCCCGGCGACACGTTCGTGTTCGCCGGCGAGATTCTCAAATACGAAGCGCTGATAGAGGACTCGGTCTATGTGTCGCGCTCCGCCGCGGAAGACCCGAAAGTGCCGGCCTATGAGGGCGGAAAATTCCCGCTATCGACATATCTCGCGGCGCGGGTGCGAAACCTTGTTGCTCATCCTCAAGAATGGCGGGAGCTGCCGCAGCAGGTTCGCGAATGGCTCGAAGTCCAGGCGTGGCGCTCACAGATGCCGGGCTCGGCCGAGCTTTTGGTCGAAACATTCCCGCGCGCCAACAAGCACTATTTGATCTGCTATCCGTTCGAAGGGCGCTTGGCGCACCAGACGCTGGGCATGCTGTTGACGCGCCGGCTTGAACGGGCGCGGTTGCGCCCGCTGGGATTCGTTGCCAACGAATATGCGCTGGCAGTGTGGGGCCTTGGCGACGTGGCGCAGCGGATAGCGCGCGGCGAATTTTCGCTCGCCGAGCTGTTCGATGAGGACATGCTCGGCGATGACCTCGAGGCCTGGCTCGCGGAATCGGCGTTGATGAAGCGCACATTTCGCAGTTGCGCCATCATCGCCGGCCTGATCGAGCGACGTTTTCCCGGTCAGGAAAAGACCCGCAGGCAGGTCACCATCTCGACCGACCTTGTTTATGACGTTCTGCGCAGCCATCAGCCCGATCACATTCTCTTGCGCGCGGCCCGCGCCGACGCCGCGACCGGCCTGCTCGACGTGCGCCGTCTCGCCGATATGCTCTCGCGTATAAGGGGGCGAATCGTTCATAAAGCGCTCGATCATGTGTCCCCTCTTGCGGTACCGGTCATGCTGGAGATCGGGCGGGAGGCGGTTTACGGCGAGGCGACGGAATCCCTCCTCGCCGAAGCGGAGGCGGAATTGGTGAAGGAGGCGACGCAGTGAGATCGGCGCACCTTGCTGCGCAGCGAGACGAGGAGCACACGTTCGCGCTCGCCGGCGCCGAAATCGTCGCCGAT
>JBEKLS010000293.1:0-3167 GCA_050010075.1 Binatus sp. (SeqCode) | reverse complement strand
TGATCCAGGCCGGGCGCCTGAAGCCGCGCGGCAAGATCGACGAGCGCATCACCTATCACGACCCGTGCTATATGGCGCGCCACAATCGCAAATGGGACAGCGCTCGCAGCGCGCTCGGCGCCATTCCCGGCGCCGAGCTCGAGGAGATCGAGCAGTCGAAGAATCGCACCTTCTGCTGCGGCGCCGGCGGCGGATGCTTCTGGAAAGAGGAACACGAAGGCACCCGCATCAATCAGAAGCGCTTCGATCAACTGAACGAGGCCAAGCCCAAATGCATCGCCGTCGGATGCCCGTTCTGCATGACGATGCTCGAAGACGCGGTGAAATCGCGCTCCCTGGAAGATACAATGCGCGTCCGCGACCTCGCAGAACTGGTAGCAGAGTCGACTGGCGTCAACACGAAGTGATTGGTCGCGGCGGGCTTGCTGCACATTACTCTTAGGCGTAAAAGCCGACATGACGGGAGGAAGCGTCATGAAGCAGATTGCAAAGCTCTCGGCAGCAATGTTGGCTTTGGCCTCAATTACAGCCTACGCGGGCGAGCCAAAGTACCTCCACTTTCCACATAATTCGACCGTCGCACCTGCGGAGGTCGTGGACAGCGAAGGCGCCATAGTTGGGCTATGGTTTCCCGATATCTCGGGTGACGATGAATACGTGGTTCATACGACTGGCAGCATCACGTTCACAGCCGAAGTCAGGAATAATGGAATCAAGGGCAATCCTGCCGCTAATTTGTACTACGCGGCGTCGGATTGCAGCGGGTCGCCCTTCATACAAGAAGTCGCAGGACCAAGCTTTTACCAGAACAGGCTGACCATTCCGTATCAGGAAACGTTTTCCGGCTTCCAGGAGGAAACTGGTGCAGGAATAAGCCCGCTATATTATGCGGACTCCACCACTAACTACAGCGCGATGACAGTATGTTCTCAGAAGGGTTCTAACCAAGTTTGTGCTCCCATCCCTTGCGAATCCATCAACGTTTACCCGGCGCTGACCTGGGACTGGTCACACTATGTCCAGCCATTCTTGTTCAAGTAAGATAAGACGATAAAACCCTGCTCGTTTTTCCAATACAGGGATGAGCCGTCGGTCGCAAGGCAGAGCAATGAAACTGACAGCGGTGTTTAAGAAAGTGCGAGGCGGCTACGTCGGGTTCGTGGAAGAACTGCCCGGCGCGAACACTCAAGGGCGCACGCTGCGTGAGACTCGTACGAATCTGAAAGAAGCAGTCGCTCTCGTGTTCGCAGCAAATCGCACGCTAGCCAAAGAAAATCGTGACCGCGGTTTCATCAACAACTGATACCGCCGCTGCGTTGCATCCGCTGAATCATGGATTCATTTGGACGCCTGTGCGCGGGCCGTTTCGGCTGATCAGTGACCAGCAGGCACGATCGTTCAACGAGCGCGGCTTCTTCGTGCTCCAGGATGCAATCGACGTTGCGACTATCGCTCGCGTGCGCGACGCGATCGATCCCTTCGAGGCACGCGCCGAGGAGTTCCTGCGCTCGCTGCCCGACGGCCGGATGGGTATCGCGAAGGCTGACGGAATCACCTTCACCGTTCATCTCGTCAAGCTCTCGAGCGTGTTGCGCGAGTTCTCGGCGAGTCGCGTCTTCCAGGATCTCTGCCACGACCTCATCGGTCCCGACGTGCGCCTGTACTGGGATCAAGCCGTGTACAAGAAGCCCGAGTATCCGAAGCCGTTCCCGTGGCATCAGGACAACGGCTACACCTACATCGAGCCGCAGGCGTACCTCACCTGCTGGGTCGCGCTGAACGACGCGACGCTCGACAACGGCTGCCCGTGGGTGATTCCCGGCGGGCATCTGCGCGGGACACTCGCGCATCGCGCGTCGAAGCTCGGATTTGTATGCCGCGAGCAGGACGGTCCCGAGGCGCTCGCGGTGCCGGTGCGCGCGGGCGGTGTCGTCGTATTTTCCTCGCTGATGCCGCATCGCACCGGCCCCAACATCACCGACGGCGTGCGCAAGTCGTACATCCTGCAGTACGCGCCCGACGGCGCGCGAATCGTGCAGACCGACGCGACGTGCGACGCGCCGGATCGTCAGTACCTGATTCTCAAAAACGGCGATCGCATTTCTCCGCCGCCGCTGGAATAGCCGCTACTTCTTCATATCCGACAGAAAATCGAGCAGCGCCGCGTTCACCTCGGCCGGCTTCTCCTGCTGCGTCCAATGCCCCGAGCCCTTGACCAGCACGGTCTTGCGCAGGTTGGGCACCCAGGTCTTCATCCCTTCCGCCATCTCCGGCCGCAGCACGACGTCGAGCTCCGCGGTGATCATCAGCGCGGGCTGCTCGATGCGATCGGTCTGACCGGCGCTCTCTTCCCAGCTCCGATCCATGCATCGATACCAGTTCAGGCCGCCGCGAAAGCCGCTCTTCTTGTAAGCGTTCACGAAGACCTCGAAGTCTTTGTCGGTGAGAAATTTTCCGTGCGGCCGATCCGGGAATCGATCGAGCAGTCCGCCGCCGGGCCGTCCAAACACACCCGATGGAGTCTTGCGAATCTCGGCCGGATCGATCTCCGGCGGGTCCTGGTAGAAGCCGCGCAGCGATCGGGATACGTCGCGTTCGAGCTCCGCTTCCGCCACGCCCGGAGTCTGGAAGTAGAGAATATAATGGAAGCCGCCCGCCGCAATCGCGCGCATCGCGTCCGTCGGCTTGATCGGCGCGCGCGGGAAAAACGGCGTGTTGATGCCGACGACCCGCTCGACGCTGTCACGCGCTATCAACGCCGTGTTCCACGCGACCATGCCGCCCCAATCGTGACCGACGATCACGCACTTGCCGATGCCGAGCGCGTCGAGCATGCCGACGATATCGCCGACCAGCTTGCGCTGCGTGTACGCCTCAATCGGCGCGGGCGCGTCGGTCTCGCCGTAGCCGCGCTGGGTAGGCGCGATCACGCGAAAGCCCGCTTCGGCCAGCGCCTTCATCTGATGCCGCCACGAGTACCACAGCTCGGGAAACCCGTGACAGAGAACGACCGGAAAGCCATTGCCGGTTTCAGCCACGTGCATTCTGATGCCGTTGGTTTTGACGAAGCTATGCTTGATTTCGCTCATTTTCGTGTCCTCCGCGAACCGCGCTGCGGCTGCGGGAATCATGCGGCAACGTTGGATTCGAAGCCAGCCTGACGAAGT
>JBEKLS010000292.1:0-3175 GCA_050010075.1 Binatus sp. (SeqCode) | reverse complement strand
CTTGGCGACGAGGACGCCGCGCAAACCGATCCCGGCGCCGCGCTTGCCACGATCAATCAGAACTTCAGCGGCGCCGTGTCGCTGATCACGCTCGCCGCGCGCCATCTCGAACAGCAGCGCTCGGGCTTTATCATCATCATCGGATCAGTCGCGGGCGAGCGCGGACGCGCGCGCAATTACGTCTACGGCTCAGCCAAGGGCGCGCTCGCGCTGTTTGCCCAGGGCCTGCGCGGACGGCTGGCGAAGAGCGGAGTGCATGTGATGACGGTCAAGCTCGGCACGGTGGACACGCGAATGACCTGGGGCCGCGAGGGCGCGCGGCTGACGATATCGCCGACCAAAGCTGCTGACCTGATTTACGCGGCGTACCGAAAAAAATCCGAAGTCGTGTACGTGCCGTGGTTCTGGCGCTTGATCATGGGCGTGGTCAGGCTGATCCCGGAGAGCCGGTTCAAACGCCTCAGCTTCTAGCCCGCCGATTTCGTCATCCGCACAGCTGCCATTCTCACCCGCTAAAACTGCGTGTTCCGATCAATCATACTGATTGTTAGCAATTGACGTGCATTTCTGCGTTGACACAAGGAGGGCCCAGAAGTACACGGAACCCGTGCGAAGATTCGAACAGTCAGAAAACGGAGGATCACGGGATGAGCACAGATACGAGTGTGGAGGAACGTCTCGAACAGCTGTCGAAGAGGCTCGAGCGTGCAGAGCAGGCAAATCGAACAATGAAGATCTGGGGTTCGATCGCGATTGGCTTGCTGATCGCGGTTGGCCCATTCGCTTCGAATGTTATGGCCAAGGCGAAACCGAAAGCGAAAGTAGTGACGGCATCGGCGTTCAATCTGGAGTCGGGTGGCAAGATTGTCGCGTCGCTCGAAATGGTGGAAGGACAACCCAATCTTGTATTCCTTGACACTGCCAGTAAACCGGTCGTTGGCGTTGGAATAGATCCAGCCGCCCTGCCATCGGGTCACGCAGCGGGAATGACGATTTTCGACGGCAACGCGGACATCCCCGGAGGTACCGGCATAGCGAGGGCTATTTTTGGAATAACTCCCAGCGGGACGGGCGCGGGAGAAGGCAGCGGCACCTTCGACTCGACCGGAAAGCAACGTTCCTTCGTGGGTTCGGCGCCGGATGGTTCTCTCACCGGCGCGTACTTCTACGATACAACAGGCGCACTTAGAACCGGAGTCCAGTTCGACCCTGCCGTTTCCATTAATTTCTCCGGAGCCTTTTCTACCAGCGAATCAGGAGAGCTTTTGTCTGCGGTAGGAAGCGCCATCGCTGCAAGCTCTGCCTATCAAGCGGACGAGTCGTTTCTGAGTCTCGGCGACACGAGCGGCACCCTGCGTCTGTTCGAATTTCAGAACAGCACCAACGAAGGCGGCGATGTCTTCAATCCTGGCAGCACTACAGTGGACGGAACCTGGGGCAATCCTTAGGGGATTTGGGCGCAACGTGAAGTGACGGGGCCGGAGCGGTGTCTGCCGCTCCGGCTCTGGCATTTCTGCGCCCGCAACTGACAAAGTGGTGCGGACGGCGGCGCAAAATTCTCGTGCGAGGTCGAAGATAAAAATGAAAGTGACGCTTGAAGTTATCGCGGCGCTCGCTTTGGCGGTTCTGTTGATCGCCGACTCGTCTTACGCCGGCGTGAATCCGGGAGACACCATCACAAAAGATCAGGCTGACAAGGTTGCGAACCTGGTGAGTCCCGGGAATCTGATCCTCGTCAAGCAGGGCATGGTGATGAAGATCGTGCCGACCGATCGGCTCGAATGGCCGCCGCCGTACAAGGCCGCGACCGAGAAATATTCGCCGCAGGTGCAGCTCGCGCCCGACGGCACCTTGAAGGGTTACATGGCCGGGCTTCCGTTTCCGCTCGTCGACGCGAACGATCCGCAGGCGGCGCTGAAAGTGATCTGGAACTTCAGCTATCGTCCGCTCTACACCGACGATGCCGAGGCGCGCAATGTCGAGATTGCGAGCTATACGCCGGGTTCGGCGCCCGCCGATCCGGTCGCGCATTTCACGATTGGCAACGTGGGATTTTACAACAACACCGGACGCACCGAGGTCGCTCCAATCCCGACCAATTCGGAAGCGACCACGGCCGGAATCCGCTACCGCTTCGGCGCCTATCCGTTTCTCGAGCCGTCCGAAATGCGCGGCTTCGGGTTCATCCGCTACCGCAATGTCGATCCGAACCTCGAAGACAACAGCTGGATGTTCAGTCCACGCACGCGGCATATAGTGCGGGCGTCCGCCAATGAACTTTCGGACATCCTCGGCATGTTCGACCCGGGCGGCGCGGACGGAGGCGCTGCCACCTACGCGAGCAATCTCGACGCGGATTCGTTCTTCGGCTTCGGCGCGAAAATCGAGGACTTCAGCTACCGATTCCTCGGCGAGAAGCCGATGCTCGCGGTCGTCAACGCGGAGAACTCTCCCGCCAAGGCGTGTCCGAGCGACGGCGGACGGACTATCTGCCCGGAGAACTGGGAGATGCGCCAGCTCTACGTGATCGAGGCTGACGCGAAGCAGACCTCGATGCTCGGCAGCACGGTTTCGATTCCGAAGCGGATTTTCTATATCGACTCGGAAGGATGGTTCATCACCGCTTCGGACCAGTACGACAAGGACGGCAAGCTGTGGAAAACGGTGGCGACCTTCAACGCCTATCGCGACCGGCCGATTCCCGACGCGCGCGTGGCGATCTGGCCGTTCAAACGGATGTTCCAGACGGCGCTGGTCGATGAAGACGTCACCAACGGCTTTTCAACCGTCGCGCTGTCACCCGGATTCGAGACCGACGAGCACGAGAGCTGGTACATCAACATGGGACTGGCGACGGACAATTTTTTCAATCCCAATACAATGGCCAACGCGGCGCATTAGGAATTAGATGTGGAACCCACCGTGGGTTCCGCACCTCCTTGGGCAGGGGTGACCCCTGCACCCAGTATTAAAGAAGAAGAAAGGATGCGGGGCTTCGCCCCTGTTAGAAGGGGTTTGGAAGAGAGTGCCCTTTCTGTCCGGTTCCCCTTCCACCAGGGGAAGGGGTTAGGGGTTAGGTTGCTCGCATCATTCGCGGCGCTCCTTTTTTGTCATCCTGACGAAGCGAGCGCCGCGAGCGGATGGAAGGATCTCGGACAGCGGCGCGCAAGCGCCG
>JBEKLS010000291.1:0-4638 GCA_050010075.1 Binatus sp. (SeqCode) | reverse complement strand
ATCCCACCACCAGGGATTCTCGGGCGCGATCGCCATGTGGTTCGGCACGATGTCGAGCAGCTGGCCCATCCCACGTTGCGCGAGCGCATCGCACATTCGATCGAACGCGCTTTCGCCCCCCAGCTCGCGATTCACCTTCGAGTGATCGACCACGTCGTAACCATGCGTGCTGCCCGGCGCGGCCTGGAAATAAGGCGAGCAGTACAGCGAGTCGATACCCAGTTCTTCCAGGTAAGGAATTACTTTCGCCGCATCGTCGAAGCCGAACTCGCTATTCAGCTGGACGCGGTAAGTGGATAGGTGTTCACGCAACACGTTGCATCACAACCAGCGATCGGGACTCGATTTTGATCCTGGTTCCGGCCGCGTACTGCGTGGCATCCTCGTTTGGCTCTTCGTTGCTGGTATCGACGACCCGGTTCCAATTCTGTCCCCATTTTTCCGGCGGCAGCGCGAATTCCACCGGCTCCCAGTGAGCGTTGAAGATCAGGTAGAACGACGCGTCGAGGACCCGGCGCCCGGCTGCGTCGACGCTGGGAATTTCATCGCCGTTGAGGAACACGCCCAGCGATTTCGCGAAACCGGCGCCCCAGTCCTGGTCCGACATCAGTTCTCCATCGGGACGAAACCACGCGATATCATTTGTCTCGCTGCCGCGAATCGATCTGCCCTGGAACCATTTTCGCCGCAGAAATACCGGGTGCTGCTTTCGAAACTCGATGATCTGGCGGGCGAAGGTGAGCTCGCTGGTGTCTATGTTCAGCCAGTCAACCCACGAAATAGCGTTGTCCTGGCAGTAGGCGTTGTTGTTGCCCTCCTGCGAGCGCCCGAACTCGTCGCCGGCGAGCAGCATCGGAACGCCCAGCGACAGGAACAGCGTCGCGACCAAGTTGCGCTTCTGACGCGCCCGCAGCACATTTACTTTCACGTCTTTGGACGGGCCTTCGGCGCCGCAGTTCCACGCTCGATTGTTGGATTCGCCGTCGCGATTCTCTTCCCCATTATTTTCGTTGTGCCGGCCGTTGTAGCTGACCAGGTCATTCAGGGTGAAACCGTCATGCGCGGTCAGAAAATTGATGCTGGCGTAGGGCTTGCGGCCGCCCGATTCGTACAAGTCCGAGCTGCCAGTGATCCGCGATGCAAACTCGGCCAGACTCTGGTCGGCGCCGCGCCAATAATCCCGCACACAGTCGCGATAGCGGCCGTTCCACTCCGACCATAACACCGGGAAGTTCCCGACCTGGTAGCCGCCCTCGCCCAAATCCCACGGCTCTGCGATCAACTTTACCTGCGACAGGACCGGGTCCTGATGAATTATGTCGAAAAACGCGCCGAGCTGATCGACCTCGTGAAGTTCTCGCGCCAGCGCCGCCGCCAGGTCGAATCGGAATCCGTCGACGTGCATTTCCGTAACCCAGTAGCGCAAGCTGTCCATCAGCAACTGGGGATGCCGCATGTTCAACGTGTTGCCGCAGCCGGTGTAGTCCATGTAGTAGCGCGGCTGCCCTTCGACGCTGCGGTAGTATGCCGTGTTGTCGATCCCGCGAAAGCAAATCGTCGGGCCCAGCTGGTTGCCCTCCGCGGTGTGGTTGTAGACGACGTCCAGGATTACCTCGAGGCCGGCACTGTGCAGCGTTCGAACCATGTTCTTGAATTCTGCGACCTGCTCGCCGGCCGATCCCGTCGCCGAGAAGCGCGCATCGGGCGCAAAGAAGCCCAACGAGTTGTAGCCCCAGTAGTTGGTAAGGCCGCGCTCGAGCAGATGCCGGTCCGCCACCGAGTGATGTATCGGCATCAACTCGACCGAGGTGATGCCGAGCTTCGTCAGGTACTCGACCGATGCCGGATGCGCGAGGCCTGCGTACGTGCCGCGCAGATCCTCCGGTATCTCCGGATGCAGCATCGTGAAGCCTTTGACGTGCAGTTCGTAAATTATCGTCTCGTGCCAGGGGATGTGGAGCTGGGAGTCGTTGCGCCAGTCAAAGTAAGGGTCGACCACCACGCTCTTTGGGACGAACGGCGCGCTGTCCCGATCATCGCGGCTCAAGTCTTCGTCGGGACTACCGATCGTGTAGCCAAATAACGCATCGTCCCAGCGCAGGAACCCGTCGATCGATTTGGCATAGGGATCCACCAGCAGCTTTGCCGGATTAAACCTCTGCCCATTGTTCGGATCATAAGGCCCCTGAACCCGATAGCCGTAGCGCGAGCCCGGCTTCACCCCTTGCAAATAAATATGCCAGACGCGATCCGTTTGTTCAGTCAGCGGTATGCGGCTGACTTCGAGATTCGGATCGCGATCATCGTACAGACATAGCTCTACGCCCGTCGCGTTTTCGCTGAAGAGCGAAAAGTTCACGCCCGCTCCATCCCAGTTCGCACCCTGCGGATAGGGAGCGCCGGGCATCGTTCTGATTGTGCCATTCATGGGACCCACCCTGAGGTTCAGAAAACAGCCAACTTCAGTCAGCAAGAGCGGGGCCATTAATGGGCGTGTGTTCTCGCCAAGTCTTCTGTCCAACGACTAAGTAATTTTTTCCATAGTCATTAAAAACTACTCATGGGCATGATCGCCGGATCGACTCGCTCTAAGGCAAGCTCGGGCCAAAATTTTCGCCGCGGCTGGTCAACGATCAGTGCGAAAATGCCTGCATCTACGCTGAATTCTCGCCCGGAAATCAGGGTCGCTCAACACCGCAAAAACTACTGAATTCACTGTGCGGCTTGGAGATCTGATCACGCGAACAAGGCGTAATTAAAGGCACATCTATTGCTTCGTTATTACGCCTCCAACGCTCGCTTTGGACGCTTCGAAAACGGTGGGAGACAGTCTGATGGCCATAGCCGGCATGCCTAATCATCGCAGCGGAAATTTCGGTCCGCTCTCCGCTGGCCTTAAATTCGATCGATACAAACAGGCTGCTGTGATTCTTGCCGGAGGCGAGGGACTCCGGCTCAGTTCCTTCACCCGCAAAGTGTTTGGATATCACGTGCCGAAACAGTTTTGCCCGTTGTTCGAGCGGGAGACGCTGCTCGAACGTACGCTGCGCCGGGTTTCGCCGATCGTTCCACCCGTACAAACCATTACGGTGCTGACTGAAGCGCACGAACGCTTCTACACGCCGTTGCTTGCGAGCACTCCTTCCTCGAATCTCCTCATCCAGCCTGACAATCGAGGAACGGCTGCCGCCATCATGGGAGCGCTCTACCTGCTGATTGCAGCGGGCCACGACGGCGCCGTGGCGATCCTTCCGTCGGATCATTACGTCAGCGACGACTCTATCTTCATGCGTCATGTCGCTGCTGCTTTCCGTGCGGTCGAGATGGCGCCCCGCTTGAACGTTTTGCTGGGAATTGAGGCGGACGGACCGGAAACTGAGTATGGCTGGATCGAGCCCGGCGCCCCGGTTGCGAGTTCGCCTCCCGCGCTCGGACAGATCAAGCAGATTCGCCGCTTCTGGGAGAAACCATCGCCTGACCTTGCACGTTACCTGCACGGTCGCGACTGTCTCTGGAACAGCTTTGTGCTCGTGGCCAACGCTTCGATGCTGCTCTCTTTGATGGCGCGCGCGCTCCCTGAGATGCACCGCGCATTTGCTCCGATCGTCGACGACGCAGCCGATGATGAAATCCTTCGCTCGATCTTTTCAGATCTGCCATCGGCGGATTTCTCTGCCAGCGTGCTGGTCAAATTCCCTCAGGAATTCTCAGTCCTTCCGGTCACTGGAGTCAGCTGGAGCGACCTCGGCGATCCCAGGCGCTTGCTCGCAGCCATCTCGAACGATGGCGGTCGCATTGCAGGAGGTAACCACGATGTCTTCAAGACCTAATCATCTGCGACTCCAGGCGGTCGAGGACAAATCAGCCGGTACCAAGTCTCTCGAGGTAGGCGACGAGATCTTCAAAGCTGCCGACCTGCTGGACTTTCCGACTTCATCGTCAGTTCCAAATCTGCCCGTAGCCATGCCGGACGAACTGGTGGACTTTTACGCCTTTCTATTTTGCCAGCGTGGGTTTCGTCAGCTCGGAATGACCTTCGAACAATTCCTGCTCGTGATCGCGGCCATCGTGCCCGGCGAAATGTCCGCTCAATAGAGACAGATTTGCGAAATGGCGGGCACGGCGGCCCGCCCCACTGTACAGTTTGAACTAGCTGTGAGCCTGCCTGGCCTGCGCAACTTGGCGATCAAAGCCTGGCACTATCGCGCTGATGAAAGCGTTCGTGAGGAATTGTCCTATCGCCTGCCACGTACTCATGTTGGGCGTGTTAACCGGTCCCGAGATATCGACCTTGGTCGCGACCTGCTCGGTCGAATGGTTCTTCAACAATTTCGCCGCGCCGCCGATCGCCAACTCGTACACCTGATGGAGAACCGGCTTTTTTGCATCCTTTTCCGTCGAATAAACCTGGATGTCGGTGAACAGCGGTTTCACATAGCCGTTCACGTAATGGTTCTTCACCGAAACTTGCGAGAACACCGAGACGCGGCCTGACGCCACATCGAACTTTCCATACGCGCGCAGCAGGTCATTCAAGGAAGTCAGGTCGGTGTTCTGGCTCGCGAGGTCAAAATCAAAATCGGGACCTTGCTTCTGCGGCCGCAACACGCCTGTGAGCCTCGTATCGCCCGACCCCAT
>JBEKLS010000290.1:0-3213 GCA_050010075.1 Binatus sp. (SeqCode) | reverse complement strand
TCGGTGTACACCACACTGTCGCCGGGTCCCAACGCGACCCTGGCGTTCGCTCCGGGAGGAACGATTTACGCCTGGACCTTCACCGGCTCAGAGGTCAATGTCGCCGAAATCAGCGGCACCAATGGTCCGATGACGCCGACTGTCACCACTCTTCCCGGCCTACAGCTCGCCAATCTCGGATTGCTGGCAGGCGGGACCGGTGCAGGGACGTACCTGATCGGGACACCATTTGTGGACGGTGCTACCGTCGGCATCAACGAGGTCGACCTGACGACCAATCCACCGACGCTCGCGACCGCGCTGGCAACGAAATCGGGCGCCAACTTCCTGACCATCGGCACCGACGGATGTATCTACGGCTCGCAGGGCCCCACAGTGTTCAGGATCACGGACACGGCCGGCGACTGCACTTACGCAAGCGCGCTGTCGTCACCGTCGATCGCGCTCACGCCGAGTTCAGTGTCGCCAAATCCGGCGCAGGGGACGTCGCAAACCTTCAATGCGAGTATCCACTATGCGACTGCTCCGGCGGGCACGCAGGTCTTGTTCACTGTCACGGGCGCCAATCCGCAGATTCAGCAGGTTGTAGCCAACGCCAGCGGGCAGGCGTCGTTTAGTTACGTCGCCACTCATGCCGGCGTGGATACGATCACAGCTTCCACAACAGTCAGCAGTACCGCGCTGACTTCCAATCAAGCGGTTGTGACATGGGGATCCGGTTCGGATACCACCTTCATGAGCCTCAACCAGAGTCCCAAGGGCGCGGTCCCGGGACAGATGGTCAACCTGATCGCGTCGTTGACTGACGTCTCGCAGAATCCGGCGACCGCGGTGTCCGGCGAGACCATCGACTTCTCGGTCGGCGGCCAGAACTGCAACGGTCCGACCAATGCGCAAGGTATCGCGACCTGCCAGGTTACAGTCAGCGGCGCCGGCATGGAGACGCTGACCGCGAGCTTCGCCGGAAGCGGGGACCTGCTCGCGTCGAACGCCTCGGCAGGCTTCAACGTGCTCGTGACAGCCGCAACTCCGACCGCAACGGCGACTCCGACAGCGACGCCGACGCCGGTCGTGGGCAAGCTCAAGGTCTCGCCCAAGCGGCTGGACTTCGGCGATGTCGAAGTCGGCTCGAACAAAACCAAAGACGTGAAGGTCATCAACGCGGGCAAGGTTAAAAAGAAAAAGGTGCCGCTGCCGATTCTGATCGAGATGGAAAACGGCGTGACCAGCCCGTTCAGCATCACGCAGACCTGCGACGACGATGACCTTGGTCCCAAATCCAAGGGCGTCAAGGCTGGCAGTTGTGAAGTGGGGGTGACGTTCGCGCCGACCGCGGCGATGAAGTACTCGGGCACGCTGATGATTATCGACAACCTCGAGCCGACCTTCGAAAGAAGCGTCAAGCTCGAGGGCACCGGCAAGGAGCCGAAGAAATGACGAGGTGACAGCGCAGGATCAGTGATCCGTTTCGGCTGCGTGAAGGGCCGTTGGGACCGAACTTCAGGCTCGAATTTCGCGTTCGTACGAACTCGGATTTTCAATGCGAGTCCATGACATCGACGCGAGTTTAGAGAGGGGAGTTCGTGAAATGGAATTGTCGGTTATATCGTCCCGAACCCATTTGAGGCTGCTGGTCCTGTCGGTTTTTTCGCTCCTGCTGGCTAGCACATCCATCGCAAGCGCCAGCGCCGATCATTCAACAGAGGCTCCGTCCGCGATGGTTCGCCTGCCGGGCCACATACTGCCCGCGCTCGCAAAGGCGACCGTCCTCCCGTTGAAGCCGAACAGCGGCTCGGAGCCGATCACACTGACGATTGTTCTAAGGCGTGACGACCAGGCAGGCTTCGAGAGCTATCTGCAAGAGATCTACGATCCGCATTCAAAGAAGCTCCACAAATTTCTGACGCAGCGGCAGATAGCCAATCGCTTCGGTCCGAGCCGTGCGGACTACGATTCGGTACTGGCCTATCTTCACGCGAATGGATTCAAGCTGGTCCGCGGATCAGCGAACCGCCTGACGCTAACGGTGCGCGGCAGTCGCGCGGGCGCGGAACGGGCCTTCATGATCCATATCGGCGATTACCAGGCGAACGGACATACCTTCTACGCCAATGCAAACGATCCGGCGCTACCGTCGCAACTTGCCGCGCATGTTCAGGCAATAGCGGGGTTATCAACTCAGCAAAAACCTCACCATGCTTACATAGCTGCGGCAATAAAATGTGAAGCTGCCTACATTACGAATTCCACCTGCTACAGCACCAAGGGCTTCGACTTCAATGCCTGCGTGAATAACATATTCAACGGTAAATCCTACAACTTCGTTACCGGTTGCGAGGTCACGGCCGGACCAATTCAGTTTGCACGGGTGATGGCGAAGTCTCCTCTGAACTCAGTTCCATGGAACCAAGTGGACGGCACCGGGCAGACCATTGGACTGCTCGAATTTGACACGTTCAACACGAGCGATGTGTCCGACTATCTTGCTCTCGCTGGCCTGTCGCCGAGTCTGATCGATCAACTGAGCGTGGTACCAGTTAACGGTGGGGTAACTGCGCCTGGTAGCGATCAGAGCGAGGTTTTGCTCGACATAGATACCACATTGGGTCTCGCACCCGGTGCCAAGACTGTTGTCTACGATGCGCCGTTCCAGGGGTCAGGATCGAGTTTTCAAGATATTTTCAACCAGATGCTGACCGACAAGGTCACGATCATCAGCAACAGCTGGGCTTACTGCGAAGATCAAACAACCTCTGCCGACGTCGATAGCATCGATTCAATCTTCCAGAACGCGGCTGCGGCCGGGATCACCGTCCTGAACGGCAGCGGCGACAGCGGCAGCACATGTCTGGACGGCTCCGCCAATACGATCGTCGTACCGGCAGATTCGCCTAACGCCACTGCGGTTGGAGGCAGTTCGGAGAGTCGCGGCCCGTCGTACACGTATGGTCCTGAAAGCTGGTGGGATGATGACAGCACCAGTCCGCCGGCCGGATCTGGCGGCTTCGGCATCAGCAAGTTTTTCACAACCCCGAGTTATCAGAGCAGCCTCAACAGCATGGGCAACCGATCCATCCCCGACGTGGTGGTCAACGCGGATCCTTTTATGGGGACGGAAATCTGCGAGGCGGACGCGGGTGGTTGCCCGACCGGCTCGCTCTATGGCGGCACCAGCGTCGCTGCGCCAATGTGGGCAGCTTTTGTCGCCCTCCT
>JBEKLS010000289.1:0-3969 GCA_050010075.1 Binatus sp. (SeqCode) | reverse complement strand
TTGGTGCCGCTGATTTCGGCGACATTGACCTCTGAGCCGGTGAAGGTCCAGGCGTAAATCGTTCCTCCCGGAGCGAACGCCAGGGTCGCGTTGGGACCCGGCGACAGTGTGGTGTACACCGACGTGGATGGCGACCCGCCACTGGGACCGGAGACGCGCCAGACCGAGTCGTTCGCGTAACTCTCGGTGCAGGTGTCAGCGGTAAAAAGATCGCCGCTGAGCGGATCGATTGAAATTGCGGTGGGACAAATCACGCTGGACGAAATCGTTCTTGTCGCCGTGCCGTTGGAAGGATTGAGCTGGAGGATGGAGCCGGTGGTGGAATCCGCAGAGCTCACATCCAGGCTGGCAAACAAGTTGCCGCTCGAATCGAAGGCCAGGCCTGACAGTGTCTGGCCGAGCGAAGTGCTGTTGAGCTTCGTGCTGGGCCCTGCGACACCACCGCCCGGCGGGAACTTGTAGATGTTCCCCGTGGTGAACTCATTGACGTACAGATTCCCCGAGCTGTCGAACGCGATACCGGTCGCTCCCTGGCAGCCGAAATCGACCTGTTGGCCGCCGCCGGTAGTGAGGTCCTGGACGGTGAAGCCGGTTGCGTACGGCGTGACGACGAATCCAGGCGCAGCGACCGGAGCGGGGCTGGTGCAGGCGTTGCTCGGGTCACCGCTGAAATCCACCACAGCGGACCCCGGGACCGGCAAATTGCCGTCAGTCACGTCGACGGCAGTGTAGGTAACCGATTCGCTTCGCGCCCGAGCGAATCCTTCAGCGTGACAGTGATGACGGAGTCAGAGGTGCCATCGTTGGCTACGCTGGAAAGACTTGCGACGATGCCCGCGGAAGCCGCGGGTGGGGTGATAAACGAAAGCGTCGGAGTCGTGGATAGCTGCACGCCATCGGTGGTGTCGGTCGCCGTGAGAGTGAGTGTCTCAGGCAATAGGTCAGTAACCGTGAAGACCGCAGCACCGTTACTGGCGCTCGTGACAGCGCTCGCAGGAGAGATCATCGCGTTGGTGCTCGGATTCGCCGCGAGCTTCACCGTCTTACCCGGAATCGTATTGCCGTTCGCGTCTGCCAGCAGCACCACAACAATTCCCGTCGTAGCACCATCGGCGGGCACTCCCAGCGAAAAAAGCGGCGAGACGTCGTCAACCTGGTAAGCAAGTGTGACATTCGAACCGGTCGCAGAGGCTGATCCCGCAGTTTGATGGGACAACGCAAGAATCATCTGATCAAGGTTTGGCGAGCCAAGGCCGACGTGCTGGAAGTCGCTACCCATTGACGCCGCGTCATGGAATGCGCTGGTACCGGCCAGCGGGTACAAAACTGTATTCGCGTTGCCAAGGTTGGTGCCGACCGCCTGATTTATAAGAGCCGCATATGCTGCCCAAATTGGCGTGGCGATGCTGGTGCCGCCATAGAAGAGGTTGTCGGGACATCCGCCCGCGCTGGCTTCGCAGATTTCGACGCCGGTATTGGGGTCCGCGTTCGTCACAACATCCGGGATAGAGCGCATTCCCATCGAGTTGAGACCGTTTTGATAGCTGGGCTTGGTAAAGAATTTGCTGACTCCGAAACCGCCCTGACCCGTCGGAGGAGTTTCCGAAACGCCATCCCACCAAGTCTCCATTCCATAGAGCCCGCCAAGGCTCGATGTTTCCGTGGTGCCGCCAACCGCGGTCGCGTGTGGTGAGTCGGCCGGCACACCGATAGTGTTCGCGGAGCCATCAAGACATGTGCTGCCCGTGTCGCCTGCGCCATTGAAAACGCTGATTCCGGCGGCTGCGGCGTTCTGCAACACGCTATCGACGCTGTCCACATCGGCCTGATCGGTTTCGTCTTCGCAGTAAGACCAGCTGTTACTGATGACAGTAACCTTGTCGCTGATCATCTGGTTGAACAAATCCTCGAAGCTGGCGCCGCCCTGAAAGGGCGCATCGTACACGGTGACCTTGGCATCCTCCGCCAAAGTCATGACTGTATCGATATCCAGCAGGACCTCATCCTGGTTCGATCCAGGTGTTGCTCCTCCGTTCACATTCACGGTCTTCAAATTGGCAAGATTGCTGGACGGCAGCCCTATCAAGTCGAAATAGTTTGCGACATCGCTCTGCTCGAAGGTGTCGAACTCGACGAGACCGATGGTCTGGCCCGTGCCGCCAATCGGCGATGCCGCGGGTCGGGCCGCCGCATGGACAGCGGTTGCACCTGCGGCGAGTCCCTCGGCTTTCATAAGGGGGGAAGGCTTAGGCGGAGGGGGGCAGGTCGAACCGTCCGGCACGATGGTCGCGTAATTCAAGTTGGGATCCACCGAAATGTCCAGCGGAGTGTTGTTTACGGCCCAGGACGGAACAGAATCAATGCAGTCCTTCCAGGCCTTCGTGGGGTCGTAGTTACAGAACTTTTGACCGGGAGGCGGATAAAATGGCGCCAGCAGTATGTTGCATATAAGCTTCCCGAATCCTTCCTTTATGCTGACCGTGTTGGTGACATGGGCGAGGTTCGAGAGCCCGCCGACCGATAGCACCCGCGAGGCGAGATTTGCGGGAAGTGCGGGAGCTTGATCGTTCGCATAGAAGTTGCGTTTGCCGATTCGGTAGTCCTTGATCCGAGTGTCGAATGCGCGCTCAACCTTGGCGCGCGTGCCACGGACAGTGAGCGTCAGCCTGTTTGGTGATCCGTGCAGCAGCTCGAAGCCATTGGCTCGCAGGTATTCGAGAGCGGTCCGATAGGTGTCGATCGACGGCCCGAATTTCTCCGCGATTTGCTGCTGCGTCAGGTAATGATGAAAATTTGACGAGTGCGGATTGTAGAGGTCGTGCAGGTACGCGTCGAAGGCCGGCTGATGGTCGCGCTTGAGCACGAGCGTCAGCGTGATCGGCGCATTCTCATCTTTCGGATTCGACGGAACGACCGTCGCCTTCGCCAGCGCCGGCAGCACGTGGCCCGGAAGGCGAACCGTCGCGGGCGCGGCGTCGGGATGCCCGGTGCTTGCTCGGCCCATCGAGGGGAACGCGTACAGAACGGCAGCGAACAGCAGGACGGACAGCCACGGGCGGGCTCCAGAAACCTGAGCCTGAATTCTCATCCTAAATCCCCATTTTCGGCTTACGACGACGGATTTTTACTCGGTTTAACTCTTAGTTCGGCGTAGGCGCGAGTTTCAAGCTCAAATTAACGCTCAGGGCACTTTTTACAAAGTTTCTTGCAGCGCGCTCATGCGTTGCTACATCGTCATTTCTTCGGCTCCTTGCCCGTGCCTTCGAGCTTGACGCTTCGCTCGAAGGTCGGCTCGAGGTTGTCGATGATCATCAGCGTGCCCGAGTACTTCATCGCCGCGGTCGGCGCGAAGGTCACCCCCACTTCGCAACTGCCCGCCTTGACGCCCTTGGATTTGGGACCAAGGTCATCGTCATCGCAGGCTTGCGTGATGCTGAACGGGCTGGTCACGCCGTTTTCCATCTCGATCAGAATCGGCAGCGGCACCTTCTTTTTCTTGACCTTGCCCGCGTTGATGACCTTCACGTCTTTGGTCTTGTTCGAGCCGACCTGGACATCGCCGAAGTCCAGCCGCTTGGGCGAGACCTTGAGCTTGCCTACCACCGGCGTCGGCGTCGCGGTCGGAGTCGCGGTGCGCGTCGCCGTTGCAGTCGGAGTCGCGGTTGCGGTCGGAGTCGCGGTTGCGGTCGGCGTCGCGGTAGCACTCCCGGCCGGCGCGATCACCATGAATCCTTTCGAGTCGCTCGACGAGTTGTATTGCGAGGTTCCCGGGAAGTTGGCGGCGAGCGTCATCAGTCCGCTGCCGGAGGGCGTGATCCCGCAGCTGGCGTCGCCGCTGCTATTGGTTGTGGCGCCGCATCCGGCGCCGCCGATCGTGAAGTTGACCGACTGTCCCGCAAGCGCGACCGGAGTGTTCCCTGATATGTCCGTCAGATTCGCGGTCACCGTGACTTCCTGGCCTTGCAACGT
>JBEKLS010000288.1:0-3280 GCA_050010075.1 Binatus sp. (SeqCode) | reverse complement strand
AAGCGCGTTTTGATTGGGCCGGGCTCGATGACGATGACGTCGATGCCGAAGCCTTTGACCTCGAAGCGCAGCGCGTCGCTGAGTGCCTCGACCGCGTGCTTGGTCGCATGATAATAGGCGCCGCCGGGGAACGTGAGCTTGCCGCCCATCGAACTGAGATTGACGACGCGGCCCCATCGCTGCCGGCGCATCGCAGGCAGCACCAGCTTGGTCATCGCGATCAAGCCGAACACGTTGGTCTCGAACTGGCGGCGAATATCGGTCATCGGCACTTCCTCGAAGGCGCCTTCGAGGCCGTAGCCGGCGTTGTTGATGAGCACGCCAACGGCGCCCTCGGCGCGCTCGACGGTTTCGACCGCGGTGCGCATCGAGGCGTCGTCGCATACGTCGAGCGCGAGCGTTTTACATCCGCGGGCGGCGAGGTCGGCGATCGACTCGGCTTTGCGCGCGGTCGCGTAGACGTTCCATCCGCGGGACGCGAGGCGCTCGGCGGTGGCGCGCCCGATTCCAGTCGAGCATCCTGTTATTAGAACTGCCTTCGATATCGATTCTGCCATCTGTCAGCTCCGGCGAGATTGCCGCATCATAAACTGCTAGATACTAGTCGGATAGCGCGGGGTGTTGGTACAGGGCCTGTGCAGCGGGCCTCAGTGTCCGCCGCTTATCCCATGGAGGAAATTTCGATGGCAGATAATGGGCGCAAATATCGTGAGAAGTATGGCGAGTGGGCGCTCGTCACCGGCGCGTCGGCGGGAATCGGGCTCGAGTTTGCGCGGGCTCTCGCGCGCGAGGGCATGTCGATAGTGCTGACGGCGCGGCGCGAGGATCGATTGAACCTGATTGCCGCGGAGCTCAAGGAGAAGCATCGCATCAACACGCGCGTGGTCGCGGTTGATCTCGCGGCGGCCGACGGCGCCGATCGGCTGGCCGACGCGGTCGCGGATTTGGAGATTGCGGTGCTCGTCAACAACGCGGGCTTCGGCTACGCGGGCCGTTTCGACAAGCTCGCGACGGACAGGCTGCGCTCGATGGTGGTCGTGAACTGCGTGGTGCCTGTTGTGCTGACCAGCCGGATCATTCCGGGCATGGTCAAGCGCGGGCGCGGCGCGGTGATAATCGTGGGCTCCGTCGCGGGTCGCCAGCCGCTGCCGTTGCATGCGGTTTACAGCGCGACCAAGGGCTTCGACCTGCTGTTCGGCGAGGGGCTGTGGGGTGAGCTGCGCGGGACGGGCGTCGATGCGCTCGTGATCGAGCCGGGGCCGACCGCGACCGAATTCCAGGCGGTGGCCGGCGAGAGCGTGGGCAGCGATCACGGCGAGCCGGCGGAGAATGTCGTGCGGGTCGCGCTCGATGCGCTAGGCAAGCAGCCTAGTGTTATTTCGGGATGGTTCAACTGGGTGCGCGCGAATGCGATCCGTATCGTGCCGCGATCGACGGCGGCGATAATTGCGAAGCGGGTGATCGAAGGGCAGACGCCGCAGGAATTGCGATAGCCGCTGAGCCTTGAGTCTGTGCATGGGCATGCCTATTGTCGGTAGGCAATCGCTTTGAGGTGTCGCGAGGAAATCCATGCCGCGTACCCAGGCAAAGAGTTTTCTCAATCCGGATGAGATCCGGCGCTTTCCCAACGGCCGGATAGAGAACGTATCTCACAATGAGACCACGGTCGGTCGGTTCCATATGGAGCCCGGCTGGCGCTGGTCGCGCGACGTCGGCCCGATCGCTCGCACCCGATCGTGCCAGATTCACCATCAAGGCGTCGTTCTCAAGGGACGGCTGCGGGTGGAAACCGACACCGGCGACGTTCGCGAACTTGGAGTGGACGACGTCTATGACATCCCTGCCGGTCACGACGCTGCCGTCGTGGGTGATGAGCCATTCGAGGCGATAGAGTTCGCGAGTGCGCGCGTGTTCGCGGTTTCAGCCGACGGAGATCGCGTACTCGCCGCGGTGCTGTGCACCGATATCGTCGACTCAACGGCGCAGCTCAGACAACTTGGCGATTCGGCGTGGCGCGAGCTGCTGCTGGAGCACAACCATCAGGTGCGGCTCGAGCTGAACAATTTTCGCGGGCGCGAGATACAAACGACTGGCGATGGATTTCTTGCGGTCTTCGACGGTCCCGCCCGGGCGGTTCGATGCGCCCGAGCGATTGGCCGCTCTGTTTCCCGACTCGGCATCGCGATTCGGGCTGGGGTTCACACTGGCGAGGTGGAGTTCGTGGGAGACAACGTCCGCGGCCTGGCCGTCCATGAAACCGCTCGCGTCGCGAGTGTGGCGAAGGCGGGCGAGGTCCTCGTTTCGACGACCACCAGGCACTTGCTGGAAGGATCGGGGATAGCGCTTGAGTCGGCCGGAGTCCACGAACTCAAAGGCCTTGGCGAGGCGCGCGAGCTATTTAGAGTTACTGATTCCGGCGTGGGATAGGAGCGGAGGCCAGAATCTTGAGTCGCGCGCAAAAGATGCGCGCTGCATAAGGACCCTCACCTTCATCCTCTCCCTTGCAGGGAGAGGAGACAGAAATCAGCTGGGTGCGTGGCGGCCGCGGGGACGCGGGCGCTTGTGGCCGGCGTGGCCGGGCCGGTAGTGCTCGTCATGCGGATAGAAGACTCCGAGGCGTCTCAAGCGCAGCACGCACAGAATGTAGAACGTCATCAGCGCCACGCCCGACGAGCCGCATCCGAGCCTGACGAATCTTTGCAAATCTGCTGACAGCCGGTCCGCGAAAACAAAAATCGCGAGCAGGATCCATTCGCTGCCGACGACCATGAACAACAGCCGCTCGGTATCGACATGGCTCGGCAGGCGAATCGATGCGGCCGGGTCCGAGATTCGCACGGTGCGCTTCTCGATCCGCGCGAAGAGGTAACCCGCGAGCATCACGCCGCATCCCAGGGCGCTCAATCCCAGCGGGTCGAAGATAGTCACCTTGCTCCTGCGGCCATCGAATGGCTCATGGGATTATCGCGAGGTCGTAAGCGGGCGGCAGTTTTTCGGCGATCAACGCGATCGACGAGCCGTCGGAATTGGCGCGAAGCACGGAGCCGTCGTTACAGACCGCGAAGAAACCGCCGTTAGAGGGGTCGGCCCTCATCTGCATCAGCATCCCGCGTCCGAAACTCTGCTCGTCGGAAATCGGTGCAAAGGTTTCGCCGCGGTCGGCGCTGCGAAACAGGATCGCGTCGGGACCCGTGGGCGTCACCCGCCAGGTCGGCGGCGGACCCATCGCAGCCGCCGTGAAAACCTCCTCGCGGTCCGGCGCGCTCACGAGCAGCGGAAT
>JBEKLS010000287.1:0-3315 GCA_050010075.1 Binatus sp. (SeqCode) | reverse complement strand
ATCCGCCGATGGACGGCTACAACGATTGCATCGACGAGATCTCGCGCGACGTGATCGCGCGGATGTAACCGCTAAGCGGTCGCGCCGACTTCGGCCAGCGCGATCGAGCCGGCGGCGATCGCTGGCACGTAGTACGCCTCGGGCGATCCCCAGACCGTCGCCGCACGCGGCCGCGCTCCCAGCGCGATCGGATGCTCGAACACCTGTGCGATGTTCGCGTTGACGCGCAAACAGTTGGGCGCCAGCGGCTCCGCGATTTTGCCGTCGCGAATAACGTACGAGTCGCCGGATACGGTGCAAGTAAAATCTCCCGCGCGCTGTCCGTTGATCGGATAGGTGTACCAGATGCGCCCGACGTAGATGCCGTCGCCCACGGTGCGCACCAGCGCGTCGTCGGTGACTCCTCCGCGTGCGCGCATCACGACATTGGTGCCCGCCGTGCCGGGACTCGCGTCGAAGCGACGGCCGCCGCCTTCGCCAAGCCGGTAGCCGCTAAGTGGCGGAAAGTCGAGCCTCGCGGGCGCGCCGGCGCCGAGCTTCTCGGCGCGATGCTCATCCGTCAGCAGCCGGTTTGTATCGTAAAAATTCGAGAGCAGGCCGACCAGCTTGCCGCCGCGAATCAAATCGACGCGGCGGGTCGGAATTCCTTCGCAGGTGATTCGGCGGCGAATCGCGCCCGCACGAAAAGACGGATCGTCGCCGAGGCTCAGGCGCGAGTCCATCACCGGCGCGCCGAATTTCGCGTGATAGGCGGAGCTCGCCGCATGAAACGATCCGGTCGTCAGCGATCCCATCACCATGTAGTTGAGAATCTCGGCGACCGGCTGCGGTCCCAGCACGACGCGGAATTTGCCTGCCTTCGGACGGGCGCCGTGCGAGAGCGCGAGCGCGCGCTGCACGGCATCGCGGCCCAGCACACGCGCGTCGCGGCGCATCGCGGCCGCGGAATCGCCGAGCGCGGTCGCCGTACCCTTGGCGTCGAGCGATTCGACAATCGACGTGACGGAAGCATTGAAGTAGGCGCTCTCGTCGGTGCGGACTTCGGCGAAATTTGAATTTAAGATCGCAATTCGATCGCGAATCACCGACACGTCGCCGCCGATGATCAAACCAGGCTGCTCGGTTCGAGGTTGCGCGGGCCGTTTGGCGAAGGCCGCAAGCGCGCCGCCCAGCACGTCCCACGCAGCGGCTGCAATCGCGCTGTCTCCAACTCTCGCGAGATCGCTTTTTTCAGACGCCGCGAGCTTGCCGAGCGGGACCGCCGGGAACCCTGAGAAATGCGGATCGACGACCGCGGCACTGCGCGCGCGGCTAAGCGCATCGCGGATTGAGTCGGCGGTAAAGTCGCCAGCCTCGAATGCAGCCCCGACTTCATGCGGATCGCGGCGCATCGCGACGCGCAACTGAAATCCGTCGGCATGCAGCGACTTGAACTCCTCAAGGCCGCGGCTCGGAATGTCTGAGGTATAGCTGAGCCGCGCGATTCGATTCTCGGCCGTGGCGCAGTAGATCTCGTAGCTCGCAAGGTCCTTCTCGCGCGCGAGAATTCGCGCCGCTTCGCGCGTGAAGGACTTGAGCTCGGCGAGCGCGCGCATCAGTTGCCCGCCAGCCGCGCGCGCGATCGCAGTGTCGGTCCGCCGTTGGACATTCGCTTGATCTGCATCGGCTGGCCCTTGCCGCAGTTGGGGATCGCGATCAGCCGCAGGTCGTTGCCGACCGCGTCCACGTTGGTGAAGAAGCTTTTCGAGTCGGCGATCACGCTGCCGGAGCGATACAGGCGCCCGATTCGCCCATGATCGATCTCGTAAACCCGGCGCGCCGAGATGCGGAAATTTTCTCGCGACTCGGAGATCGACGGAACCTGGTTGCCGCAGACGTAGTAGCCGTGCTCGACGTCGGCGATGATTTTCTCGGGCGGCGTCTCACCCGGCAGGAAAAATGTGTTGGACATTCTGATCAGCGGCACGTGCCATCCTTCACTCGCCCGCGCCGATCCGTTCGGCTCCACGCCCAGCACGGCGGCGGTCGCGCGCGAATTCAGAAAGCCGCTGAAGATGCCGCGCTCGATGTGCATCACGCGCCGCCCACGCGTGCCTTCGTGGTCGTAGCGGTAGTGGCCGTAGCCGTCGAGACTCGGATCGGAGCACGCCGACACGAGCGGCGACGCGACCGCCTTGCCCAACTGGTTGTCCGCGAGCGAACGCAGGAACCAACTGCGTCCCGCGTAAGCGGCTTCCATCTTGAGCGCGCGATCGGCCTCGCACGGATGGCCGATGACCTCGTGCGAGACCAGCGCGTTGAAATGCGGGTCAGTAACGACCACCACTTCGCCGTCAGGCGGCTTAAGGACGGGCGCCGCGGCAAGCTCGCGCGCTTCGGTCGCCAGCTCGACGCAAAATTTCGCGAGGTCCGGATTCGGCATCAACTCGCCGCGCCAACCGTCGCTCAGGCACTCGAGCCCATGTTGCTGGCCGATCGTATCGTAGCTTTCCTGGTGCCCGTCACCGATTTGCGCGACGACGTAGCAGTCGCCCTGCGAAAACGCGTACGCCTGAGAGACCACGGTGCCCGCCGTATCGATGAAAATTTCGCGCCGCAACTCGGTCATCGCGGCCACGACCTGGAAGGCGATCGCGTCGCCGAGCGCGGCTACCTGATGCGAGGCGTCAAGCGAAATCTTTTTCAGCTCGTCGGTCGAAAGCGTGCGCGGGTCGCGGCTGAAGTTCGCCTCAACGTCGTCGCGGATTTTCTCGCGCGATGGAAGCGGCGCGACGAGCAGAGTCCTGGCTGAGTCGTCGAGATGTGCGATGAGTTCAGCTTTTTTGCGCGCGCTAAAACGCGCTCGATCGTAGGCCTCGCTCAAGCCGCGCCGTAGTTCTGACGCGAGCTTGCCCCGACGCCCCGCCATCGCCCCAATCTCCGCGCCAGTCTGCCCGTGACCGACAGGGCCAGCCCGGTCGGCGAAATGAACCGAGACCGTGTACGCGGCATTCTCGCTCTCGGAGCCATCGCGCGGCTCGCCGTTCACCGCCGCGCCGGAGCGGTTGAAGACCACTTCCAGGCGAAGATCAGCATACACGACCCCGCGCTTCGAGCGTGAGAAGCGTGCGAGGATGCCTTCGCCCTCGCGGCGCAGATACTCGATCGCTTCGAACAGGTCGCCGCGCCCGATCAACGGAACCGCATCTAGATGATGCCTTCGCGCTTGAGGTCTTCGAGCTGGCCGGCGCCGAGCCCGAGCAGCTCGCCATAGACGTCGGCGTTATGCTGGCCGAGCAGCGGCGCGGCTTTCACTTCGACCGGCGAATCTTCGAG
>JBEKLS010000286.1:0-4476 GCA_050010075.1 Binatus sp. (SeqCode) | reverse complement strand
CTCACCAAGGGTCAGTACTCGCCGACCTCGGAAGTGGGCAAGGTCACCAAGTCCACCCCGGCGGGCTCGGTGGATTTCCCGTTCAATCCGATCACGGTGGCGCTCGGCACGCATGCAACTTTCGTCGCGCGCACCGTCGACGTCGAGCAGAAGCACCTCGGCGAGATGCTCAAGCGTGCGCACGCGCATCGCGGCGCGTCGTTCCTCGAGATTCTGCAGAACTGCAACATTTTCAACGACGGCGCCTTCAACGACGTGAGCGACAAGGCGCTCAAGGCGGACCATCAGCTGGTCCTCGAGCACGGCAAGCCGCTCATCTTCGGCAAGAATCGCGACATGGGAATCCGCATGAATGGGATGCGTCCCGAGGCGGTGCAGCTCAGCGCAACCGTCACGGAAAAAGATCTCGTCGTGCACGACGAGACCAACCTGTCGCTTGCGTTCATGCTTGGCAACTTCGAGCCGCCGCTGCCGACTCCCGTGGGAGTCTTCTACGCGGTCTCGCGCCCGACTTACGACGGCGCCGTCAACAAGCAGCTCGAAGACGCCAAGGCAAAGCAGGGCGCAGGCGACCTGAAAACCCTGCTAGGCAAGGGCGATACCTGGACGGTGAGCTAAGCGCCGAAAATCTGTAGCAAAGGTACAAAGGCCCGCGAGCAAAACCTCGCGGGCCTTTTAATTCTGTCTCCTCTCCCTGCAAAGGAGAGGATGAAGGTGAGGGTCCGAATACAGCGCGCGATTCTTTTCGCGCGCGATTCAGGATGCTGCTCCTGCCTTCAGACGCGTTGGCGCCTCGAAAAAGACTCGGTGGATATCAGAACGCAATTGCGTTCTTGTTTGTCTTGATGAACGCGAACAGCTGGCCGGAAATATTCTCGGCCCCCTGATAGTAGAGTCTGTCGCATTCATTCAATTCTTCTTCGCTGAACTCGCCATTTGTCAAAACAGCGTCAATCGCCTCAACACCTAGAGTTGGAAGGTGAAGCGAGTCGATCGCTCTTTGCGTTATCTCGGCCGTTTTAGGGCATCCGATGCGACCGAGAGCTTGCACGATGATGGGGACGAACTCCCGTGTAGAGTTTTCGAAAAACAAACTATACCCACCGTTGTTGACCTCGCGTTCCAAGCCTTCAACCGCAAGGATGACGCGCTCTTCCGCGCTAATCGCACTTTCTCCATCACGAGCGATTTTCTTGTTCACCGCCTGCTCGAACACCTCGACCAGCGAATCTATCCGGTACTCGCTTTCCAACGACAGCAATTGCTCGATGGTTTGACCCGAGTACTTGTACAGGAACTTAAGATTCGCCATCTGGTCCTTCTATCGAAGCTCCGCTTTCTGCAGCAGTCTCTTCGACGCGGACCGCCGCCAAGCGTTGCCGAATATTCGCTTCAGCTCTTCCGGATGCACCTTCGGCAGCCTCACCAGCACCATCGGATAGTTGCGATAGTGCTCGGTGAAATAAAACGTCTCCGGCTCGCCCTCGACCAGAATCTCGCGCTCGCCGAATTCCATCCGTATCGCAATCGACTCGCCTTCTTCCTTCATCCGACAGATGAACTTTTTGCTCACTCGAAACGCCAGCGTGCCGTACGACGTTCCTTCCTCGACGCCCGGGAAGCTGAGCGCTATCCGCCGCAGCGTCTCAACGTCGCTCGCACGCCGCGCCGGCTCGATCTTCGCCGATTTTCGCGCGGCGCGCTTTATCGCGGCAGCTCGCACTTATAGACCTTCATCACGTTCTCGCCCATCACCTTCGCGCGCGCGGCGCGCGGCAGCTTATCCGCCAGCTCCTGCACTTCCTCGATATAGTTGCCGACGTGATCTGGATGCGGAAAATCCGACGCCCAGAAAAATTTGTCCGCGCCGCACAGCTCGACCATCGCCGGCAGCGATCGCTCGTCGGGGTCCGCCGAGATCCAGCAGTTGCGCTTGAAGTAGAAACTCGGTTTCTCCTTCAGCGACACCGTGCGGCCCATCGCGCTCGCATAGACGGCGTCGAGCCGGCCCAGCCAGTAGTCGATCCATCCTGCGCCCGCCTCTAGCAGCACCAGCCGCAGCTTCGGGAATTTGTCGAAAGTCGAGTACTGGAAGAAACTGGTGAACGCATGACGAATCGCGTCGGCGGCGACGATGTTGAGAAAATAATAGTTGCCGCGCATGAACTTGCGATCGTAACGGCCCGGCGCCGCCCACACCGGCTCGAGCGACGGATGAATCCCGATCGGCACGTCGAGCTCCTGCGCTTTCGCGAACAGCACGTCGTGATCGGGATGTGCATGGGGCTTGCGCGTCATCACGAATTGCGCCACCCATCCGCCTTTGCAGCCAGCCTTGACCGCGCGTTCGAGCTCGATTGCCGCGGCGGCCGGATCGCCGAGCGACAGATGCGCTATCGGGATCAGCTTGCCGCCGCTCTCCGAGCAGAAGTCTACGATGTACCTGTTGTAGGCGCGCGTGCATGCCTGCGCGAGGTCGGCGTCCTCGGTCTCGGTTTCCCACAGCAGGCTCATCGTGGGATAGAGGAACGCGGCGGCGAGACCTTCAGCGTCGATTCGCTTGAGCCGTTCCTTCGCGTCCATCGCGCCAAACGGAGCTCGCCCGCCGTAACTCAGCGCAGCGTTCCACTCGTCGTCGCGCGTCGTACCCATCGCAGACAGTCCGCCGAGCCGCCCACCGCTGAAAACCTTCGACGGCCGCCCCGCGACCTCGAGATATTCGAGTCCCTTGGCATCGGTACGAACTCTGACGGCTCGATCCTTGAACTTCGCCTCGATATAGCGGTCCCACAGGCCGGCATCCTCGAGGATATGCCCGTCGGCATCGACCGCGCCGGTGAAATCAAGTTTCTGGATTTCTTCAAGATTATTCGACATCGATGACTCCACCCGTATGCAGGTTTTCTCACTTATAGTTCACGAAACAACCAGCGCAAAGCCTTCAAGCAAGCAACGCGAAGCTCGTCCGTCATCCTGCGGGAGCGAGCAGCGCGAAACTGATCTGTCATCCAGTCCGATACGAGCAACGCGAGCCCGATGCAGTCATCCTGACGACCCGAGCATCGCGAGGGGAGGAAGGACCTCGGACAGCTTCGCGCCAGCGAAACCGGTTCCGGTTTCCGAAATCGCGCAGCGCTCCGGCGCTTGCGCGCCGCTGTCCGAGATCCTTCCATCCGCTCGCGGCGCTCGCTTCGTCAGGATGACAAAAAAGGAGCGCCGCGAATGATGCGAGCAACCTAACCCCTAACCCCTTCCCCTGGGGGATTATGTTGGGCTTGACACTCGCGCTCCTGACGGGCATGTTTTACGTGACCGGCCGGTGTTTAAGGAGCGCTGGTCGCTGCGCGTTCGAAGTGTCCTTGGATGCTTCCCTGCGGAAGAAACAGCTGTTGATCGTTAGTAGTTACGAAGACCCAGAGCCTCCTGTCCGTGACAGGTGCGCCGAATTGATCGGAGTACCCGAAGCAAGCAGCAATATAGATTCCGTACTGACCGTCTTTGGTTGGAGCGGTTATTGGTTCGTCCGTAGTGTGGAGTCGCGGCCACTCCGAAGGGTATGGAACGTTGGGAAGGAGAACTGCGATAGATTGAGCCCACACGTGTGCAACGACAACATCTGGCGCAACCACTGGCTCGCAGTAATTCCTATTTTGTCTGTCAACGGCGACATTTCCGACCGACATTACAAGGTCCAAGTCCGATCCTTCGTTGACAGCCGCCGAACGACCGCCGTTCACGGTCGTTACCTCGACATCAATGTGCGCGGACTTAGCGCTATCGAAAACAAGAGGGCCCTTTGCTCGCACTTCAGTTATATCTACCCATGGACGTTCGGACAATTTGAATTCCGCCACACTCTGGTTGTTGGTCCTTATGGCTTCCGCCGCTTGAGTGGCCGCCGCTGCGGCTTGGGTGCTCGCCGCAGTTACGGCATTTTTGGTTTCGACCAACGTTCCATACAACAGGTACAAGGCACCGAATCCAGCGATGGCAGCTATTGCGGTGAGGACGTTAAGCCCAGCGGCAACGTTAATGAGTCGCGCTTGGGATTCGCGATATGCTTTCTGCCTCTTGCGGCGTTTGGCCTCGGCTTCATCGTGTGGGGCACCAGACGCGGAGCCTTGGTCGTTACGATGCTCGGCTGGTTGATCGCCGTGAGCAGCGGGTTTTTCTTCGTCTACTTCCTCGTATTGCTTCCAATCAGCAAATGTTAATGCAAACCCGAACGCTACCCAAATAAGTACGAAGATGATTCCTAGTGCGATGATGAATTGCGAGGTAGCGGTCACTTCTTTAACGATTCGGTCCGTGCTTTCGTCTGTCGCTTTCGGCGGCGGCGCTTAGAGGTGATACCGACAGAATCTGGATCAATGCGTACCAGGTGTTTGAGTGCTTCATGGAATGTTAGCGGATGGAGTGAAATGGGTTTCGCTTTCGGCATAGTACTACCCTTCGCGGGAACGGCAATCGGAATTG
>JBEKLS010000285.1:0-3343 GCA_050010075.1 Binatus sp. (SeqCode) | reverse complement strand
TCTTCGCCTTCGTCTACAACGTGATTGGGATACCGATCGCTGCAGGCGCTCTCTATCCCGTATTCGGTCTGCTGCTGAGTCCGATTATAGCAAGCGCCGCGATGAGTATGAGCTCGGTGTCGCTGATCACCAACGCGCTCAGGCTGAAGAGTGTGAAGCTCTGAAGAAGGAGTGGTGCCGAGGGCGGGACTTGAACCCGCACATGCTTGCGCACGGAGGATTTTGAGTCCTCTGCGTCTGCCATTCCGCCACCTCGGCACTCGGGGAAGCCGCAGACTTGAGAGGGGTCATCTTAGGCAAAGCTGGCGCGACCGGCAATGGCGACCTATCGCGTCGATTGCGCGCTTAACCGATCATGACTCATTAGATCCGATCGGCTCGCGCGACGCGTAGCCGCAATAGCCAATCGACGATTACTGTCGCATTACTCTGATAGTCAGAAGTTAGTATTGCATTGAATACTCAGTACGATTCTCACTCATATTGTACGATTGGTTGATTGGTGAAATCTCGCGGGCCACTATGTATTCATGGAAGGAAGCACCGCTCTCATTCGTCCGCAGGTCGCGGTTCCACGGCCACCTGTCACAATCGCGGGGCTGAGGCGTGCCCTCGGCGATTGTCTGCTCGGCGCATCGTTCCTGTTAACTACTATGCCCGCCGGACGCGATTTCAGCTTTTCATTGGCGGGAGTCTCGAACATCGTATGGCTGGCAGGCGCTGCGATCATGGCCGTCATGTCGTTCGCGCGATTCGCGCCGCGCAGCTCCACCGTAAATCTGCGCACGGTGGCCGCCACCGGCGGCATGCTTTTCCTGCCATGCCTGATGCGTTCGACCACTCCGTCAATCGGCATGCTTGCGACGATCGGCCTGGTCCTCGAGTTGCTCGGCGTGGCGCTGACCCAGGTCGCCCGCATTTACATGGGCCGTCGCTTTGGCATCTTGCCGGCAAATCGTGGAATCGTGTCCAAGGGTCCGTTTCGATGGGTCCGTCATCCGATCTATTTTGGCTGGTTTCTGCTTTCGATCGGCTATGCGATGTCCTTTCCGAGCGAGCGCAATATCATGCTGCTCGTTGTCTCAATTCCCCTGACAATTTGGCGAATCGATCTGGAAGAAACGCACCTGAGCGCGGACCCTGAGTACCGTCTCTATAAGGATCGAGTGCCGTATCGTCTGTTGCCGGGCGTGATGTGAGCGAAGCCGCCGATGCGGCTATCGCAACGGCACGGTCCCACGATGCGGATCCTCTTTAAGGAGCGCGAGCGTCACGACGAACGCGCTGCCGCCCGTGGGAAGATTCGCTGCTGCGATATCGCCGCCATGCGCTTGCGCGATCTCGCGGCATAAGCTCAAGCCGAGCCCGCTGCCTTCGCCGGGCGATCCGGCGCCGCGATAGAATCGATCGAAAATATGCGGCAGCTCCGCCGGATGGATTCCCTCGCCGGTGTCCGCGACCCGCAGTATCGCGCGATTCGGGTCGCTCTTGAGCCCGACGTCAATCGATCCGCCGGCCGGCGTGAACTTCAGCGCGTTGTCGAGCAGGTTGATGATGAGCCGGCGCAAATGCCCGGCGTTGCCGTTGACGAAAACGTCCTCGGTTGCGTTGACCGTCAGCTTTATCTCGCGCGCCTGCGCCAGCGGTCCGACCGTCGCCGTTATCTCGCTCAGCAGCGCGCGCAGATTCAGCTTCTGCCGATCGACCATCGTTTCGCCGTTGAGCCGCGAGAGCATCAGCAGTTCGTCGGCAATCCTGCACAGCGACAATGCCTCGCGATGCGCCGCGCCAAGCGCCTTGCGATTTTCCTCAGGCGTCCGCTCGCGCGCGAGTGCCACTTCCAGGCCGGTGCGCAACACTGCCAGCGGCGTGCGCAGTTCATGCGCCGCGTCGGACGCGAACCGGCGCTCGGTCGCCGACGCGCGCTCGAGACGCTCGAGCAATGCGTTGATCACCTCGGTCAGCCGGGCGATTTCGTCAGGCACCGCCGGCGCCGTCAGCCGCGAGCCCAGATTGCTCGGGCCGATCGCGTCGAGCTCGGCCGTCACCGACTCGATCGGCCGCAGCATGCGGCCCGCCAGCAGGTATCCTCCACCGACGCATAGCAGCAGCACGATCGGCACCATCAGCACCAGCAGGTTGCGCAGGCTGCTGACGGATTCCTCGACCAGGCCCGCCTGCACGCCGCTCTGCAAGTACGCGATCTCGCCGTCGTACATCATCGGAACGACCGCGAACCTGAACTCGTGATTGCCGACTATCGCCGCGTGGGTGGGCAGCGCCGGATCGAACGGCGGCGGGACGGTATGGACGTCGCCGAAGTTTCCCACCTCGCCATGCGCATTGATGATCCTTACGCGCCGGCCCGGCCCGATGTCGGTCTCGAGGCTGAGGCGCTGCAGGATTCCAAGCGCGCTCGAGGTACCGCCGAGCTCGATTTGATTGGCTGTGTTGCGGGCCTCTTCAAGCAGCGCCGCGTCCAGTGCGCTGAATTGCTGGCGCTCGAACAGTTGCACGACCGCGATCGCGGCGACCAGCAGTATCGCCGCCAGCACCGCGGCCCAGTAAATGGTTAGCCTGAGTCTGATCGTCATGGGCGAGCCACCGCGCGGCAACGCAGACGCGCGGCGTCATTTCATTCGGCGCGCATCGAGTACCCGACTCCGCGCACGGTGACTATCAGCGACCGATCGTCGCGCGGATCGATCTTCTGCCGCAGCCGGTTGACGAACACTTCGATCAGGTTGGTCAGCGAACTGTAGTCCGAATCCCAGACCGTCTCCGCAATCATGTCGCGCGTGACCACCTGCCCGGCGTTGCGCATCAGCAGCTCGAGCAGCATCTTTTCCTTCGGCGACAGATTCAGATTGTGCTCGCCGATTTTCGCGCGCCGCTTGACGGTGTCGAATTCCAGGTCGCCGACCTTGAGCACCGTCGAGGCCGGCGCGCGCGGACGCCGCGCCAGCGCCTTGATTCTTGCCACCAGCTCGGCGAACGCGAACGGCTTGGTCAGGTAGTCGTCGCCACCCGTGTCGAGGCCGGCCACGCGTTCTTCCAGCGCGCCGCGCGCCGTCAGGATCAGCACGGGAGTATGATTCCCCGCCGCGCGCATCTCGCGCAGCAGTTCCAGGCCGCCTTTCCCCGGCAGTCCGACGTCGAGCACGATCAGATCGAGCGCGCCGCGCGCGATTATCGGCTCGGCCGCCTCGGCACTGCCGGCGATTTCAACCGCGAAGTCTTCCTCGACCAGTCCCTGCTTGATCGAGTTGGCCAGCCGCGCCTCGTCCTCGATCAGCAGTATCCGCAGAGCGTTCATACCCTAAGATGCTGGCACGCCAGAGCA
>JBEKLS010000284.1:0-3372 GCA_050010075.1 Binatus sp. (SeqCode) | reverse complement strand
CGTCAGAAAGGCGTTGGTTGAGCCGTTGGCAATAGCGGCGTTGGAACCTTGCGCGGCGTTGGTTACCGGGAAGTCGTTGGAGTAGGTCGCGCCCGTCACCCAGATATTATCGCTCGATGGATTGAGCGCGAGACTGTTGGCAACGGCGCCAAGGCTGCTGCCTCCGAGGTAGGTCGAATAGACAAGCTGCTGATTCACAGTCTCCGCTCCGAAATTCATCTCCGTCACGAAAGCGCTCAAGCCTATGTTGTCGCCGCTGGATACGCTGTTGTTGTGCTGATCGCAGGCGTTGGTGGAAACCGGAAAGTCGGTGGAGGTGGTGACGCCCGTCACGTAAACGTTGTCCGAGCTATCCACTGCGATCGATGCGGCAGCGTCGCCGTTCTCCTGCAGGCCTGCATAGCCTGCGGACGGCACTCCCGAGCCGCCGAGGTAGCTGAGGTATGGCAGCGTTCCGGCGCCGGTATTTATCTCGCCAACAAATGCGGTGTCGGCGCAGTTGCTCCAGCCCTTGGCGGTTGATTGAAAGGCGTTGGTGGTGACCGGCAGGTCGTCAGATCCGGTCAGCCCCGCGAAGAAGACGTTGTCGTTGGTATCGACTGCGACCCCGGTGATGATCTCGCCGGTGGACTCCCCGCAATCACCCCCGTCGCCACCGAGGAAGGTCGAATAAAGCAGCGAACTCGAACCGCTGGCAGTCGGATTAAATTTGGCGAAAAACGCGTCGCTGTCGTCTCCCGCGTTGGCAGCAAAATATTCCTTGTTCTTCGTTTGGATTGCGCCAGTAGTGACCGGCATGTCAGCCGAGTGGGTCGATCCAGCGACATAGGCATTGCCGCTCGAATCTACCGCTATTCCGTAACCTACCTCGCCTGCGCCGCCGACCCCGGTTCCACCCCAGAAGGTCGCGTATTCAAGCGTCGCACCACCACCGTTGACCACCAGCAGATAGGCCGCCTGTCCTGAGCCTGCGCCGTCCAGCGTTCCGCCATTCGATTCCGGATCCACAGTGAAGTAGGCGTTGCTGGTTACGGGAAAGCCGCCCTTGAGGTCTTCGTCGGTCTCACCGGTCACATACGCGGCGCAGTTCGACTGGCCGCTGGCCAGGCATGAGGGCAGCAACGCGACGCGATTGGCGGTGGCGCCTTCGATCGTGTTGACGAAGCACGAATAGACGAAGCCATTGCCGGCCGCATTGACTTCCGAAACGAAGCCGTTGCCAGGCGGATATATTTTGCTCTGATTGCCTTCGTCGTTGCCGGTGCCCCAGGTACCGCACGAGTTGGGAAAGTCTGTGGTCGAATATGCGGTTCCGACTATGTAGGCGTCGCCGGAGCCGTCCACTGCGATACCGGTGCCCTGATCGCCGTTGCCACGGCCAACGTCTCCACTGTAAGTATTGCCGGGACCGCCGATATAGGTCGCGTACTTGAGCGTCGCGGCGCCGACCTGCGTGGGATCGAACTTCGCCAGGAACACCTGCGAGTTCAGATGCGGCGCGGTATCGCCCGCATTGTCGGTGCTTTGCAGCGCGTTCTTGGTCGGGAACGTCGACGAATAGGCAGCCCCTACGATGTACACGTCACCGCTCGGATCCAGCGCCACGCCCTGCGCGGCCTCCGCCTCGTTCGGCGACGTATCGGGGATGTCGTTGACGAATGGCATATTGTACGGCCCCGTGTTGTCGCCGGTACCGCCGAGATAAGTCGAGTAAACAATCTGCATTTCCGGATCGATCACCAGCGGGCGCGCATGGTCGTAACTCGCCAGCTGGAATCCGACCTCGCGACTGGGCACGCCCGCCTGGAGGCCGGGCCGCTTCGCGACTATAAATTCGCCGCTGACTGGCGTCCGCGTACCGTCAGCAGCAATTTGATAGACATAGGGACGGCGCATCGCGATCGCGCCTGCGGCCGTGGTGATGGTCAGATTGCCCGCGAGATCGAGGGCGGTTCTCGCCACTCCTTCAACCACGAATTTGATCTTGCTGATATCCGCTCCAGGGTGCGCGGTCAGATCGTACTCGAGCGCGTTCGGAGTTCCGTAAAAGTCGAGATCGATGCCCGGGTAGACCCCGGCGTAATTCACCTTTGAGTACAGCAGCACGTCACGCAGCCATCGCGACGGATTGTTGCCAGTCAGATAGTTGACGCGACCCGGCAAAGGTTCGGCACCGGTCACGCTCGCGTCAGGGTTCGCGCCGACCAGCCGGATTCTCACGGCGGCAGATTTTACGGTGAGCGAACGTCGCGCGACTCGGCCCGCATGGCCTTTCGAACCGGCGCGTGGAGCCGCGGACGTTTCCGATAGCGAGAAGACCGCGCCGTCATTGGTCAGGAACAGTTCGTAGTTCGAGGTGCGTGACAAAAATCGCACGCTGCGATCGGTCTGCCCGCGGTTCTCTTCGAAGTACAGCGGAAGTGCTCGAATTCGCGCCGCAGCTTCCGCGAGCGCCACCGGCGACGTTGCCGGAGTCCGATCAGCTTGCAGAAGACCGATAGCCCCCGCCGCTGCGAGGACGAAAACTATTGCGACCGCTCCCCCCCAACGTGTCATTGTGCGCACCCCCTGATCGGGCTAATTCAGATTCGCGAGCCGAAGTTCGGCGTCGTAGTGATTGTCAAAAATTCACCCGACGCATACCAATTCGCACTAATTATTTCCAGAGAAGAGGCCAGAACGAGAGAAGGCGCATCTGACCAAGCCTAGAGCTAAATGGGGCCATTGTAGGATGGGTACTGACGCGGATTCGACGGCGCGTTGACATCTGATGATTGATGCGTGATGATCGTACGATGCGTACAACGCTGGACATCGACGAGGACGTTCTGGAAAGCGCCAAGGAACTCGCCGCAAGCCGGGGCACTACCGCCGGGCGCGTCATATCTGAGCTCGCCCGTAGTGCGTTGGCGCCTCGCGAGAGATCTACGCGCAAGCGCAACGGTGTGCCGATCCTGCCGAAGCAGCGGGGCGCTCGCGTTGTCGTCACGCCCGAGATCGTCAACCGGCTCCGCGACGAGCCTTAGGCGGCGTGTGATCGCCCTGCTCGACGTAAACGTGCTGGTCGCCCTGTTCGATCCGGGCCACCTGTATCACGACGCGGCGCACGCCTGGTTCGCGCGCAATCGCAGCCGTCGCTGGGCGACTTGTCCGCTAACCGAGAACGCGCTGGTCCGCATTCTGTCCAACGCATCTTATCCAGGTAGCCGCACGACGCTCGAAGATGCGGGCGCGCGTCTGCAAACCTTCTGTTCGGATCGGCTGCACGTTTTCTGGCCGGATTCGGTAAGCGTTCGGGAAGCCGAACGATTCAAATGGAATCATGTTCAGGGTCATCGCCAACTCACGGACGTCTATCTGCTGGCCCTTTCG
>JBEKLS010000283.1:0-3384 GCA_050010075.1 Binatus sp. (SeqCode) | reverse complement strand
CAGGCGCGGCCGCTCGACTACCTGGTGGTGTTGTCGATCAAGGCGCCGACGTTTCTCGCGTCGGTGGTCGCGCAATACTACGCGCTCGCGCTTTATGGAATCGCGATACCGTTCGTGAAGCTGATGCTGTTTCTGCCGCTGGTGTTCCTGGCGGCTGCACTGCCGATCGCAGTCGCTCATCTCGGTACCAGCCAGGCGGCATGGCTGCTGTTCTTCTCGAGCAACGCGTCGCCGGTGAAAATTGTCGCCTACAGTCTGGCGGCGCAACTGACGTTCATGCTGTGCAACGCGCTGATCGGGCTGGTGTTCCTGCCGCGCGCAAGCCGCGAGCTGACAGAGCTGCGCGCGGAAGCGGCGGGCAGTTCCGCGACGGCGTGACGGTTATCAGACGCCGAGGACGGGAAAGCCCTCGCGCCGAGCCGCGTCCGCGAGCCTGCGATCGAGAGTGACGAGTTCCAGAGATTGCGGATCCCCATCCGCAGCGACCAGCGCCGCGCCAAGCTGCAATGCGTCGGCTGTTCGCAGCGGATGCTCCTTGACTATGCGCTCCGCGCGAAGGCGGGTGGCGATGGCGTCCGAGATTTGAACCCACGTTGAGGTGGCCTCGTGCACATTTCGAATCGCGCGGCTTAAGAGAGCCGCTAATTCTGGATTTCCGCGCCTCTTTCTCGCGATAGCCGATATCACTTCAACCCGCGTCATCATCCAGACGGTGACCCCCGGATCGGCCGCTTGCCGACTCTCGACCTGCTGAGTCGTCGCCTCTTCGAGGAATGTGGGAACGAGCGCCGAGGCGTCCCAGAATCTCACCAGCCGCTCTCTCGCTCTTCCAACAATGCCTGCAAGACACCAGCACCTCCGGGAATCTTGATGGGCTTATGAGTCTTGAGCCATTCCCCAAAATCGCCGGTACCGCGTATGATCGCTCCTCTGCGTTCAAGACGCGCGAGGCGCTCCTCGTCGAGATCCTTTTTGCTGCGGTTCTTGCTGCGCCTTGGAGGGACGATCTCGGCTATCGGCGTGTCGCGATCGTACACAACGACCGAGCCGCCCGCGCGGACGTGATCGAGATAGCGCGAAAGGCCGTTACGCAGCTCCGCGATTTTGGCTTTCTTCATGGTCTTTCGATCATAGCCAGTTGGCGCTGTCGGGCTACGGCGTTACTCCGGATGCGGTGACAACCAGATGCGTTCGAAGCGGGTCGGGCGCATCGGGTTGATTACGTAGTCGTGCACCCATGGCTGGCGGATTATGTAGGTCACCGGGTAGTACAGGAAAACCCACGGCGCATCGGCGACCACGATTTTCTCCGCCTGATCATAGAGCGCGTAACGTTTTTTCATGTCGGCCACCGGCTCGGCTTCCTTCAGCAGTTGCTCAACGTCGGGGTTGGAGTACCAGCTGTCGTTGTTGGAACCCCACTGCGCGCGCGATAACAGTGCGCCAAGAAAATTTTCTGGGTCGGGAAAATCGGCCTCCCATCCCTGCATGAACGATTGCACTGTGCGCGGCTGGCGAATCGCTTCGAGGAACGGTCCCCATGCGACCGGTTTCAGCATGGCGTGAATCCCGAGCGGCGCGAGATCCTGCTGTACCGATTGTGCGAGCATCAGCAGCGTCTGATCGGCGCGCATCCAGAGTTCTAAGTCGAAACCGTTTGCTAGATGCGCTTCCTCAAGCAGCGCGCGCGCCTTCGCCGGATCATAGTCATAGCCCACGAGATCGGGATCGTAGCCAGGCAGGTTCGGCGGCAGAACGCCGCGCGCGATGACGCCGCGTCCGTTCAATATTGCTATCAGTTTGCGCCGGTCGATCGCGTAGTTGAACGCGCGGCGCACGCGCACGTCGGTAAACGGCCACATCTGGCAGTTCATGCCCAGGTAGCGGGTGGTGACCGTCGTCTTCGCCAGCGTCAGCGCGCGCAGCGCCGGAGTTTTCATAACGTACGGGAATTCCGCCGGCGGAATATCGACCACCGCGTCGATTTGGCCCGCGTCGAAACGCAACCATTGCAGCTCCTGGTTCACGCCGACCGCTTCGACGATCGCGTCGAGATGCGGCAGCGGCGCTCCGAAATAGTAGGGATTTCTCACCAGCACGAGGCGCTGCCCGCCGAGCCATTCGCGCAGCATGAAGGCGCCGCTGCCGACGACGTGGCGCGAAAAATCGTCGCCCCACTTCTCCGCGACATCGCGCGGGATTGCCGACGCAAACGGCATCGCGAGTTTGTCCGGGAACAGAGGGTCGGGCGCGCTCAAGTGAAAGGCGATCGTAGTCTTGTCGGGCGTTTCGATTCCGCTCACGTGCGCCGCGCGATGCGCAATGAAGTCCTCGGCGCCCACGATGCCGCGGTAGTACTCCATCCCGCGCGATCGCGTGGCGGGCTCGAGCAACCGTTCGACGCCGTAGCGGAAGTCGTCGCTGGTCACCGTCCGTCCGTCGGAAAAGCGCGCGTCTGCGCGCATATGAAACGTAAAAGTCGTCGCGTCGGGCGAGCTCTCCCAGCTGGTTGCGAGGTCGGGTTGGAGATGGATATCGCCATCGCCGTAGCGCACGAGCGTGTCGAAAATTGCCTGCTCGAAGGTCCATGAGACGGTGTCATAACCGGCGGCCGGGTCGAGCGTCGGCACATCGTCGGCGTCGGCGAGCCGCAGCACCATCGCATGCGGCGGCAAGTTGAGCGGAGGCGGTCCTCCGCCGCATCCCGCTAATGCGATCGCGATGAAAGCCGGAATTATTTTTCGAAGCATCATTGCGATCGCCGCCGCAGAAATCCGTAACCGAAGAGATTGAAGCTGAGCACCGCGTAAAAGATCGCGAGTCCCGGAAACGTCGCGAGCCACGGCGCGGTGCGGAAATAAATCGTCGCCTCTTCGATCATTCGGCCCCAACTCGGCGTTGGCGGCGGCACGCCGAGGCCGAGGAAGCTGAGCGCCGCGTCCAGCAGCAGCGTATCGGAAGTTCGCAGCGCGGCCATCACGACGATTATCGGTAAAACGTTGGGCAGGATATGCAGCGCTATCAATCGGAGTGACGGCGCGCCGAGCGCTTCGGCGCCGACCACGAAGTCGCGCCGGGACATGGTCAGCGTTTCCGCCCGCACCACGCGCGCGATCGAGGTCCATGACACGAGTCCGATAACGATAAAAATCGTGCGCAAGCTCGGACCCAGTACCGCTACCAGAGCCATCGCGAGCAGCAGCGGCGGCAGCGACAACATCAGATCGGTGAAGCGCATCAGGAGAAAATCGACGGCGCCACCGAAGAATCCCGAGCACAGTCCGATAGCGACTCCTATGGTCATCGTCACGGCCATCGCGGCGACGCCGACGGTGAGCGAAATGCGCGCGCCGAAGATGATGCGCGAGAGCACGTCGCGGCCGA
>JBEKLS010000282.1:0-3444 GCA_050010075.1 Binatus sp. (SeqCode) | reverse complement strand
TCGCTCGCCGGTCTCACCATTGTGGAAATCGGCGATCAGTTGGGCGACTACGCCGCGATGCTGCTCGCGGGGCTCGGCGCGGAAGTCATCAAGCTCGAACCATCCGACGGATCGGCATCGCGGCGAATCGGTCCATACGCTTCGCCGGCTTCGGACCCCGAGCAGAGCATTTTTTTCTGGCGCTACAACCTCAACAAGAAGAGCGTCGTGCTCGACGTGGACGATCAGGATGCGCAGCCAGTGCTCGCCGCGCTGGCTGCCACGGCCGATATCGTGCTGCTCGCGGGCGAGTTCGAAACCGTCGCGCGACGGTTGCCGCTATGGCGCGAACTCGCGGAGAAAAATCCACGCCTCATCGTATGCACCATCACGCCGTTCGGGCTCGACGGGCCGCATCGCGCGCTCAAAGCCACCGACCTGGTGCAGATGGCGCTGGGCGGAATCATGGCGGTGTGCGGCTACGATCCCGGCAAGGACGGCGAGTACGACACGCCGCCGATTGCGCCCGCGATGTGGCACTCGTATCACCTTGGCGGCGAATACTCGGCGGTGGCGATGATGGCGGCTGTTAACTTCCGCGAACTCAGCGGCGAGGGCCAGTTTATCGACGTGTCGGTGCACGAAGCGGTTAACACCTGCACCGAAGTCGCGATTCCAACCTACATTTACAGTGGCCTGGTGGTGAAGCGGCAGACCGCGCGGCATGCGGCGCCGAACATCACGCACATGCGATTGTCGAAAAGCGCTGACGGCGTTTTCATGCTCGCCAGCCTGAGTCCCTTCGAGCGCGAGCTGCGCGCGCTGGCTCAACTGGCGGATCAGGTTGGAATCGCTCACGTGCTGGGCACAGAAGAATTTGTGCAGCTCGAAAAGGACGATCACGTTGCGGCGGCGATCTATCGCAACGACCTGCTCGAGCAAGTGGTCGAGAGTCTTCCCGCCGATGAGCTCTTCAAGCGCGCGCAGGCGCAAGGGCTGGCATGGTCTCCGATTCGGCGTCCGGAAGACAACCTCGACGATCCGCATTTCGCCGCGCGCCAAAGCTTTGCGACGATCAATCATCCCGAGCTGGGGCGAGATTTGCGCTACCCCGGCACGGTCGCCAGCGATGGGCACGCGCCGCATTTCTCGTACACGCGCCGCGCCCCACGAATCGGCGAACATACCGACGAAGTGCTCAGCCGCCTGCGTGTGCCGACGAAAACGTAACGCGGGTCAGTGGCGCTGCTGAGTGTCAAAGCGTGAATTTCGTATTTGGCGGGGCAGGAATTTCCTCGCATCCGAGCGCGAACGAAATGCATTTAGCGTAGATCATTCGATCGCCCGATTTAACGTCACAAATCAGCGTATCGTCCGATTGGCGCGCACAGTGAACGGGCGGCTGGGAATTTGGGGGTGAATAGCACTCCTTAACGGCATGATTAAGGTAGCAATGGTAGGCCTGCCGCAAGAAAAGTGGACTCTTCAAGATCGGCTCATCTTTGGGTGGACTTTGGGGTGGACTTTGCGCCGCGCATCCAAGCGCCAGCCCGAGGGTGAGCGCGGCGGCGAGGCGAAGACTCATCGACCTTGAGCTAGCAGAGCGCCGGGCGAGCGACAATTGAATGACGCGCGCGCGCCTTCGGCCGCCTGCTAGTCCTTGGCGAGACCCGGTGATAAGGGCGAGGCAATCCGCTCTGGGAGGAGCACCAAGATGGGTACATTGAAAGGCCTGGCTGGAACCTTCGCCGTCGTAACCTTACTGGCATGGAGTTTTGGCGCGCAGGCGCTAGCTGCCGACGCCAAGGCTGAGCTTATCGAGCGAGAACACAAGTGCAACGAAGCGCCAACCCTCGACGAGGCGCTGGAGTGCTACGACTCAAGCGATGATCTCGTAGTCTACGATATTAATACGCCGCGCGAGTTCGATGGTCCCAAGGCCCTGCGCGCAGACTTTCAGCCTTTTTTCGACAACTTCAAAAATCCGAAGTACGAGTACTCGAACGAGCGTGTAATCATAGCCGGCAAGCTGGCGTTTACTAACCTCATCGTTCATATGACCGCGACCGACAAGAGCGGCAAAGCGGTCGATATGACCTGGCGCGCGACCAACGTTTGGCGCAAAGAGAACGGAACGTGGAAAATCATTCACGCGCACTACTCCGTTCCGGTGGACATGGCGAGCGGCAAAGCGGACATGCAGTCGAAGCCGTAAGCGGCGGTTTCAACTTCAATTCAGTGAGGTGCTATAGGAGCAGAATGCGAAGACGTCGCTAGCCAGAAAAGTCGCTACGGAGGATCGCACGATGGCAAAGCAGGGACATCTCAATCTCAAGAACGCGCAATACTCGATGCCGGCGGATGCGGCTGCGTATCAGAGCCCGCCCTTCTACTATCGCAACACGCGCTCGATCTCGGTCGCGTTCGAGACCGACGCCGAAGCTGCTCTGCAAGCGCTGCCGGCGCCGCTCGCATTACCCGAACCGGCGACCGCCGTGCTTTCGTTCTATGAATATCCGTGGACTACGTTCGGTCCTTACAACGAGACGATTCTCTCGCTGCTGGTCGAGCACAAGGGCCGCCCGATGTCCTACATCATGCACATCGCGGTGACGACTGAACCGCCGATGCTCGCGGGCCGCGAAATCTGGGGCTTTCCGAAGAAGCTCGCACACATAGAGTTCAAGAGCGAGAAGGACATGGTCTATGGCACGCTAGAGCGTCCGGCTGGCGTGCGCCTTGCCAGTGCGATCGTTCGACCCGAACGGCCGGCGACTAATGGACACTCCTCCGCGCCGCCTGCGGTCAGCTTCCGGCTGATTCCTTCGGCGGAAGAAAACGGGCGCCCGGTATGCGCCGAGATCATCGAGACTCACACCGAAGTCAAAGTGCACGAGGCCTGGACCGGCACCGGCTCAATCGCGTTTGCAGAATGTTCGCGTCTGGATCCGTGGAATCGGTTGCCGGTCAAGCGCGTGATCCACGCGAGCTACGTGCTGAGCGAGATGACGCTGGGCTTCGGCAAGGTGATCGATCGTCTCGAATGAGACTTGTGCCCTGCGCCGAAAAATCTACCTCGGCCTACACCATGAACCCGCCATCGACGCTAATCACTTGTCCCGTCACTGCGCCGGCGGCGTCGGAGGAGAGCATCGCGGCCATCGCGCCGAGTTCATCCGGCTCGACGATGCGCTTCTGGATGTTCTGACTTTCGGCGGACCGTTTCGCGTCTTCCGGACTCGTCCCCATCATCGCGCCCATGACTTTCCAGTCGACCAGCTTCGTGTTGGTCCATCCGGGGCAGAGCACGTTGACGTTGATGCCGTGCCGAGCGGTGGCATAGGCGAGCGAACGCGTCATGCCGATGAGACCATGCTTGGCGGCGGAGTAGGCGAGCGGACCGCCGCCATTTTTTGCGTAGCCGGAGCCGATGCTGATGATGCGCCCCCACTTCTGTTTGATCAT
>JBEKLS010000281.1:0-3475 GCA_050010075.1 Binatus sp. (SeqCode) | reverse complement strand
CGCGCCCGCAGACGAGTCCCAGCCAATAGAGCGAGACCCCCGACGACGCGAGCATCGGGCTCAGCGCGCCCGCGGTGCGCAAGTAGAGAAAGAGCCATGCGCCAATTCCGGTTTCGGCGCCGACGTAGAGGAACATCACTGCGCTGATAGCCCAAATCAGCGGCCGCGCGAGCATCGTGAGAAACCCGTTTCCATCGATGCCCGCCGCTTCGACTCGAACTTCGATTGCGGGAGTGATGCACAAACGAAACACGATCGCGACGCACGTCACCGCGCCGCCGCCGAATACCCACCAGTACGGCACCCGGCTCGCGAACGCGGCGCTCACGATCAGCGGTCCGAGCAGGGCGCCGACGCCGAACAGCACGTGCAGGTAGTTGAGCGCGGAGCCGAGCCGCTCGCGATTGAGCTCGACGATCAGCGCGTTGGTGCCGACATCGATACCGCCGTTGGCAAGCCCGATCACAAATCCTGCGCACAGCAGTCCCCCGAGGCCACGCGCCGCGGCCAGCCCGCCGAGACCGGCAGTGAACAACGCCATCGCGCCGACGAGGATCTTCTCCGCACTGAGTTGTTGATTGATCTCGCCGGCAATCAGCACCGAGATGAAATAACCGGCCGCCGAAGCGCTGACGATCAAGCCTGCGCGCTCGATCGGTAGATGAACGATGCGCGCGATCTGCGGCAGAAACGGCCCGATCCAGCCGCTGTTGATACCGACCATCAGCAGGCACGAATACGCCAGCCGCGTGATAGTCCCCTCGCGACTCAGCAGCCGCTGATCGTTCGCTGTCACATTAAGAGGTGCGCTCACGCAAATTATCCTAACACTGGGTGCAGGGGTCACCCCTGCCCAGGGAGGCGCGGAACCCACCGCGGGTTCCGCTTTAAATTGCCACCGGTTTCAGCCAGCCGCCTCCTTATATATGCTCACCGCTATGCCCGACGCATTTCAAAAGGAAACCCCGCTGGTTCGACTCCTCAACCGCGTGATGGGCCGCGCCGTCAAGCTGGGACTCGCTCCCGGATACATGCGCCTGCTCGAGGTCCGCGGCCGCAAATCGGGCAAGACCTTCACCACTCCCGTCAACATCCTCGAGTTCAAGGGCAAGCGATGGCTGGTCGCCGCGCGCGGCGAAACCGCATGGGCCCGCAACGCTCGCGCCGCCGGCCATATCGTCCTGCGCCGCGGCAGCATCGCCGAATCCCTGATGGTGCGCGAGTACGCCGACGCCGACAAGCCCGAGATCGTCAAGGCCTTCCTCGACCGCTTCGCCTCGCAGGTTCAGCAGTTTTTCGACGTGCCAGCCGGCTCGCCGGTGGCAGCGTTTGGCCCCGCTGCGCAGCGCACGCCGGTCTTCGAGCTGATCAAGGGCGCTTAGTCTTTGCGAATTTTTATTTTGTGAGCGACCCCGCATCGACGCCGATTCCTCCAGGTGACGCGCCGCCTGCTACGGTCGGCGACTCGGCCGGGCGCGAGAATGTCACCGTGCTCGCGCTGGTCGCGATGCTGTTCTACCAGGGCTTCGCGGTCGCAATCGTTTCGATCGCGGCGCCGTGGATCGGAATCAGCTTCAACCTCGACGGCGCGGGCATCGCCCGCCTGTTTGCATGGATCTCGCTGTCCGCCCTCGGCGCGCTCGCGCTGTCCCGCATGATCGATCGCTACGGCCGCCGCCGCATGATCCTCTGGTGCATGGCAGCGATTCCGGTCTGCAGCATCGGCACGGCGGTCGCGACCAGCCTCGTCTGGTTCACGGTATTTCAGATCGGACTCTACGCGGTCGTCGGCGCCGCCGGCTCGGGATGCATCGTGATGCTGTCCGAGGAGCTGCCCATCGAGCGCCGCGCGCAAGGCCAGAGCTTCGGCGGCCTGGCGGGTGCGGTGGGCGCGGGATTCTGCATATTCTTCATGCCGATTTTCGTCGCCTACGGATGGTCGTGGCGATGGATGTTCGTCATTTCGGCGGCCGGGGCCGCGATGCTCCCCGCGATGATGCGCCGGCTGCCGGAGAGCGAGCGATGGGAAGTTTCCGACGCGTCGGGAATCAACACCAGGACGCGTTTCTACGACGTCTTTCAACCGCTCTATCGCAAACGCTCAATCACGATGATCATCTGCGCGTTAGCCGCCGCAATCTCGACCACCGCCGCCAACGCGTTCAGCTACTACCACGCCGTTTCGGTGGTCGGCCTGTCGGCCGCGTCCACCAGCCTGATGACGATCGTCGCCGGCGGCCTTGGCTTGATCGGATTTCCGCTCGGCGCATGGACCGCGGAACGATTCGGCCGCGTGCCGACCGTCGTCGGCTTCGGAATTTTCATCACCGCCGGACACCTGTGGTACTACTGGGGACCGCCGGCGCATTTCGCATGGCCGCTGATGTGGCTGGGGACGGGCTTCTGCTGGTTCGACATCTGCGACAACGGCGGCACCGTCGCCAGCAACGCGGCCGCAACGGAACTGTTCCCCACGCCGCTGCGCGGCACGATGATCGGATGGTTCGCGCTGGTCAGCGCAATCGGCGCAGTGATCTCCAACGCAGCGGTAGCACTACTAGCCCACGCGATGGGCGGAATGTCGATAGTAGTAGGCGCACTATCGATAGTAGGAATCCCGGCCGCAATCCTGTTCGGCATAATGATAGACGAAACCCGCGGAATGTCCCTCGAGATGGCAGGCAAAGAAGAAGAATTCGTCGCGTCCGAGAGCTAGTCCGCGCTCTCTGTCTCCTCTCCCTGTGAGGGAGAGGATGAAGGTGAGGGTCCTTATAGAGCGCGCAATTTGTTTCGCGCGCGATTTAGGATTCTGCCTCCGCCAGCGAGGACTTCATCAGCCTCGATGCTGAGAGCAGAACTCACCTCGCTATCCCACAGACCAGTTAGAGGGAGATTCCAGTGATACCGATCAAATATTGGCCAGATGTTTTTCAAGTCCTTTAAACCGCCGCGTCCAATCAGCGCGTCTGATTGCTCGGAGTAAAACCGGGAGACGGGACCGCGATTTTCACACTTCGGCGCATAAGTTTTTCGAGTGTGAATACCGAGGTAACCAGTGCTTCTGCGTCATGACCGTTGCTTAGAAGCGCGCCGATTCGATTCAATGCCTCCTTGAAACCAACTCTTACAGGGTACATTTTTTCTCCCCGGACTTCGCAAGACCAATTTGGACGTTCGGTCTCCCACTGCTACTCGCTTGTAACGCTAACGAGATCGGTCGGCTCTCACGCGTAACGATATGGTGGACCCAGACTCTACGCCACCTTCGGGCGGCGGTCGGCGTTAACGAAGCGCAGTTCGACCCGTTTGTTCAGCGCATTGGCGATCCGTCGGAGCATCGCCAATGAATGGCCCTGGTAGTCAGCGTCTTCGAGCCTGCAGATTACCGAGGTGGTGGTACCGACCAGTTTGGCGAGTTGCTGCTGGGTGAGGCCTGCACGCTTGCGAAGCGCATAAATCTTCCGCGCAACCGTAT
>JBEKLS010000280.1:0-3508 GCA_050010075.1 Binatus sp. (SeqCode) | reverse complement strand
TCGTCGGTGGCGCTGCGAATCAGCGGGACGTATTCGAAATCGCCGCCCGCCTCTGAAGGCCGCAGCGCAATCGACGTGACGAAGTCGGTCTGATCGAAATGCCAGTGCAGGCGTTCGTCCTCCCCCATCACGGCGAGATTCAGCGCGCCCATCGGATCGGCGTAGCGATAGAGGCGATCCTTTTTGAGCGCGGCGGCGATGAATTCCATCAGCGGATCCCATTCGAACAGCCGCCGCATCGCAGAGTCATGCGGAAACTGATCGTACGCAACGACGCCGACCGAGGTCGGCTCGAAGAATTTGCGCGGATGGTCCTCCGGTAGCGAAGCGTCGGGCGGCGCCAGGTACGGCGTGCCCGTGACGACGCTGTGATAAGCGCTCGCCGCGAGCGAATCGCCCTCGCGCACCAGCATCGCAACCGCTTCAGGCTTCAGAAATCCGGGCAGTTCGCACGCGCCGGTGCGGTCGAGCTGCTCGCGGCAATGACTCGTAAGTTCGCACGTGGCCTCGCTGCTCAGCTCCAGGATCGGATAGCGCTCGAGATCGATCAGATCCGCGGGCGACCACGGCGCCGAGCTGGTTTCGTTCACGGCCTTCGTTTGCATGCTCACAGCGACCTCGTTTTTCGACCATACGACCGCGATCTGAATAGCACAATCGCGGCAACTTGCTATTTCCCTAAGGCGAGGTCTTCAGTGGATGATCCTTAAAAAAATCGAGCATCGTCGTCATCCATTCCTCGGGCCATCGCATGTGATTACCCAGACCAACCACCGATCCCGCTGCAGTCGCTGTCGATTCCGCTAGCGCCTTCGGGTCGGTGCCGCACGAATCTGTACATGAGTTCACCCGCTTGTGGCCATTGTCGAGGATCACGTCATCGACGACCACGCCGGCCGCATTGAGTTCGGTCGCCATTTGCTCGCCGTTGGGACAGATGCCGCCAATGTCACAGGCGTTGTGAACGTGCATGGTTCGCGCGGCTGGATTGAAAATCTGGATCTGCGTGTTGTCCGCGGGCGCGCCGGCCACCGGCCGCTGTTGGCAAGGATCGTTGAGCGCGCCGAACGGACTGGGAGCCGAATACACAGCGGTCGCGGCGATGTTCGGACGATTCACCGCATACAGGTAAGCCATCGCGCCTCCGTTGGACCATCCGGTCAGGTAAATCCTCGTGGTGTCGACTTTTCCGGTCGCGACCTCTGCCGCGATGAAGTGATCGATCGTGGCTGCATCCACATTCTCCCGCCAGGTTGTATTTCCAATCTTCACGTCACCCGCCGGATTCAACTGACGATACCAATTGTCCCATCCGATGCCCTTGCTGTCCCAGAATGGATAATAGTGCGTTGTATCGCGTCCTTCGGGAGCGAGCACTATGTATCCAACATTTTTCGGATCGTTGCTGAGTGAGACGGAATTCTGCAGGTCAAGTATATTCGTCTGAGTAATCCATCCGGCCGAGAACAGCGACGGATGTAAGTATACGATCATTGGTAACTTGCTATTCGCGGGTGCCGATTTCGGATCGTACAGGCAGGCGTAGCGATCGATGCCGTCCGCGTCCTTCCACGGACCCAGCAGGCGGCCTTTGCCGCAGTCCGGTTTGACGTCCGAGATCACCGCGGCCGATGGATCGCCAAACGGCCCGCATGCGTTGTGCGAGGCGCTGTCACTGGTCGCACCAGCGCACGAAAACAGGAACGCAACCATCGCCAGGCAAATGATTCTCTTCACGACTGCACTCCAGACTATCAAAGATTCGTGCCGACAGGCCGCTGGATTCGGCGTTTGCTTGTCTGTCCCCAGTTTGGGCGTAATGGTCGGGGTGCATATGATTTTTCGCGCGGCTGGAGGTTTCATCCGATGAATCTTGGGACACTGGGCTTCGACGCATTGCTCGATTCCATGGCTGGGAAAGATCTGGCGAATTTTGCGCGCAAGATCGAGAAGCTCGGCTACAGTGCGCTCTGGTTTCCGGAAGCGTTCGGCCGCGATCCGTTCGCGCTGGCCGCGCACCTGCTGACGGTCACCGAGAAATTGGTGGTCGGCACCGCGATTGCGAACGTATGGAAGCGCGAACCCATCGCGATGCTGAGCGCTGCGCGTACGCTGGCCGAAATGTTCCCCGAGCGCTTCGTTCTCGGCATCGGAGTGAGCCACGGGCCGATGATGAACCGCGTCGGGATCAATTACGCCAAGCCGCTGAGTTTCATGCGCGACTACCTGGCCCGGTTCAAGGAAGCTCCTTACGGCGCGGCGCGCCCGTTCGCCGAAGCTCCCGTCATCATTGCCGCACTGCTGCCGAAAATGCTCGAGCTCGCGGCCGCCGAGACCGACGGCACCCTGCCGACCTTCGTAACTCCGCAGCGAACCGCACAGATTCGCGCCGAGATCGGTCCCGCAAAATGGATTTGCGTGCAGCAGGTCTCGGTGCTCGAAAAGGACGCCGCCAAGGCGCGCGCCGCGATTCGCGGGCTGATCGCTTTCTATCTCGGACTGCCCAACTACTTGCAGAGTTTCCGGTTGATGGGCTTCGACGACTCGGACTTTGCCGGCGGCGGCAGCGATCGCCTGGTCGATGCGATGGTCGCATGGGGCGACGAGCAAGCGATCCGCGATCGCGTCGCGGCGCAATACAAGGCTGGTGCGACCCACGTATGCATCACGCCGGTCAGAGCCGATGGCAACGCCCGCGAGCCCGACACGCGCGCACTCGAAGCATTGGCGCCGCGATGAACTGACTAATTGAGTAGTCATTCGCGACTCGGTGTTTGACTACTGGAGTTACTATGCAGATCGATCATGCTGAGATCATGCGCCGCGCTGCCGCGATATCGCCGACGCTCTCCGCGCATGCCCGCGAATGCGACGCCGCGCGCAAGCTCACCCCGGAAAGCATGGCCACCGTGGTCAACGCCGGCATGTTCCGGATTCCGCAGCCACGCCGGGTCGGCGGCTACGAGCTGAGTCTGCGGACGCTCGCCGACGCCGTTACCTGTCTCTCCGAGGCGTGCCCCTCCAGCGGCTGGGTGCTGATGGTCATGGGCGCGCATCATTGGTGCATGGGTTCGTTTCCCGAAGCGGCGCAAGACGAAGTCTTTGGCGAGGGCCGCGACGGACTGGTCGCGGGCACGCTGTCCTCGCAGGGCACTGCGCGCCCGGTCGATGACGGCTTTCGCGTCGAAGGACGCTGGCAGTTTTGCAGCGGCGTCGACCATGCTGATTGGGTGATCCTCGGCTGTGCCGACGCCGCGACTCACAGACCGCTTGTCCACGTGGTAGTGCCGCGCGCCGACCTCGAGGTGGATGACACCTGGCACGTGATGGGTTTGCAGGGGACCGGCAGCAAGGACGTGGTCGCGCACGACGTCTTCGTGCCGGCCCGCCGCGCGATCGACTCGCGGATTTTGTTTCGCGGCGCGAGTCCTCACGCTGCCAATCACGCCACCAATCTGTACAAACTTTCGGCCGAGGCGATGCTCTCGACGTCGGTGGCGACCGCTGT
>JBEKLS010000279.1:0-3519 GCA_050010075.1 Binatus sp. (SeqCode) | reverse complement strand
GGATCGTCGATTCCGACGAAATCCGGAATCAGCGCGACGTCGGCCAGCGCCGGATCGCCCATCCAGACCCACGCGCCGCTGTACTTTTCGACGATCGGGTAGGCGCGCACGCAGGCTTGCGGCGGAATCTTGGACTGGCCGGGAATCTCGATGCATTTGCCCGACGGCGCGAACTTCAAACCGTGATACATGCAACGCAGATCGTCGTGCTCGAGACGTCCAAGCGAGAGCGGAGCGAAGCGATGGCAGCATCGGTCCTGCAGCGCGACGAGGCCGCCGTCATTCTTGCGATAGATCACGATCTGCTCATTCAGCATCGTGACCGCTTTCAGCTCTTCGCGCGTAAAATCGCGGCTCCAGCCAGCCATGTACCAGCAATTGCGGACGAACATCGGGATTTCCTCCTCGTTGCGGGAAGCCGCTCGCGACGGTCCCATAGAGGCAGGCTTAGCGCTAGTCATGACTGAAGTCAATTTCGACCCGGGTCAGAAATCCTTGATTTTAACCTCTGCGCGCAAAATCAGCGGGATTTCGCGGCAGACCCATGATTTTGTTGTCGGAGCCAGTGGGCTCGCGCGGCGGCAGCCCGAGCAATTCGTTCACCAGGCGCAGCGCGCGTTCCTTTGGCGCGAGCGCATGGGCCAACTGGTAATTTCGCGCGGCTGACGCCAGGTAAAAGCGTTCGTACAATTCGTTGCGGCTCGCCAATGCGCTGCCGACGAAGTCCCACGCCAGCCGGAAGATCCGCGCGCGCTGCTCCGCAGGCATCGTACCGGCGCCATGCAGATATTTTTCGATGAGCGGGCGCAGCGTCGGATCGTCGAGTTGCGCCTGCGTCGGCGCTGCGAGCAGATTGTGCGATCCGAGCAGCGTGATGATCTCGGCGACGCGCGGAAACCAGCCCGGCAGCGCGGCCCGCAAGGCCGCCAGCGGACCGCCGTTGGGAAACCACACGCCGTTGCCGTAGTCGAACGCCTCGACCTCGGCGCTGTGAATCGCCGCGCGCGTGAATTCCGCATAGGTCCAGATTTCGCCGAGCATCTGCCGGGTCGCCGGCGAGAAGTCGTTGATCGCTTCCGCCATCCGGTTCGCCAGTCCATAGGCAAACTCGAGCTTGGTCTGCGCCCGAATCATCGTCTGCTGCATGATGTTCGGATACCAGCCGGTCGCCATCACGGTGTTATAAGCGACCAGGTTGGCGTTAATGAAGACGCGGTCGCGCGGCACCTCGACGTCGTCGAAAATCACGAAGGCGTCCTGCTCGTCGAAGCGGCTCGACAGCGGATGGTCGAAGTTGTTGGGCAGCGTCGCGCAGCTGTCGCGGCAGAGAAACTTCAACCCGGGCGTGTCCATCGGTACGCAAAACGACAGCGCATACGCGTCGGTACCAGGAAGCAGGGGGACGGCGGGGTAGACTGCTATCTCGTCGGCGAACGGCGCCAACGTCGCGAGGATTCTCGCGCCACGCACGACGATGCCGTGCGCGGTGTCGGCGACCTTGTGCAGCGCGACCTCGTTGCCGGGCTCCGGCACGTCGCCTTTAGCCTTGTCGATCGTGGGATGAACGATAGTGTGCGTGAGCGAAAGATCCTTGCGCGCGAGAAGCTTCTGATACGCGACCAGGTTGGCGGCACCGCGTTCGTTGCCGTTGATGGCCCATTCGTCGGCGCGTCCCGCGAAGCCCGCGAACGTGACATTCATATAGTCGGGCGTACGGCCCATCAGCCCGACGGTGAACTCCGCGATTTTTTGCAGGCATGCGTGACGCCGTTCGAGGTCGGCGCGCGAGCGCGGGATCATGTGGCTAACGTTGATCGGCTCGCCGGTCTCAGGGTCTGCCATCAGGCAGACGTCGCGCGCCTCGTGCTGAAGATCGAAAATCTGCGCCAGCGTGTTGGCGGCACCCGCAAAAGCAGGATGCGACGCGACGTCGGAGACCTTCTCGTCGCCGACCCAGACTTCGCGCGGCTTCGACAGCCCCTTTAGAAACTCGCGCCCGGTGCGTGCTCCCATCAGCGACCTCCTCGACCGTTGCGCCTGGCCGCGACGGGGCCGAGAGGGCGAACGGTCCGACTGGATTTTCTGCCTGACGGCAATTTTGAAGACTTCCGCAATCCTTCGAGTTGTAATTTGAGCGCGGCCCTCAAATTCTGGTCGCGCCGCTCCGAACTTATTGGATCGCCTCCCAGCCATCGCTGCAACTGGAAGAAATAGAGACTGAACAAACTGTTCGCGAGGTGTATTGCCGGCACATCGGCCCGCAATTCGCCGCGCGACTTTGCATCCTCGATCAGGTTGGCGATCCCGGCCAGCATCGACGCCATCATCTCGGCCACACCGTGCCGCCGGTCCTCGACAAAAGGCAGTTCGCGCACGAACACGCGCGCCAAGCCGCGATCGCGTTCGTGGAGCGCGATCATCGCGCCGAACAGGTGCAGCGCCTGATCGAGCAGCGGGCGCGGCGGCATCGTCGCGAACGCCTCGGCGACCACCCGGCCGATCTCCTCGCGGAAGATCAGCACCAGCAGATCCTCCTTGGTGCCGGCGTAGAGGAACAGCGTGCCGGCGCCGATATCGGCCGCCTGCGCGATCTCGCGCGTGGTGGTGGCGTCGAAGCCTTTGCGCCCGAATAGTTTGCGGGCGGCGCGCTTAATCCGCTCGAGTTTGTCGCGCTTGCCGCGTTCGATTCGGCCTGGACTCTGATTCAACATTTGTCCTTGAAAATGAGCATGCTCAGTTTTGAGCGTGCTCAATCACTTAGCGAAATTCCACGGCGTTTGTCAAATGTATTGCGCCGCTTTCGGACCCGCACATTTGCGAACCTGCGGCGTGCTGGCTAATCTGCGATTTAAATCGGAGGACAACATGGCCGGATTAGTGCTTCGCGAGGACCACGACGGTCTCGCCACGCTCACGCTGAATCGCCTCGAAAAACTCAATTCGCTCAATCTCGAGATGTTCGTCGAATTGCGCGGCCACATCGATCAGATTGCGCGCGAGACCGATCGCATTGGCCTGGTCGTCGTCCGCGGCGCTGGCAAATGCTTCTCGGCCGGCCACGATCTCGCAGACATCGCCAAAGGCGAGCGTCCGCCCAAGCCGAATTTCCAGTCCGAAACGATCGAACGGCTCGCCGATTTGCCGCAGCCGGTCATTTCCGCCGTGCATGGACATTGCTACACGGGCGCACTCGAACTGGCGCTGGCCGGCGATCTGATCGTCGCGGCCGAGTCGGCCAAATTTGCCGATACTCACGCGCGCTGGGCGCTGACGCCCATCTGGGGGATGACGCAGCGACTGCCGCGCCGGGTCGGCCCTGCGAAAGCGCGCGAGATGATGCTGACCTGCCGCACTTACTCCGGCACCGAGGCGGTCGCGATGGGTCTCGCCAACATTTGCATCCCCGATGACGTGTTCGACAAGGAGCTGCGTGCGCTCGCCGATACGATCCTCGCGAATTCATGGTTCAGTCATCGCGCCAACAAGCGCCTGCTGATTGAGACCGACGGCTTGCCGCTC
>JBEKLS010000278.1:0-3891 GCA_050010075.1 Binatus sp. (SeqCode) | reverse complement strand
CTGGTCGACCAGCGTACCGATATCTGGTCGTTGGGAATTGTGCTGGCGGAGATGGTAACGGGAAAGAATCCGTTTTTACGCGATACTCCGGCGGCGACAATTTTCGCCATTATCAATGAGCCACCCCGCCCCATGGATGAGATCCCCATTGATCTCTTGCGCGTGATCTATCGGGCCCTCTCGAAAGAGCCCGCCACTCGTTACCAGAGTTGCCGCGAGGTGGTCGCCGACCTGAAGGAGGTTCGCAGCCATCTTGATCCGGAGGCGACGGCGCAAGCGATCACAGGATCTTCATCCGGCTCTCGCTCAACGTCTCGCTCAGTGTCATCCCGATCAACCGCTCAGTGTCATCCCGATCAACGTCTACGTCGGAACTAAGAAAGCAAATCGAGCAAGCCTCGCGTCCCATGTGGGGGACAGGCTCCGGAGTTACTCCAGCGCAGAAATGGAACTGGTGGCTGGCCGGCGCGGGTCTGGTCGCTGCGACACTCGCTGTATTGTCGTTGATGCCTCCTGTGCGCGACCGCGTCACAGGATGGTTTGGCCATCCCGAAGAGCACATAGCCGTCTTGCCCTTCGAAAATGTAGGCAACGATGCCACGAACGAAGAGGTTTCCGCAGGCCTCATGGAGAGCCTCTCGAGCCGCCTGACCAATCTTGAAGCAGGTAAGCAGGCGCTATGGGTCGTTCCGGCCAGCGAGGTGCGCCGGCGCAAGGTTACCGATCCCTCCTCTGCCCTCCGCGAACTCGGAGCAACGGTCGCTGTAGAAGGAAGTCTGCGGCGGGAGGGACAGATGGTTCAGTTGACCGTGAATCTGGTAAACACGAAAAACCTCCGCCAGATCGGCGCGGCAACGCTCGAAGATCAGGCCGGAGACTTCTCTTCGCTCGAAGACGAAGCAGTAGCGCGTCTCGCCAAGATGATGCGCATCGAGGTTACGCCCGAGATGCTGCGAGCAACCGGCGGTGTCAATGGTGGGGCCTACGAGCTATACCTGAAGGCGCTCGGCTACACCCAGCGCTATGACAAACCCGGCAACCTGGACCTGGCCATCGCAGCGCTGAACAGTGCAGTGAAGGCAGATCCAAGATTTGCCCTGGGCTTCGCCCAGCTCGGCGAAGCCTACCGGCTGAAATATCGGCTGGACAAAGACAGGAAGTGGATCGATGAAGCTCTGGCAAATTGCCAGAAAGCACAGCAATTGAATGACCGGTTGCCCATGGTCTACGTAACGCTGGGGAAACTCCACAGCTATACAGGGAATTACGAGCTCGCCTTGCAAGAGAGCCAGCGTGCGCTGCAACTTGATCCACGCAACGCGGACGCGATCATCAGTCTGGCAAGGTCCTACGAAAGCGCAGGACGTACCGCCGACGCTGAAGCGGCGTACCGGAAAGCCATCGCACTTCGTCCCGATTCCTGGGACGGATTTAACCAGCTTGCAGGTTTCTTGTATGATCACCGGCGCTACGACGAAGCTGTGGTGCAGTACCGCCACGCCATCGAACTCACTCCCGACAATTCGGCGCTTTATCTCAATCTAGGTGCGGTCTACTCCGATATGGGGGACAAACACTACGCCGAGGCCGAGCAGATGCTACGGAAATCGATTGCCCTTGAGCCCACCTATCCCGCCTACGCCAATCTTGGACATCTCTACCTGCAGGAGCAGAAGTTTGCCGAAGGCGCCACGGCGACTGAGAAAGCCTTGCAACTGAATGACAAGGACTACGTGGTCTGGGGCAATCTGGCGTCTGCCTACGAAGGCCTCAAAAACGAAGAGAAAGAAGGCCACGCGCGCGACCGTGAGATCGCTCTCCTCGAACAGGCGGCACTTGATACCCCGCGCGACGCAATGGTGCAGTCCAACCTGGGAATGCTCTATGCGAAGAAAAAGTTACGCGAAAAGGCCATTTCTCGCATACAATCGGCGCTCGCGCTTTCGCCCGACGATTCGAACGTTTTGGCGACCGTGGGCGAGGCCTATGAAGACTTGGGCGATCGCGCTCAGGCGTTACAGTACATCGAAAAGAGTCTGCAGAAAGGCTATGACCTTGCGGACCTTAAGCACACTCCGGATCTGCAGGGTTTGCTCTCGGATCCCAGTTTTCGGCCCAGCGGAAGTAAGTAAATTCAATTTGAGAAGGAGCCAGCCATGGCCGCACGTGTCATTCCGTTCGAAGATACCGATGCAGTACTGAACATTAGCATCACCGCCTCCGACGCTACTCCCGAGGGTTGCATCCTCTCGACGACGCAGAACTCGGTCAGCTTCACCAACAATTCCGGAGCCTCGATCAGCATCGCGTTTCATCCCAATGGTATTTTCGCCGACATAAACAATCTTCCCGCAGGCCAGACCAGCGCCCCTCAGCCGGCGCCCGCAAATGCAAGCGTGAACTATTGCGTGACCGTGGGGTCCGCGGTAAACGGCCCCTATGCCATCCAGACCGGGACCGGCTACATGCAAGTCGTGGTTAGCACGACCGGGGAAGAAATAACATGCGCTCCGGAAGAAGTGGCGATCCCTGTCGGGGGCAATCTAATGCTGACTCCCGCTGCAAGCATCGACGACTACCCGGTCACTTGGACCAATGGCGACCCGTTTGCACAACCAATAACGTCTGTGGACAATTTGTCGCACGCAGACAACCCACTAGATGGCTCTGGAGAGTTTACCTACGAAGTCGGAGAACCCGGCCCAACCGAGAATCCAGGCGGGGGCACGGTAATCGTCAGGGGCTCGTAGCTGTATGCGTCGTGCTTCCTCCAGCCATTCACGACTCCGTCGCTGCGGTCCGATTTGTTTGTCCGCAGCGACGGCTACTGCATCGTTCTAGCCGAGGCTCACATTTCTGTGTCCTTTCCATCACGAACCGGTGTGATCCCCGGCCCATGCACTCAACTCGCGGGTGCGCGATCAGAACGCAATCGGGGTAGTTTTGCAGCTGCATCCGTCAACGATTAAACCCAACGAACTCTGAAGCTTGCTCCTCCCGCCATTCCCACGAAGTCGGCTCTGCTAAACTTTCCAGTTTCCCTCTTTCTGATTGAGGCTAAGGCGAGGCAATCATGGCGATTCAACGAGTCGGTGTTATTGGAGCCGGAACCATGGGCAACGGCATCGCCCATGTCTTTGCACGCTGCGGTTTCACGGTCGTTCTGGCCGATGTAGAGCAACGATTTCTGGATCGCGGCCTCGGAACCATCGCCAAGAATCTAGATCGCGAAATCGCGAAGAGCAAGATTACAGACGAAGACAAGGCCTCCACGCTCGGGCGGATTAGCGCAGTGGTCGATCGCGCGAAACTCGCGGACTGCGATCTCGTGATTGAAGCAGCAACAGAAAAATTTGAGATCAAAGCCGAGATCTTTCGCGACCTAGATCGCAAAATGAAGCCAGAGGTAATTCTGGCGTCCAACACCTCGTCGATTTCAATCACGAAAATTGCCGCGCTGACTGGACGCGCCGACAAAGTGATCGGCATGCACTTCTTCAATCCTGTGCCGGTGATGAAGCTGGTCGAAGTCATTCGCGGCCTAGCGACGTCGCAAGCGACCTTTGAGACAGTCCGCGAACTGGCGCAGACGCTAGAGAAGACGCCAGTGGAGGTCAATGACGCTCCAGGATTTGTGTCCAACCGAGTTCTGATGCCGCTCCTGAATGAGGCAATGTACACAGTCATGGAAGGCGTTGCAACGCCAGACGCGGTAGATGAAGTGTTCAAATTGGGCATGGCGCATCCGATGGGTCCATTGACGCTGGCAGACTTCATCGGCCTCGACGTGTGTCTCGACATCATGCGAGTGCTGCAGGACGGTTTGGGAGATCCAAAATACCGTCCGTGCCCGCTGCTGATCAAAATGGTGGATGCAGGTTGGCTGGGACG
>JBEKLS010000277.1:0-4549 GCA_050010075.1 Binatus sp. (SeqCode) | reverse complement strand
GTTGACGACGACAATCAGGAACGCGGAGAACAGCACCGTGCCCATGATCACCGGGATGTCGAGATTGAAAATCGCGTCGGCGGCGAGCCGCCCGATTCCCGGCCAGTTGAAAACCGTCTCGGTCAGAACGACGCCGGAGAGCAGCCCCGCGAGGTCGAGTCCCGCAAGCGTTACAAGCGGCAGCAGCGCGTTGGCCATCGCATGCTTGAGCATCACGCGCGCGCGCGACAGACCCTTGCCGCGCGCGGTGCGCACATAGTCCTGATCGAATGCGTCGCACAAGCTGGTGTGCAGAACGCGCGAATAGTAACCAGCCGAGCCGACCGCCAGCGTCACAGTCGGCAGGATCAAACTCACCGGGCCGCCGTAACCGCCGAGCGGAAACGAGCGAATGGTCGCTGCGACCGCGATCAGCAGCATCGTGCCCAGCCAGAACACCGGAACCGACACGAGCGCCAGCGATATGACGAGCAGCACGTTGTCGGCGGCGCGCCCGCGATACGCTGCAGCGACGGCGCCCATCGCGATTCCGAGAATCAATGACAACGCCATCGCGGAACCCGCCAGCACAGCGGTCGCGGGAAAGCGATCGGCAATCAGCCGCGTCACGCTCTCGCGGCGAATATACGAGCGGCCGAGGTCGCCGTGAATCGCGCGGTCAAGATAGCCCCGGCCATCGCAACGGCGGGATCGGCGGGAACTACGAAAGCGATTGCGAACGTAATGACCGACGTTCCGATTAATACCGCCGCTCCGAAAAAAATTCGCCGAACTATATAAGCGAGCATTGTTCAGGCCGCCACGATCCCGCGCGCGGCGAGCTCGCGATGAAGCTGGAGTATGGCACGCTCGCGATGGCGTTTGGCGCTCGAGTTGTCATCGACGGAGTCGAGCGCAGCCTGACTATCAGGCGGAAGCGTCGCGATCGCAGCCGACATTTCAGTGAATAGCTGCTCGTCGCCGGAGCGGCGCGACGGATCTGATTTGAGCGCGCGATAGTGCTCGAGAAATGCAGTGACCGATGAGTACGCGGGAATTTTCACGCGAACAAGGTTAGCCTGCGGTTGCCCCGAGTGGCGAGATCGCGAGGCCAATCAGGTAGCCGGCCGCCGCCGCGCTCATCGCGATCGCAAGAAAGCGCATGCCCGACCGCCAGCGATCGCGGCGATGCGCGAGCCATCCTTCGAAGTATCCAACGCTGAACAACGTAAGCGCGGTGGCAGCGAGCGCGCCGCCAAGGTCGTAACGCGGAACCTTGATGAGCATATACGGCAACAGCGGGATGAGCGCGCCGGCGAGGAATGCGATGCCCATTACGACGCCGTCGATGGCGGGTGAGCCGAGCATCGAGCCGCCGAGGCCGAACATTTTTGCTTCGGCGGTCGATTCGAGCGCCTTTGGCGCGGTGCTGAGCAGTCGCACGATGCGATAGCCGGCCTCGCGATCGAGCCCTTCCTTGCACAGCTCGTCGAGCAGCCCCTCCTGCACGGTGTACGGCTTGGCGGCGGCCTCGGCGCGCACGAGCTCGAGCTCGGCACGCAGCACCTCAGTTTCAGCGCGGCCGCCCAGGTAGGCTCCTGCAGCCATCGAGAGCGCGCCGGCCGCAGTGGACGCGAGCGCGGCGAGCGCGACCTGTGAATGCTGCGAGACCGCGCCGCTCAGCCCGCATAGCACGCCGGCGGTCGTCAGCACGCCGTCCTGCACGCCGAAAACAATTTCGCGCACGCTCGAGAGCCGCTCGAAGAGCTGCTTTTTTTCGGCGGGATCGGCTACTGCGGCCAAGCTCGACCTAGAACTGGCGATCAGTTGGACCGAACTCGACGCCCGGCTTCCAATCGGCGGGGCAGAGCTGTCCGGTGCGGAGCGCGCGCACGATTCGCAGCGTCTCGACTACGCTGCGTCCGACGTTGAGGGGGCATGACACCGCGAATACAACTTTGCGTTTCCGGTCGAGGATGAAAGTCGCCCGCAGCGCGACTTTTTCAGCATCGTCGAAAACGCCGTAGGCGCGCGCGAGGCTGCCATCGGGATCGGCGAGCAGCGGGTAGCCGATTCCGCCGAGCTCGCGCGCCCATCGCAGATGGCTATCGACGTTGTCGATGCTGACGCCGGCGATGGCAGTGTCCTCGGCGGTAAATTCCTTCAGCGCGTTGTTGAAGCCGGTGACCTCGGTCGGGCAGACGAACGAAAAGTCGCGCGGATAGAAAAAGATCAGAACCAGCTCGGTGGAAATTTTCGCGAGCCTGCAGCGCGCGATACGTCCGTCAAGGGCGCATTCCAGATCGAACTGTGGAGCGGGATCACCGGGCTTCAGCATAGCGGCTACTCAATCTCGAAGATCAGGGAAACCGTCGCCGGCACCGTCACCTCGCCCGGCTCGACCGGAGTTTCGACGCTGGCCGACATCGCCATCGCGCGACCCATCCGAATCGGCACCGGCCGCTCGGCCGACACCGTCGTCGCCTTGAGCACCTTGCCGAGCTTCACGTCCAGTGCGGCTGCGAGCGCGTCGGCCTGCGCGCGCGCGTCGCGGGTGGCGATCGCGATCGCTTCGGCGCGCGCCTTCGTGTCGTCCCTGACGCTGAAGCTGAGCGAGTTAACTCGATTCGCACCGGCCGCAATCGCGGAATCGATCAGCGCACCAACGAGATCCAGCTCACCGGTATGCACCGTCACCGTGTTTTGCGCCGTGTAGCCGATAATCGTGGGATTCTCGCTCGGCCGCTGGCTGTACATGGGATTCAGCGAATAGCCGCCGGTGGTAATCTTGCCCTTGTCGCCAAGTTTGGACTTGAGCGCGTCGATCACCTTGGTCGCCAGCGCCGCGTTGCGCGAGGCCGCCTGCTCTGCCGTTTTCGCCTGCGTCTCGATCGCGAGTTCCAGGTCCGCGGTGTCGGGCGACGTGCGCGTCTCGCCGTTGCCGTCGACTTCTATCGTCCGCACGGCGAAATTATTGGCATCGCTTTGCGCCGACGCCGCCGACGCGAAAACTGCAATGGCAAGCGCGAGGCCGGCAGCGGCTGCTCGGAGTCTCAGCTTCATCCTTTCACCTCGGGCGCGCTCCGGACTAAGTTGATTCCAGCCGATTTTATCCGGAGACTGTACCAATTGACGATAATCGCAATCGTCACACAACACGAATGGCAGAAAAACAAACAAAACAAAACGACAAGAAGGTGACGCCACGCAGCGAGGACTTCGCCGCGTGGTACAACGACATCTGCCTGCGCGCCGAGCTGGCCGACTATTCGCCGGTGCGCGGATGCATCGTGTTTCGTCCCGACGGGTTTGCGATTTGGGAGGCGCTGCGCGACGAGCTCGACAAGCGCATCAAGAAGACCGGCGCGCGCAACGCGTACTTCCCGCTGTTCATCCCGCAGAGCTTCCTGCAAAAGGAGGCGCAACACGTCGAGGGGTTCGCGCCCGAGTTGGCGGTAGTCACGCACGGCGGCGGCAAGGAGCTCGAGGAGCCGCTGATCGTTCGGCCCACCTCCGAGACGATCATCAATCACATGTTCGCGCAGTGGATTCGATCGCATCGCGACCTGCCGATGATGGTCAATCAATGGTGCAATGTCGTGCGATGGGAAATGCGCACGCGGCTGTTCCTGCGCACCGCGGAATTCCTCTGGCAGGAGGGACACACGGCGCATGCGACCGCCGAGGAAGCGCAGAGCGAGACGCTCGGGATGCTCGAGGTCTATCGCAATTTCGTCGAGGAGTTCCTCGCAATTCCGCTGATCGTCGGACGCAAGAGCGCGGCCGAACGATTCCCCGGCGCGGTCGAGACCTATTCGATCGAAGGCCTGATGGGCGACGGGCGCGCGCTGCAATGCGGCACGTCGCACTTTCTCGGCCAGAACTTCGCAAAGCCGTTCGAGATCCGCTACCTCGACGATCAAAATCAGATGCAGTTCGTGTGGCAGACGAGTTGGGGCGTGTCGACCCGCCTGCTCGGTGCGATCGTGATGGCGCATGGCGACGACCAGGGCTTGCGGCTCCCGCCGACGGTCGCGTCGACACAGGCGGTCATCGAAGGAATGACGCCGGGTTTCAAGTTCAACGATTGGGAAATGCGCGGCGTGCCGGTGCGAATCGAGATCGGACCGCGCGACGTCGCGTCCGGCGAGGCGGTACTGGCGCGGCGCGACAAGTCCGGTCCGGAATCGAAGAGCAAGGCGTCGCTGGCAACGATCGCGGATACGGTCAGCGCGCTGCTCGGCGAGATTCAGAAAAATCTCTACACGCAAGCCAAGGCCGCGATGGTCGCGAATACGCGAGCGTTCGACGATTACGCGGTCTTTCGTAAGCATATGGAAGGCGAAGGCGGCGGCGGATTCGCCTACATCTATTGGTGCGGCAATCCGGTGTGCGAGACCCGAGTCCGCGAACAAACGAAGGCGACCTGCCGCGCGATTCCGCTGACAAACGACGGCGTAGCAGCAGGCAAGTGCCTGGTATGCGGCGAACCGGCTACCGAGCGCGCGTACTTCGCGAAGTCCTACTGATCTGCCGCCCGCGCCGATTCTTAACCTCTCCTTGTCCGAGG
>JBEKLS010000276.1:0-3601 GCA_050010075.1 Binatus sp. (SeqCode) | reverse complement strand
CTGCTCGCCGATTTCGGGCTGTCGCTGAATATCCTGCTGCTGATCTGCGTGATGGCTGCGCTCGGCGCGACGCTGACCTTGCCGGGTATCGCGGGGATCGTGCTGACGCTCGGCATGTCGGTCGACGCCAACGTGCTGGTGAACGAACGAATGCGCGAGGAGTTGCGCAACGGCAAGTCGCCGCGCGAGGCGGTGAAGCTCGGTTACGAGCGCGCGTGGTCGGCGATTCGCGATTCGAATATTTCGACGTTCGCCGCGGGACTGATTCTTTTTCAGTTCGGGACAGGACCGGTGAAAGGCTTCGCCGTCACACTATGCGTCGGAGTGCTGACCGGATTGTTTTCGTGTATCGTTGTTACACGAGCGTGGTATGACTACAGAATCTCGATGCGCAAGCTGACCAGAATTAGTGTTTAATTAACCTTAATTATGCTATAACAAGCATTCGAACTAGCTGATTTTGCGGGGTTGTGGGGAAATCTCTAATGCGCGCCAGTTGCTACCTTGACTTCGCCGATTGGCGCATACTACAAAATCGCGTCCTGACAAAATCCCCGAAACGAGGCGTCTTGTTGGACTCACATGGCCGATAAAGACGACATACTGCTCAATTCCCGCGAAGTCGCGTTCCTGCTCGACCTCAGCCCCGACACCGTCAACGAGTTTGCCCGCCGCAACATTATTCCGGCCTTCAAGAAGGGCCGCCAATGGCGATTTCGCAAGCGCGATATAACTTCTGTCAAACGTCAGTTGCGAGGAATCAACGCGGCCGCCTGAGGGTCCCGCGCTGATAACCCTGTCCCGCACCGATCTCCCGGTTGCATCGAGCGCGGAGGAGTTCCTTCAATGTCCCAACCCCATGAGAGCCGCGTCTACTCCGACCTCGCGCGCTTCTACGATTTTTTCTTCGGCCGCGTCTTCGTCGATCGCGAGCATGAGGTTATCGAGAGCCTGAATCTCAGACCCGGTAACCGCGTGCTCGAGGTCGGTGTCGGCACCGGAATCGCGCTGGACGGATATCCGCCGTACGCGCACGTGGTCGCAATCGATCCGTCGGCCGACATGCTCGCGCGCGCGAAGAAACGCGTGACCGAGCACGGCTGGGGGCATATCGAGTTGCGGCAGGGCGATGCGCTCAATCTCGAGTATCCCGACGACAGCTTCGACTACGTGACCTCGTTTCACGTCCTCACCGTGGTGCCCGATCCGTACCGGATGATGTCCGAGATGGTGCGCGTGTGTAAGCCCGGCGGGCGCATCGCGCTCACCACTCATTTCCAGAGCGCGAACCCCGTAGTCGCGGCGCTCAACACGATTTTCAATCCGGTCGCGCGCCAGCTCGGATGGACCACCAAGCTGCGCAAGAAGGACGTGCTCAAGGGCCATCCGATTACGCTCGAGCGCAACGAGAAGGTGAGCCCGCGCGCGGTGCATACGGTGATAATCGCGCGCAAGAACGCGTGAGCCGACGCGACCCGCTCGTGTAGCGCCTGGCTGGGGTGGAATGACCGTCATTCCTGCCCACGCCCATTGCAGCTTCAGTTAGTAATATCCGACGTACGTGCGCTTTACCGACTAAAGGTAAGGCGCTTCCAGCCAACTGGAAGCTGCCGTTGATAAGCATTCGGGACAAGAAACTAGAGGAGGGACAGGAGAATGGATTCAATCAGGAAACTGTACGCGAAGGCTGATGCGTTCGCGCGGGGGCAGACGATGGCCGAGTATGCGCTGATTCTCGCAGCGGTTGCGGTTCTCGTTTTCGTGGCCTACCAGACGATGGGCTCGTCGATATCCTCGCTGCTTGGCACCGTCGACACCACGATGTAACTCGAGCACCGACTCGTCGGTGGCGCTCCGCCCGCGCCCGCTTTGCCGCGATTTGCCTTCTGTGCAACGCGCTCAGTAGATGTCCGAAAATTGCCACCCGAATTCCTGCCAATCGGATATAATCCGGTTGGTCGGGAGCTACGGATGCGCGCGAATGATCTTAGCGACAGGCCGGAGATCGATCCGGAGATCTGCTGGCAGGCTATCTACAGTCGTGACCGGCGTTTCGATGGGCGCGTCTTCGCCGGCGTCGTCACGACCGGAGTTTACTGCCGTCCGATTTGCCCGGTGCCGCTCACGAAGCCGGCCAACGTCCGCTGGTATCCATCGGCAGCGTCGGCTGAAGCCGCAGGTTTCCGGCCCTGCCGTCGATGCCGCCCTCATACTTCCCCCGGCACGCCCGCGTGGCTGGGAACCTCGGCGGTAGTCTCGCGCGCGCTCAAACTGATCTCGGGTGGTGCGCTCGATGTCGGCGGCGTCGACGCGCTCGCGGAGCGTGTCGGGCTTGGCTCGCGTCACCTGCGGCGGCTGTTTCTTCAGCATCTTGGCGCGTCGCCGGTGAAAATCGCGAGCACGCGGCGCGTCCACTTCGCGCGAAACCTGCTCGATCAGACCGACCTCGCAATCACGAAGATCGCGTCCTACTCGGGCTTCAAGAGCGTTCGCCAGTTCAACCACGCGATGCGAACGACGTTCGAGATGTCCCCGACCGGACTGCGAGCGCAGCGTTCCGGCGCGAAGATGACGGCCGGCCACGGCGGTATCACTCTTTACCTGCCTTATCGTCCGCCGTTTGACTGGAACACCCTGATTCGCTTCCTGAGGGATCGCGCAACGCCGGGAACGGAATTCATCGACGACAAATGTTATCGGCGGACCGTCGAGGTCAGTGGACGGGCCGGCGAAATCGAAGTTCGGCCTCATCCGCATGAGCCGCTGCTTCGCGTGCGAGTTACCTTGCCGAGCTACGAACAGCTCATGCTGGTGGTGGAAAGGGTGCGAAGGATTTTCGATCTCGGTGCGGACCCGCTACAGATTACAAATCATCTTGCGCGCGATTCGAGGCTCGGCGATATGCTGCGGGCGCGACCCGGTCTGCGGGTGCCGGGCGCGTGGGACGCGTTTGAGCTCGCAGTCCGCGCCGTGCTGGGTCAGCAGCTAACCTTTGTTGATAGCAAGGCGATCATTGGGCGGCTCGTGCGGACTTTCGGGCGGCCGATCAAGACCTCGGCGCCGAAGCTCACCCATCTGTTTCCGCGGCCCGAGGTGCTGGCCGCAGCCAGTCTTGCAAGCATCGGCATTCCGCCGGCTCGTGCGGAAACCCTTCGAGCATTGGCGCGAGCGACCTGCCAAGGAAAGCTCGATCCGGCCACCTGCAAAAGCCTCGACGACATTATCTCGCGACTCTCAGCAATCCATGGAATGGGCCGCCGGCGCGCGGACTACATCGCGATGCGCGCGTTCGGCGAGCCCGACGCCTTTCCCTCCGGCGATCTGGGACTCCGGCGGATACTGACGAGCAGTCGAACGCACCTATCTGAGGAGCAGTTCCTGGATCTCGCGGAAAACTGGCGCCCCTGGCGAGCCTACGCGGCAATCCACCTATGGGTCGCCGCCGCGGATCGTTGATCGAGTAATGTGTGAGCGCGTCGTCCTCGTATGTCATCCCGAGCGAAGCCGAGGGACCCCGGATCTTTCTCGACGCCAACCGACGCACCCCCAACCACGGCTCGATCGCGATGCTCGCCAGGAGTGACGCCTCTTAGCTGCGCCT
>JBEKLS010000275.1:0-3614 GCA_050010075.1 Binatus sp. (SeqCode) | reverse complement strand
GATGACAGCACCATTCCGCCGGCCGGATCTGGCGGCTTCGGCATCAGCAAGTTTTTCACAACCCCGAGTTATCAGAGCAGCCTCAACAGCATGGGCAATCGATCCATCCCGGACGTGGTGGTTAACGCGGATCCTTTTATGGGGACAGAGATCTGTGAGGCGGACGCGGGTGGTTGCCCGACCGGCTCGCTCTACGGCGGCACCAGCGTCGCTGCGCCAATGTGGGCAGCTTTTGTAGCCCTCCTGAACCAGGCGCAAGGCACTAACCTGGGATTCCTGAATCCCAAGATATATCCCCTGGCCGAGGCCGGCGGCTTCCATGATGCCGCGGCGCTCGGAAGCGACTTTTTCCACGTCGGCCTCGGATCGCCCAACGGAAGTGCGCTGGACCTGCTGCTTGCGGGCCGAAGCAGCGGGACGCCCAGTGCGACGCTCTCGACGGAGGATCTCTCTATCAAGACACCAGTCGATGGCGTTGTTCCAAATGGAATTTACGATGACGGTAAGACCGTCGGATACGTCACCGTACAGTTGTTCGATGCAAACGGAAACAGCGTGGGCGGCAAGACGGTAAAGCTTTCTCACAACTCCGGCAGCAATGCTCAAATCACGCCCGCGAGTGGCGTTTCGAGCGCTTCTAATGGTTCGGTGACTTTTCAGGTCGCGGACGAGACGCTCGAGGACGTCACCTTCACCGCCATTGATCAGACCGACGGCGTTACGCTGGCTACGCCACAGACCGTCGATTTTATAGTGCCCCCCGCCGCCGGAGCGAGCTTAATGGCGGATCCGTCCGAGGTAACGGCCGATGGAAAGACGCCGGCGGACATCACGATCACACTGCAGGACTCTCTGGGGCGCCCGACTCCGGGCAAGCTGATCCAGATCTCGCAGACCGGCGGCAACTCGCTCATCACTGGACCCAATCCTCCGGTCACCGATTCCAGCGGCGAGATCCAGTTCACGGTGACCGACACCAACAACGAAAGCGTGACCTACAGCGCGACCGACGTGACCGACGGTAATCTGCCGTTTCCTGAAACCGCCGAAGTCACTTTCAGCAGCGCGCCCGAACCCGGATGTGGCAACGGCACTCCGATCGCGGCGCCGGGCTACGTCGTGACGCCCTATGTCACCGGCCTGCTGGCGGAGAACTTCTCCTACGGCGACGGCCAGGTGAACTTCGGCGGATGCCCGGGCGTCGGCGGAATCGCATTCGACGGCTCGGGCAATATCTACGTGTCCGATCTGCCCACCGGCGATATCTACAAGCTTCCTTCGGGCGGCGGCGTAGCCGGTGCAGGCAACCTGCTCAACGGCACACTCGGCTCCGCAGTGGGCCAGCTCGTATACCAAGGCGGCAATCTTTATGCGGCGCAGGGCGCAACCACCGGCGGGACCAGCACCGGCGGTGTCATCGAGCTCGACCCTTCGAACGGCGCGGTGGTCGGCACGGTGGTGACGGGTATCAAATGCGCGGAGGACATGGCGGCTGATCCGCTCTCCGGCGACTTGTTCGTCAATGACGCGTGCGAGGGGCCGTCCGGGAGCAATACACTGTACCGGGTCTCCAATCCCGGCAGTGGAAGTGCGACCCTGTCGAACTACGCGACGCTGCCTACCCAGGGCAACTACCAGTTAACCTTCGCGCCCGACGGAACCATCTACACGTTCGGCGGCACCCAGTTCGGCAACGACTACGCCGGCACCGTGGTGAAAGTCGGAGGGACCAACACCACCCAGCCGGCAACGGTCACGACGCTTTCCAGCATCGATGCGGCCGACGATATTCTGCTGGCGGCGGGAACCGCTACGGGCGGCGGCGCGCAGTATCTCATCTCGGGCAGTCTGGCCCTCAACCCGAACAGCAGCGGGCTGGGAACGTTCGATCTCACCACCAGTCCGCCCAGCGCGGGCGCATTGATCGCAAACAGCAACGTCGGCATCCAGGCTCTGGCCTCGGTCTTCGGACCCGACGGCTGCATCTACCTCGGTGATGGCAACGCCGTGTTTAGGATCACCGACACCGCCGGCGACTGCGCCTACAGCACCAACCTTGCGAGCCCGTCGCTCGTCCTGTCGCCTTCGGTCGCAACGCCTAATCCGGCACAGGGCACGTCGCAAACTCTGACCGCCTCGGTGCATTTCGGAACGGTGCCGACCGGAACGCCGGTGACCTTCGCCGTGACCGGAGCGAATCCGACTACCGGCCTTGCGAACACAAACGCCAGCGGGGTTGCGACCTTCAGTTACGTCGGCGCACACGAGGGAATCGATAACGTGACTGCGTCAACGACGATTTCCAGCAACTCGGTAACGTCGAGTCCTGCCCTTGTAACCTGGGGCGCCGGCTCGGATGTGACCTTCCTGAGCCTCAACCAGAGTCCAAAGGGCGCCACCGAGGGGCAGACGGTCAACCTCATCGCGTCGCTGACCGACGTCTCGCAGAATCCAAACGTCGCGGTCTCGGGCCAGACGATCAACTTCACGGCCGGCAGCCAGAACTGCGGGGCGGAGACCAACGCACAAGGCATCGCGACCTGCCAGGTAACCCCAAGCGGGACCGGCATCGAGACTCTGAGCGCGAGCTTCGCGGGCACCGGACAATATGTTGCGTCGAACTCTTCGACCGGCTTCAACGTGGTCGCGTCGGCTGCGACTCCGACCGCAACTGCAACTCCGACGGCGGCGGCGACGCGTACCGCGACTCCGACCGCGACGCCGACTCCGGTCGTGGGCAAGCTCAAGGTCTCGCCCAAGCGGCTGGACTTCGGCGATGTCGAAGTAGGGTCGAACAAAACCAAAGACGTGAAGGTCATCAACGCGGGTAAGGTCAAGAAGAAAAAAGTGCCGCTGCCGATTCTGATCGAGATGGAGAACGGCGTAACCAGCCCGTTCAGCATCACGCAGACCTGCGACGACGAAGACCTTGGTCCCAAATCCAAGGGCGTCAAGGCGGGCAGTTGTGAAGTGGGGGTGACCTTCGCGCCGACGGCGGCGATGAAGTACTCCGGCACGCTGATGATCATCGACAACCTCGAGCCGACCTTCGAAAGAAGCGTCAAGCTCGAGGGCACCGGCAAGGAACCGAAGAAATGACGACATGACAGCGCAGGATCATTTTCAATGTCAGTTCAAGGCGTCGTCGCGAAAGCAGAGAGGGGAGTTCGTGAAATGGAATTGTCGGTTATGTTGTCCCGAGCCCATTTGAGGCTGCTGGTACTGTCGGTTTTTTCGCTTCTCCTGGCCAGCGCATCCATCGCAAGCGCTAGCGCCTATCATTCATCAGAGGCTCCGCCCGCGATGGTTCGTCTGCCGGGCCACGTGCTGCCGGCATTGGCGAAGGCGACGATCATCCCGTCGAAGAGCAATAGTGGCGCGCAGCCGATCACACTAACGATCGTGCTGAAGCGCGACGACCAGGCAGGCTTCGAGAGTTATCTGCATGAGATCTACGATCCGCGTTCAAAGAATCTCCACAAATTTCTGACGCAGCGGCAGATAGCCAATCGCTTCGGCCCGAGCCGTGCGGACTACGATTCGATACTGGCCTATCTTCACGCGAATGGATTCAAGCTCGTCCGCGGATCAGCGAACCGCCTGACGCTAACGGT
>JBEKLS010000274.1:0-3622 GCA_050010075.1 Binatus sp. (SeqCode) | reverse complement strand
GCGGCCCAAAGCAGAATCCCGAGCAGAACTACCGCGGTCAGAATATCCACGAAGCCAAGCTGCGTCGCGCCTCGTGACAGCCGATTAAGTCCGCGCATTCTTCCTCCTAGCGACTGTCTCCTCTCCCTGTAAGGGAGAGGATGAAGGTGAGGGTCCTTGTCCAGCGCGCATTTTCCGCGCGCGATTCAGGATTCTGCCTCCGTCCATCACAAAACTATACACCAGCCGCGGCCCGCAGCGCCGACTTCACCTGCCGCCCGCGCTCCGGCAATCCGAACAGCCGCCGCAGCTCGCGTCCGGTCTCCGACTTCTCACACGCTGCGATATCGAGCGGCGATCCGGTCGCCACGATTCGCCCGCCTTCATCGCCGCCGCCGGGCCCGAGATCGATCACGTAGTCGGCGTTGGCGATGAACTCGAGGTTGTGCTCGATCACCACCAGCGTGTTTCCCTCGGTGACCAGCCGGTTGAGCACTTTGATCAGCCGCTTGATATCGGTCGAGCTGAGCCCGGTCGTCGGCTCGTCGAGGATGAACATGCGCGGCAGATGCGCGCCGTCGTCGCCGGCCGGCGCGGGCTCCAAATCGGCCAGCAGAAAGCGCGCGAGCTTCAGGCGCTGCGCCTCGCCGCCCGACAGCGTCGAGGTGGTCTGCCCTAGCCGGATGTAGCCGAGGCCGACCGCTATCAGCGCGTCGAGCCGCTTGACGATCGCCGGATGATGGACAAAAAACGCGCGCGCGTCCTCGACCGTTAGATCGAGCACCTGGTTGATACTGTAGTTGCGCAGCTTGATCGCGAGAATATGGCTCTGAAAGCGGCGGCCGTCGCACGCGTCGCATTTCACCTCGAGATCGGCCATGAAATGCATCTCGATCGTCACGGAGCCGGTGCCGCTGCATTTCTCGCATCGCCCGCCGGTGACGTTGAACGAAAAATGCCGCGCCTGCACGCCCAGCCGCCGCGCCTCGGGACTGGCGGCGAACAACTTGCGGATTTCGTCGTAGATTTTCAGATAGGTCGCCGGATTCGATCGCATCGAGCGCGTCGGCAGCTCCTGCCCCATATGCACCATTTCGCCGATCAGCTCGAGGCCGTCGATCCGGTCGCATTCGCCGGGCTCCGCCGAGGTGTCGCCCGATCGGCGCAGATAATTGTTGTAGAGCACGTCCTCGACCAGCGTCGATTTTCCCGATCCCGAAACCCCGGTGACGCAGACCATTCGCCCCGCCGGGATCGCCACGTCTAAATCGGCGAGATTGTGCTCGCGCGCGCCGATGATTCGAATGGCGGGATCGCGCTTGCTGAATTTCCGCTGCTTCGCCAGCGTGCGCATCAGGAGCACGCGCCCCGGCGACGACGCCATGCTCTCGAGGTTCGCCTTGGCCGGCGGCCCCGAGTAGGTGAGCTGGCCGCCTTCGCTGCCGCCGCCGGGACCGAGCTCGACCACGTGATCGGCGCCCGCGATCATCGCAGGATCATGCTCGACGACGACCACCGTGTTGCCGAAGTCGCGCAGGCTGCGCAGCACCGCCAGCAGCCGCCGCGCGTCCGCCGCATGCAGCCCGACCGTCGGCTCGTCGAGTGCATACAGCGTCCCGACCAGCACGCTGCCGAGCGCGCTCGCCAGGTGAATCCGCTGCGCCTCGCCGCCCGACAACGTGCGCGCCTGACGCTCGACCGTCAGGTAGCCGAGCCCGACCTCGACCAGGTAGCCGACGCGGTTGCGCAGCTCGCGCATCACGACCGCCGCGCGCGTCGCCACCTCGCGTATCGATTCAATCTTGTCGAGCCACGCAACCAGGTCGCGAATCGCAAGGCGCCCGACATCCGCAATCGAGATGCCGTCGACCAGCACGTTGAGCGCCTCGGCCTTGAGCTTGGCGCCGCCGCACATGGGGCAGGTGACGAAGCGCCGATACTTCGCGAGCAAGATTCTGACGTGAGTCTTGTAGCGCCGCCCTTCGAGCCATTTGAAGAAGCCGTGCACGCCCGGCCACTTGTCCTCGTCCCACTTCGCGCGCGGCCCTTCGTCGCCGTCGAGCAGCCAGGTGCGCTCCTCGTCGGTCATCTCGCAGTACGGTGCCGACGTGCGAATCTTCCTGCGCCGCGCCAGCTTCAGCATCCACTCGTTCATCTCGCGATAGGCCGGCGTCCGCCACGGCGCGACCAGCCCGTTGCGCATCGACAGATTGTGATTCGGAATCACCTTGTCGAGATCGAGCTCGACCGTGCGGCCGAAGCCTTCGCATTCGGGGCATGCGCCGATCGGACTGTTCGACGAAAACAGCGCGGTGGTCGGCTCGGCAAACGCCGTGGCGCAGCGCGAACAGTTGAAGCGCCGATCGAAATCAATCGCGCCGACGCTATGCGTATTGCCGTTATCACGCTCGACGCGCACCGCCCGCGCGCGCCCGGCGCCGAGATAGAAGGCCTTTTCGAGCGCCTCGCGCACGCGCTCGATCTCGCTTTCCGCGGCGACCGAGATTCGATCGACTACCACCATCATCGTGGTGTCGAGAGGCGGCGCGGCTCCGTTCTGCGCCTCGGCGGCAATCGCACGCGCGGCAAACTCCGCCGTCTCGGTGATCGCGTCGTTGGCGTAGAGCCGATGGTACCCGTTCTGAATCAGGTAGCCTGCGGCGTCTGCCAGCGACCGCGAACCCGCGTCGAACGGCGCCAGGATTACATACAGCCCCGGCGCCGCGAGGATTTGCGCGCCCGCGCTCTCGACCGAGTCGCGGCTGACCTCGCCGCCGCACTTCGGACACACGGTGCGCCCGACCGTCGCGAACAGCAGGCGGATGTAGTCGCTGATTTCGGTGACGGTGCCGACCGTCGATCGCGCATTCTTGATGGTATTTTTCTGGCGCAGCGCGAGCGCCGGCGGAATCTCGGAAATCGAATCGACGTCCGGCCGCTCCATCCGCTCCAGGAACAGCCGCGCGTAAGTCGAAAGGCTCTGGACGTAGCGCCGCTGCCCCTCAGCATAGACGGTGTCGAACACGAGGCTCGACTTGCCCGAGCCGGACACTCCCGTGACGACGGTCAGTTTCTCGCGGGGAATTTCGAGCGAAATATCAGCCAGGTTGTGAGTGCGCGCGCCCCGGATACTGATTGAGCGATCCAAGCTTGCTCCCAACCACTTACCGCGGGTCGGCGATCGGCCGCGCCTTTTTCTTGCGCTCGCCCGGATATTCGTCGGCCACTTTTGCGTACAACTCGGCCAGCTGCACGTCGAACTTCGCCTGGAGGCGGCGGGTCTCGGCCTCGCGCTCGGCCAACGGCAGCGGTGCCAGCGGAGCCAGCTCCTCTTCGAGCCGCTGCATCAGGCGATTTCGCGCCACCAGATATTCGTAACCATTCATAGGCGGCAAAACCTCAAATTCCAAAGATCCAAATTATAGGTTATCCTTCGGTGAGCGAACAGCCCGGCGCCTCGCGCCGGATCGCTTTACGTGCAAACGCACAATGAATTATCGACAGACTCGAGCCGCCTCGAAGTCATTCGCGCATGGCCGGACGCTTCGATCTGCCACGGCTTCATCGGACGTTCAGGCGGCGCCAGCACGGGCGCATTCGCCTCGATGAATCTCTCGTACTGGGTCGGCGACGACGAACGCGC
>JBEKLS010000273.1:0-5264 GCA_050010075.1 Binatus sp. (SeqCode) | reverse complement strand
GTGACGATTCGCGGCGCGTAGCTCGACACGTCCTTGCGCGGCGTGGGCATCGCCTTTTCCATCACGCCGAGGATGAACAAACGCGCGTCGCGCGCCTGATGCAGCGCCTGGCGCATGATGTCCTTCGACACGCCGCCGGCCTTGTTGTCCATCTGGATCGCGGTGACGCCGGTTTTGGTGCCCGCGACCTTGAAGTCCATATCGCCGAGGTGGTCCTCGTCGCCGAGGATGTCGGTCAGCACGCGAACCTTGTCGCCTTCCTTGACCAGGCCCATCGCGATGCCCGCGACCGGCGACTTGGTCGGCACGCCGGCGTCCATCAACGCGAGGCTGCCGCCGCACACTGTGGCCATCGAGGAGCTGCCGTTGGATTCGAGCACGTCCGACACGACACGAATCGTGTACGGGAAGACGTCTTCGTCGGGCAGTATCGGAGAGAGCGCGCGTTCGGCGAGCGCGCCGTGGCCGATTTCCCGGCGCGACGGTGCACGCAGGAACTTCACCTCGCCGGTCGAGAATGGCGGGAAGTTGTAATGCAGCAGGAATTTCTTGAAACGCTCGCCGAGCAGCGCGTCGATCTTCTGTTCGTCTGAGGAAGTGCCGAGCGTGACGGTCGCCAGCGCCTGAGTCTCGCCGCGCTGGAACACCGCGGAGCCGTGGGTGCGCGGGAGCACCTGCACTTCGGCGCTGATCGGCCGGATGTCGGTGGATTTGCGATCGTCGATGCGCCTGTCGTCGTCGAGGATCGCCAGGCGCACGCGCGTGCGCACGAGATAGTCACAAGCGTCGATAATTTCCTTGGAGCGATCAGGGAACTTTTCGGCGAGCTCAGCGACGACCTTGTCGCTGACTGCATAGACCGCGGCAGCGCGCTCTTTCTTGCCCTTGGTGGCGAGCGCTTTCTCGATTCCGTCGCCGATGCTCTTTTCGACGGCCGATACGAGCGCCGCGTCACGCTCCTTCACTGCGAATTCGCGCTTGGGCTTGCCCGCGCGGCGTTGCAGTTCTTCCTGCATCGCGAATATCGGCTGCATCGACTCGTGCGCGGTAAACAGAGCCTCGAGGATGACCTCTTCGTCAACAATCTGTGCGCCGCCCTCGAGCATCATGATCGAGTCGGGGCTGGCCGCGACGACGAGCGACACGTCGCTGCCTTCGAGTTCACCGAAAGTCGGATTGACGACAATTTTGCCCTCGACGCGCCCCATCCGCACCGACGCCACTGGCCCCTTGTGCGGGATATCGGAAACCAGCAGCGCCGCAGACGCGGCGATGAGCGAGAGCATGTCGGAATCGTTGTCGCGATCGGCCGACAGCACCGTCACGATAATCTGCGTTTCGCGATCGTAGCCCTTGGGGAACAGCGGGCGCATCGCGCGGTCGATCAGGCGCGAGGTGAGAATCTCCTTCTCTGAGGCGCGGCCTTCACGCTTGAAAAAACCGCCGGGAATTTTGCCGGCGGCAAACGTCTTCTCGACGTAGTCCACCGTCAGCGGCAGGAAGTCCATGTTGGGCCGCGCTTCATACTGCGAGACCACGGTCGCGAGCACCACGGTATCGCCGTAGGTCGCGAGCACGCTGCCATGCGCCTGCTTGGCGAGCTTGCCGGTTTCGAGCGAGAGCTTGCGCCCCGCAAAATCAATTTCGAGTTTCTCGTACATTAATGATACCTGAGGGAGGATCTGAGGCCGCGCGACGATTGCGGTATTTTCGATGCCCGCGAGGCGTCACAGAGGACGCGCCTTGTTACCTGCCAGGGTGGCAGCCAAGGCCCGCCCGCCCGATGTGTTGAGGGCGGCGCGGCAGAATATGTGCGGCCTATCTCCGGATGCCCAGCTTTTCGATCAGCCCTTTGTAGCGCGAAAAGTCGCGCGAATGCAGGTAGTCAAGCAGCCGGCGACGCTTGCCGACCAGTCGCAACAGGCCACGGCGCGTATGATGGTCCTTTTTGTGCGCCGCGAGATGCTGGGTTAACTGATCGATCCGGGCCGAGAGCAGCGCGACCTGAACTTCAGGCGAGCCACTGTCATTGGTGGTCCGAGCGTTGGCTTGGATGACTTCCCGCTTACGGGCTGATGGAAGAGGCATTCGGAGTTCTTACTTTCCCTTTTCCTTTATCGTTAGCCGACCAAATTAACAGAGCCAGTCAGAGGAGTAAAGCTAGGGGGAATGAGGGAGTCAGAACTTGACTGTGGTGAAACCCACCGTGGGTCTCACGCTTCCTTGGGCACGGGTGAAGGTAAGAGCGATGGCGCGCGCTATTGCTTCATCACCATCACGTTGCCGTCTTTGTCCAGCGAGACGCAATCGACTTGCTGCCCTGCGTAAAAGGCGCCGCAAATCGACTTGTCGACGCCCGGACATTTATAGACGTTCGGCCCCGTCTGTGTGCATTGCGACACGTCGAAATGCAATGCGGTCTGCTGCTTGTCCACCGCTGCCTGCGACGGCGAGAAGATGTAGCATCCCGAGAGCGCTATCATCCCCGCCGCCGTCACCATCCACGCCACCCGCGTCATCCGTCCACCCATAGCCCCTCCTCCATGCGCTTCACGCTGAAGCCCCCGTGATGGCAAGGATTTAACACCGGTTTGACGACCGCCACAACTGGCAAATCGTGATTATCTTTGTTCTCCAGGAGTATCTGACATGCGTTCATCTTTGAAATTGGTTTCGGATGGCGCCGCTCTCAGCAGCAGCCGTCCGTTCTCTAATGATTCGTCCCGGGACTCGTCAGAAGACCATCTGTTCGACGCCTATTCGCGCGCGGTAACCGGCGCCGCCGAGTCCGTCAGCTCGGCCGTGGTGAACATCGAGGTCTCTCACGCCCGCGGTCCGCGCCCCGATGCGCCTGCGGGCAGCGGCTCGGGCTTCATCGTCGCGCCCGACGGCTACATCATCACCAACAGCCACGTCGTCCACGGCGCGTCGCGAATCTCGGTCACGCTGTCCGACGGACGCAAGTCGGAAGCCGAGCTGATTGGCGACGATCCCGAGACCGACCTCGCCGTGATTCGAATCAGTGGCTCGAACCTCGCGGCGGTGACGCTCGGCGACTCGCAATCGATTCGCGTCGGCCAGCTTGCGATCGCGATAGGCAATCCGTACGGCTTCCAATGCACCGTTACCGCGGGCGTGGTGAGCGCGCTCGGCCGTTCGCTCAGGGCGGGCTCGGGCCGCTTGATCGACAACGTCATCCAGACTGACGCCGCGCTTAATCCCGGCAACTCCGGCGGACCGCTGGTCAACTCGCGCGGCGAGGTAATCGGCGTCAACACCGCCATCATCCTGCCCGCGCAGGGAATCTGCTTCGCCATCGCGATCAACAGCGCCAAGCTGGTCGCGGGCCATCTCATCAAAGACGGCAAGATCAGCCGCGGCTACATCGGAATCGCCGGCCACAACGTCGAGCTGCCGCGCCGCTTCGTCCGCTTCTATCGCCTGCCCGCTGAAAGCGCCGTCCGGGTGGCATCGGTCGAGCCCAACAGCCCAGCCGCGCAAGCCGGCGTGCAGGAAGGCGACCAGATAGTAAGGCTCGGCGAATCGCCGATAGCAGGCATCGACGACCTGCAGCGTCGCCGATAGCAGGCATCGACGACCTGCAGCGCCAACTCACGATGAGCCAGGTGGGCGTGCGCATGCCGGTGACGCTGATTCGCGGCACCGAGCAACTGACGCTGGAAATAACGCCAACCGAAGCGCCGCCCAAACCGCGCGCTTAAATCGTCGCGCGCTTGCGCATCGGTCGGTGCGGGGCTACAAGGGAAACCTCTCCGCAAAAGAGGGTTCCCATGAACACAAAGCAGCGCTACGCGATTCCCGTGGACGCGACCGAATGGGCCGTGCCCGGCAGCTTCGACACCGTTTTCAAGTGGGAATACCAGGAGGGTACCGACGCGCTGCGCAAGCTCTACGAGAAGGGCAAGAATCTGCAATGGAACACCACGACGCGCATCGACTGGTCGCAGAACCTCGACCCTGAGAATCCGCAGGAGCTGCCCGACGAGTCCATCTCGATATTCGGCTCCGATCTGTGGAACCGCCTGACGCAAAAGGAGCGCGCCAATCTGCGACGCCATATGCAGGCATGGTCGGTCTCGCAATTCCTGCACGGCGAGCAGGGCGCGCTGATCTGCACCGCGAAAATCGTCCAGCAGGTCCCGAACGTCGACGCCAAGTTCTACGCCGCGACGCAGGTGATGGACGAAGCGCGCCACGTCGAGACCTACTCGCGTCTGTTGCACGAGAAGTTCGACCTCGCCTATCCAATCACTCCGCCGCTCAAGCGCCTGCTCAACGACGTGCTGAGCGACTCGCGATGGGACATGACCTATCTCGGGATGCAGGTCCTCATCGAGGGCCTGGCCCTGGCCGCGTTCGCCGGCATCCGCGACACCGCTCAGAATTCGCTGGCCGCCGCCGTCAACGCGTATGTTATGCAGGATGAAGCGCGGCACGTCGCTTTCGGCCGCCTCGCGTTGCGCGATTACTATCCGGAGCTGACCCAGGCCGAGCGCGACGAGCGCGAAGAGTTCGCGGTCGAGGCGTCATATCTGATGCGCGATCGCTTCCGCTCGGAAGAAGTTTGGGAAACTGTCGGGCTGCCGGTCGAGCAGTGCGTCGAGTACGTCGATTCGTCGCCAGATATGCGCCAGTTTCAGTCCCGCTTGTTCTCGCGAATAGTCCCCACCATCAAGAACATCGGCCTGTGGGGGCCCAAGATTCGTCGAGCGTATTCGAACATGGGCGTGATGGCGTACGCCGATCTCGACAGCGAGCAACTGATGGAGAACGACGAGAAGGTAGCGCAGGAGTTCGACGCCAGAATGGGCCGCGGCGCGTAGCCTGGTCTGTCTCCTCTCGGTGTGAGGGAGAGGATGAAGGTGAGGGTCCTTATCCTGCGCGCAAGCATCGAGCGCAATGCGAAGGCTATAATCCCTTCGTGCCTGTCCTTGACGTAATCCTCGCGCCTGCGCTCGCTCCCGACGACGTTGTCGGCCTCGAGCTCCATTTCCTCGACGCGGTAGCGGCGCGGCAGACGCCGCCCGTCCTGCTCATCTACTCGTCGCCGGGCCGCTGCGTCTCCATCGGCCGCTATCATTTGTATCGCGGACCGGCCGAGCGCGACGGCATCAACATGACGCGCCGTCTGACCGGTGGCCGCGTGGTCGGCGCGGGCCAGGGATGGCTGAGTCTCGCGCTGATTCTGCCCACGCGCACGGCACTGTTGAAGGAAGACGCGACGCGCCTCAAACCCGACCAGA
>JBEKLS010000272.1:0-3682 GCA_050010075.1 Binatus sp. (SeqCode) | reverse complement strand
GCCTGCTGAGCCGCGGTCGCCGCCTGGTTGGCCGAAGCGTCCGCCGCGTTCGCCGAGGCGTCCGCCTTGGTCGCATCCGCCTGCGCGCGATCGGTGGCATTCTGTATCGTCTGCATGTTAGGACCGCATGCGGTCATGAGCGCTGTCACAGCCGCGACACCAAGTACTTTTACGATTGTCTTCATCAGATCTTTCCTCCAGTGGTTCAAGTAAGCAGTCCGTCCCGGTACACTGTTAGTCAGATCAACAGCCAGGGCTGGACGGGTAGTCGCGGTAATAGTTACAAAACCCGTTTACGAACGCAAGGTGAGGCACCAAATGCCGGTTCTGTTCGGCACCTATCGCGCGCTACACTATTAGACGGATCGAATCGAGCGTGATTGACAGACAAAACTTTCAGCGGTTATCGTCTGCTGCGGCGGGCAAATGCGGCCGCGGCCCGCGGGCACGGCGGCCCGCGCCACTGTTGTCGGATTTTTTCACTACATCATTTAACTGAGGTTCGGTTACGAGATGGCGACGACGATCACGAGCGAATGTATCAACTGCGGTGCATGTGAGCCGGAATGTCCGAACACGGCGATTTACGCGGGCGGAGTGCCATGGGAACTGAATGGCACGCCGGGCGCCGCAATCGCGCAGGACATCTACTACATCGTGCCGTCGAAGTGCACCGAATGCGTCGGCTTCTACGACCATGAGGCCTGTGCCGCGGTATGCCCTGTAGATTGCTGCGTCCCCGACCCCGCGAACCTGGAGACCGAAAGCGTGCTGCTCGCGCGCGCGCGTGAGTTGCATCCCGAGACTGCTTTCCCCGACGACGCACCGTCGCGCTTTCGCAAGGAAGGCGGCGCGCCTGCCCCGGCAGCCGGTGGCGCCGAGGTTGCCACCAACGGCGCCGCTGCCGCAGCCGCGCCCAAGCCTGCGGCGGCACCTGCAGCTGCCGCTCCCAAGCCGGCTGCCGCAGCGCCTGCACCAGTGGCGAGCGTCGCAGCCGCGGGACTCGCGATGATGCATCTGCCAAAAGATATCGGCGCGCTGCCCGGCCCCGTCGGCGAGAAGCATTTTCCCGGCGAGCTCGATGCGGATTTCGATACTGTGCTTGGATCGGTCGACGCGTCGCCGATTCGGACTGCGCCGGTGCCCGTTATGATCGCATTTCGCTTGGCGGAGCCGGTACTCGGTGCGATGCCCGACGCAGTCAAGGCGAATCTCGAGCATGCGGTAGGCAGTACTTCGGGATTCTCGCGGCAACGTTCGACCGCGCTCAACATGATTCTGAACCTGGCTCTTTATCCCGCGATCCTGACGGCGTTCGCCGTCGCGGTGCTGGGCGACAAACTGTTTTCGCAGAGCACTGGCGGATGGATCATGCTGGGCGTGCTGATTGCCGCCGGCGAGGCCGCATGGCGCTTGCGCGAGGGCGTGATTCACGCCAAGCCCGCGCATGAGCTGACCTATCGCGGATGCTGGTACGGGCTCGCGCTCGCGCCGCTCGGCTCAATCCTGGTGCGCGCGAGCGGTGCGGGCAGAAAAACCGAGCGCAAAGTGGCCTTCGACGGATTCGAGGGCACGATGCATGAGGACAAGACCGAGCGCGACCGGCGCTACGGCACGGTTTACACCGTCGCCGAATATGCCAACGCCTACCTGGTGCGGCTGGAAATGCCGCGCATGCTGCCGCCGTCGTCGCTCAAGCGGCTGTGGAATCTGCCTGACGAGATGCCCGACTACGACTACAACATTATCCTTGGCGACAACGTGATCGCGATTAGCGCCAGCGTGCGCGGCGAGACGATTCGCCGGCTATCGTACGTTTCGTCATCGTTCCCGGCCGACTTTACGACGCGAATCGAATTCGGCAAACCGGTGAGCGCATTCAAGCATCGGATGCGCGACAAGGTGCTCGAGGTGGTCGTGCTCAAGGCGGATGCGGCGGATTTTCAGCGCGCTGCCTGAAGAATCGTTGGTTTAGATGGCGATCCACATTCGGGACGCCACACTACGCGACCTGCCTCGGATCATCGAGATCGAGCGGCTGGCGTTCCCTGCCCCCTGGACGGTCGCCTCATTTCAGCGCGAACTGACTCTGCCTTTTTCGAGAATCATGGTCGTTACCCCGGACGAGGGCGCCGGCGCCGGCTCGATAGCCGGCTTTCTATGCAGATGGCTGATTGCCGACGAGTGCCACGTCCTGAATATTGCCGTACATCCGGATTCGCGGCGGCAGGGAATCGGCGCTGTGCTGATGACAGAGGCCGTCAACGAGGCAAAATCGACGGGAGCGGGTCTCGTTACGCTGGAAGTTCGCCGTTCGAACCTCGCTGCGAGACAGCTTTATCGCAAGTTTGAATTTGAAGAACGGCGTTTGAGAAGGCACTACTACGGCCCAGGTGAGGACGCGATCATCATGGAACTGCGGTTCGACTGACCTGATTAGCCCGATTATTCCGAACGTTGTTCTACCGTTTAAGAATTTTTCAGTTTCATTTTAGTACTGGGGTTACAAATTCAGTAATTTTGTGGCATAATGGGACTCACATTCCAGGCTGATCGGATCGGTGGTGAACCCATGCAACGTGCGGTCACCAACCCATGTCCGAAATCCCACGGCCTGCTTTCGAGTGCCATTATCGCACTGAATTTGCCGTTCAAGAAGGGTGAAAAGGTGGTTTACCCCGCCCATGGGGTAGCCGTCATCGAGGACATCCAGATGCGGGTTATTTCCGGGACGGAGCGACGTTTTTACATGCTCCGAATCCTCGGCACCGAGAAGATGACCATCATGATACCGACAGAAAACGTCGAGTCGGTCGGACTGCGCCGCGTTATCGGCAAAGATATGGTGGAAAAAATCTACCGTATCCTGCGCCAGCGCAAGGTAGAGGTCGATACGCAAACGTGGAATCGCCGCTACCGCGAGTATACGGAAAAAATCAAGACGGGTTCGCCATTGGAAATCGCAAAGGTGTTGCGCGATCTGCTCGTGCTGAAGAGCGACAAGGAATTGTCGTTCGGCGAGCGCAAGATGCTCGACACGGCGCGATCCTTGCTCGTCAAGGAACTGTCGATCGCCAAGGCTCATCCCGAAGAAAAGATCATGGAAGAGCTGAAGACGATCTTCGCGAACTAGCTGACGCAATCGATTCAATCTGAAAGTAGAGGCCGGGATTTTCGCCCGGCCTCTTCTTTTTTGCGCAACACCACGCCTTTGTTGAAGGCGAAGATTCGGTATGCGAATCTCGCTGCCGTGGCGAATCATCTGTGACAGCGTCGGCGATCATCGTGGCGGCGGGCAGCGGCGTGCGGCTGGGGTCGGGCGCGCCGAAGGCGTTCGTGAAAATTGCAGGACGCACGATGCTCTCGTATTCGCTCGCCACAGTGCGCGAGGTCGGTGCGATTAGCGAAGTTGTGATCACTGTGCCTGAGGGATTCGAGAAGGCGGCGCGCGCTGAGGTCGCGGCTTCCGGACTGAGAATGCCAGTCAAGATTACGCCGGGCGGAGTCGAGCGGCAGGATTCGGTTCGGATCGCACTCGAGCTTACGAGCGCGGAGAGCGATCTTGTGATCGTGCACGATGCGGCGCGTCCGCTGGCGACGCGCGAAATTTTCGCGGCATGTCTGGATGCAGCAGCGCGCGCCGGCGGCGCGATCGCGGCGATACCGGTAGCTGATACTTTGA
>JBEKLS010000271.1:0-3702 GCA_050010075.1 Binatus sp. (SeqCode) | reverse complement strand
AGGTCGGGTCGATGCTTGCCGGTCGCGTTGATCGCGTCGCGGATGAACAGCGGGATGATCGCCGCGAGCGTGGCGTTCGCGAACGTGCAAGAGATCCCGAATACGTAACGCAACCGATAGCGTCGCGCGTAGGAAAGCAGTCGTTTCATGGGCTGTCGCTTAAATTATCAGGTCTGCGGCGCGATAGAAGTGCCCCGCCACGAATCCCTACCCACCCGGCTCACAGTCCCGTGCGCGATTTCAGCCGGCGCTCGTAGAGCTTCGCGTATTTCAGAAACACGTAGAACGCCGCCGTCATCGCCGCGTACAATCCGCGTCCGCCGTCGCGGAAGCCGCCGCGGATAATATAGAAGTTGAAAAAGCGCCACGCCGGATTCGCGATCATCTTGAATGGCGTGAACGCGTTCGGCTCCTGCTCCATCGCGGCGCGCGAGCTGAAACGATTAATCGTCGCCACGTGATCCGCGATATCGCGATAGCTGAAATGCAGAATCGGCTGCTCGAGCCGCTCGACCCGTCCTTCGACGACGACCTTGTCATGCGGATCGCGGCCGCCGATATGCCCGCGCTCGCGCCGGAACAGCCGCACCGGCGTATCGGGGTAAATCGCATGGGAGTAGTAATGCCCGAGATGATACAGGATGCGCCGTATCCGATAGCCGTCGGCGGCGCCCGGCGTCGACACCGCGCGCAGGATTTCCTCGCCGAGGTCGTGCGTCGCCTGCTCGTCCGCATCCATCAGCAGCACCCAGTCCCCGGTCGCGCGATCGAGCGCCATCTGCTTCTGCTTCACGTAGTTGGTGAACTCGTGCTGGACGACGTCGGCGCCGAGGCTGCGCGCAATCTCGACCGTCTTATCGGTTGAGAACGAGTCGATGATTATCTTCTCGTCGCAGAACCACGCGCTCTTCAGGCACTGTCCGATCAGCGCCTCTTCATCGCGCGTGATTGTGATCAGCGAAATTTTTGGCCGCTCTGACATACCGTGAAAAATTAAGAGGCGTGCAGGGCTTCGGACTTATCGAGCCCTTCGATCACTTTCGATGCGATCGACTTGAACTCGGCGCTAATCGGATGCGCAGGGTTGGACGCGACGATCGGGCTCGCGGTGTCGCCGCCCTCGCGCAGCTCGCGCACCAGCGGCAGCTCGCCCAGGAACGGCACGTTGAGCGATTGCGCCAGCCGCGCGCCGCCGCCGTGCGCGAAAATCTCGTGGCGATGGTTGCACTTGCGGCACAGGTAATAGCTCATGTTCTCGACCACGCCGAGCACCGGCACGTGCACTTCGTCGAACATCGCGACGCCGCGCTTGACGTCGAGCAGCGCTATTTCCTGCGGCGTCGTCACGATCACGCCGCCGTCGAGCGCCACCCGCTGCGTGATTGTCAGTTGCGCGTCGCCGGTGCCGGGCGGCAGGTCGAGCACCAGGCAATCGAGCTCGCCCCATTCGACGTTGAACAGAAATTCCGTCTCGAGCTTGGTCACCATCGGCCCGCGCCAGATGACCGCGGTCTCGTCGTTGATAAACAGCGCCATTGAAATGTAGCGGATGCCGTAGCGCTCGAGCGGGATGATGCGCCGTTCGGGCGTGAGCGTGACGGCTTTCTCGACCCCGACCATCATCGCCACGCTGGGGCCGTACACGTCGGCGTCCATCAGGCCGACGCGCCATCCGAGCGCATGCATGGCGAGCGCGAGATTCACCGCGACCGTCGATTTGCCGACGCCGCCCTTGCCGCTGGCGACCGCGACGATATGCTTGACGCCCGCGATACTCCGCGGTTGCGCCATCCCGGCCGCAGCCCTCGGCGCAGTCGCCGCAGGCTGTTCGATCTGAACCTTGACACTGGGCACACCCGGCATCGCCGCGACCGCCGCCTTCACCTCGGCAACAATCTTCTCGACGACTTCGGGTTTCGCGGACGCCATCGTGAGCGACACCGTCACACCCGCGTACGCGACTTCGATATCCTTGATGATCCCGAACGACACGATGTCGCGGGTGAAGCCGGGATATTTTACCTTCTTGAGTTCGGCCAGAATTTCATTTGGACTCGGCATTAGGCGGATCGGACCTGTTGATGGTTTCGATTGGGATGCGGCTGCGCTACCAAAGCGCGACGCTCATGTTATCATTCCCGAACCGCCGGAAAAACGACGGCTCGAACGCGCGAATCCTGTGTCGGCGTTTCGTTGGCGCATCCGCCCGCCAACGGATCGACGACAGTTGCGCTGCCATTTCGCTCAGAAGATCCCGCGCTCCGGGGAGAACGTCTGGGTCTGACCGATGGCCGGTGGAGTCCAGGGAACGTACACGCCATCGTGCCAGGTCATCCAGCGCAACGAAGGATCTTCGAGCGGTACCGGGAATTCGTACAGCACTTGCTCGGGGTCACCTTGCGCGTCAAGAGATTCGACCACGACCGAGAAACCTGGCAGTTCGCGTTGCTGCCCCACCGAAAAGCGCTCATTCGGACTGCGCAGGAAGCGACTGAATGCCGTCGGAAAGAATCCATCGGAAAAGCTTACTTGCAGCGACCGAGCCCCGACGCGCGTGACCGCAAGCCGGCCTCCCGTCGAGAGCGCGCGCATGTGCCGCGGCCTCGGCAGGTTCTCCAACTGCTTCACGGTCCAGATCGCGGTCACGAGGTAGATGTGGTCGGGTGGGTTAACCAGCACCAGGTCCTGGGATGCGATTTGCGGATCACTTGGAACACTTGCCATCGCACGCTCCATCCTGGAGCTGACGTTTGCCTGATAGTCGATCCGGGCGAGCCCGAGTAAGGGAGCGGCGATCAAATGAATTAGAAGCAGGATTACAGTCGCAGTCCACGCAAATCCCTTCCAGACTCGGGGTACCGGCGCGACGGAGGAGCCCGCGAAAAGGAACTGCGTCAGCTGCGCGAGAAGGGCCATCGAGCCCAGACCGACGAAGCCCAGCAAACGATTCTCCGGACCCACGGCGCCGATCGGCACCAACGAAAGCAGCACACCAAGGCTCCAGAACCGCGCCACCCGATCGCGCAGGACTAGCGGGATGAAGAGAACCACCACGATCGCGGCGACCACGAAGCTGAAGACGCTCATATGCAGGAACGCCGAGGAGCCGGGCGCGTTGGCCATGCTCATCTCCGCAGGGATTGGCGACCACTGTCCCATCATCAGGAATGCCGCCCGCTGGCAAAACGAACCGGCGAAGCCGAGCGGATCGCGAGCCGGGTCCACGTAAAAACCCGAACCGTGCGAACCGAAATTGCCAATCTTGTAGATCAACGCCCAGGCCGCCAGCACTGCGCCATGAGGCAGGAGCCGCATGAGCCTCGCTCGAAATCCGTCCTCGTCGACAGTCAGCGCATAGGAAAACAGGTAGGCCGCGGTAGCCAGGCCCATTTCGCCGGCAGATAGCGACGCCGCCAGCATCAATACGCTGAGCCACCGACTTCGTCGGTACCCGTACTTTCGCCAGCGAACGAACGCCAGCAGGCTCAGGAAGCCAAAGCAGCAGGCGATCAAGGCGTTGCGGTTGGCCAGATACGCGGCAGGCACCGCATGCGCGCCGTCCAACGCGTACATCAGAGCCGCCAGTCCAGCTACCCAGGTGCCGCCCAGCACCTCTCGATACAGAAGTGCCGCCACAAAGACTGCCGCTGCCAGCCAGAGCAGACTGTGCAGATGCATCAGGGCGGGATGGTTCGGCCAGAG
>JBEKLS010000270.1:0-3750 GCA_050010075.1 Binatus sp. (SeqCode) | reverse complement strand
TCGACCACTTCGGCCGTGCCGCGAGGTGCGAAGCCGCCGCCGATTATCACGTCGGGGCCGTTGGCGTAGAGGCGATCGAAGTGCCCGGCGTCGAGCAGCGCCAGCAGCATCGGCGTTTCGCATCCGATCATCACGACCCATCCGACGGAGCCGTTGGCGGCGGCGAGGGTCTCGATAATTTCCATGCTGGTGGGAAAATCGACGTCGAGACCACCGTGACTTTTCGGCACGAACATCCGAAAGCATCCGGCCGCCGTGAGTTGTGCGAGCAAGTCGAGCGGGAGCCGGCGGCCGGCGTCGATCTCCGCGCTGCGTGCGCTGATTGAGGGTGCGAGATCGCGAATCGAATCGAGCAAGGTTTTCGCTTCCGGGGTCATAACGCTTCTCCGTCGCCCTATCTACAAACAAAAACGGCCGAGTCGCACAACCCGGCCGTTCGTCGTCGATAAAAGTTTCGTCGGCTACGCCGTCTTCTCAGCCTTCTCGGCGCTCGCATCGCTGTTGCGTTCGGCACGCTCGCCGCGAGGCGCGCGCTCAGCCTTGTCACCCGTTTTGTCGCCGCGCGCGCGAGGCACCACGTTGCTGGTGGTCAGCACTTCGATAAACTTGCGCACCGCCGGCGACAGCTCGCGGCCGCGCTTGTAGATGATCGCGAGCGGGCGCAGGAAGGTGCCCTCCTGGAACTCGAGCATCCGCAGCGTGCCGCGCGCCACTTCGTTCTCGACCGTCATCCGTGGCACGATCGCGCATCCAAGCCCGATCTCGACCGCGCGCTTGATGGTCTCGATGTTGTCGAATTCGAGCGAGTAAGTCGGCTTGACGCCGTGCTCGCGCAGGATTCTGTCCGAGGCTTTGCGCGTCGGGATGTCGCGTTCGTAGCCGACAAACTTCTGACCCTGCAACTGGCCGACGTTCACCTTCGTGTGCTTGGCGAGCGGATTGTCGGGCGGCACCGCGAGCACCAGCTCGTCGTGTCTAAAGGGCACCGACACGATCTGGCTGCGCTTGGCCGGATACGCCACGACCCCGAGATCGACTTTGCCCTCGATCAGATCTTCGTAAATTTTATTCGAGCGCAGATATTCCAGGTGCACGTTGACTGCCGGATAGTTGCGCAGAAATTCGGTCAGGTACGGCGGCAGCTCGTGCAAGCCGACGCTGTAAACGGTACCGACGCGAATCGCACCCGCCACCACCGATCCGATCTCGCGCAGCCGGTTCTCCAATTCCAGGAAGCGGCGCACGATTTCCTTGCTGGCGGCATACAGGATCTGTCCGGCCGGCGTCGGTTTGACTCCGGCTCGTCCACGTTCTATCAATCGGCAGTCGTACTTCTCTTCAAGGCTCCGAACCTGCTGGCTGACCGCCGACTGAGTAACGAAGTTTTGCGACGCGGCATAAGAAAAGCTTCCACTCTCGATTATGTCGCAGAAGACCTTTAGCGTTTCAATGTGCATACTGCCGACTTGTTGTATAAGGCTACGTGATACCCAAATCTAAGGCAACGAGTAGCGGTAATAAGGAATTCTCAACCCATGCAACAGCCTGCGGAACCTGCGCGCGTGGGTCAAGAGCGTGTAATACTGCGGGTATGGTTTCGGTCAGCCAAAGAACAATCCACTCGGACGGATTTCGCGCCAGTGGGGGCCCAAATCTCAGAGTAAAACAGTCTTTAAAAATCGAACGGAGCGCAACATGTCGGATTTGTTAAGAGACCTCGATTTCTTTCACCTCGACGACCTGCTGACCGATGAAGAACGGATGGCTCGCGACACCGCCAAACGGTTCGTCGATCGCGAGATCCTTCCCTCGATTGAGCGCAGCTTCGCGAGCGAAAGCTTCCCAATGCATCTCGTACCACAGATGGCCGAGCTTGGGATGTTCGGAGCTAATCTCAAGGGCTACGGTTGCGCCGGCATGAACAACGTCGCCTACGGCCTTATCATGCAGGAGCTCGAGGCGGGCGACTCCGGTTTGCGCTCCTTCGCATCGGTGCAGAGCGCGCTTTCGATGTACGCGATTTATGCAAACGGCAGCGAGGAACAGAAGCAGCGCTACTTGCCCGAGATGGCCAAGGGAAAATTAATTGGCTGCTTCGGACTGACCGAGCCGGACCATGGCTCCGACCCCGGCGGCATGGAAACGCGGGCGCGCCGCGACGGCGACGGTTGGATTCTCAACGGCACCAAGCGATGGATCACCAATGGCTCGATCGCCGACGTCGCGATCGTGTGGGCGAAGGTCGAAGAAGGCATAACCGGGTTCCTCGTCGAGAAAGGGACGCCGGGATTCTCGACTCGCGACATCCACGGCAAATTTTCGATGCGCGCGTCGATCACTTCGGAGCTGATTTTGGAGGACGTGCGAATTCCCAAAACTGCGCACCTCGAGAAAGCGCGCGGACTCAAGGGTCCGCTCGGATGCCTGACCCAGGCGCGCTACGGAATCGCATGGGGTGCGATTGGCGCCGCGCGCTCATGCTTCCATTGCGCGCTCGACTACACCAAATCGCGCAAGCAGTTCTCGCGTCCGCTTGCAGGCTATCAGCTGGTGCAGGCCAAGCTGGTGAAGATGCTGACCGAGATCACGAAGGCGCAGATGATTTGTCTGCGCCTCGCACATCTGAAGGACGCGGGCAAGATGCGTCCCGAGCACGTCTCGTTCGCGAAACGAAACAACGTCAACGAGGCGCTGAAAATCGCGCGTGATGCTCGCGACATGCTGGGCGCCAACGGGATCGTCAATGAGTACCCCGTCATCCGCCACATGCTGAACCTCGAGACGGTGAACACCTACGAAGGAACTTTCGACGTGCATACGCTGATCCTCGGCCGCGACATCACCGGCGAGAACGCGTTCGAATAGGCTCTTACCGCGATTCCCCGCGGTCGTGCTAAAAGCAAGAAAGGCGGGAGGGAAGCGCATGGAACTCAAGGGCAAGAACGCAATCGTCACTGGCGCGGCGCGCGGAATCGGGCGTGGAATCGCGCTCAAGCTGGCGGCCGCGGGCGCGAATGTCGCGCTCGTCGATCTGGGAAGTCCGGCTGACCCTGCGCTCACATATAATCTCGGCGCACAGAAGGAACTGAGTCAGACCGTCGAGGAAGCGAAGGGCTTCGGCGTCAAGGCGTTCCCGATTCTCGCCGACGTGACGCGGTTCGCCGACCTCGAGCGGATGGCGTCGGAAGTCGTCGCGAAGCTCGGCGCGATCGACATCCTGGTGAACAACGCCGGCATAATCGCGATCGGGCCCGTCAGCGATTTTGCCGAAGACGCGTGGGACCGCGTGATGGCGGTGAATGCGAAGGGGCCGTTCCTCTGCGCCAAGGCATGCATCCCGCACATGACGAAGAATCGCGAGGGCGCAATCGTGAATATCGCGTCGGTGGCGGGCAAGACCGGTCACGCCGGCGCGGCGGCCTACTGCGCGAGCAAGTTCGCGGTGGTCGGCTTCACGCAGTCGCTCGCCGAAGAGCTCGGCCCGCTGAACATTCGCGTCAACGCCGTATGCCCCGGGTTTCTGCGCACGGCGATGTGGACCGATGTGCTCGACCCGATGGTCGGCGTTCAGTACGGGGTGAATCGCGAGGCGGCGTTCGACGAATATGTCGCGCGTAACACGTTCCTCAAGCGCGAGCAGACGCCGGCTGATATCGGCGAGGCCGTGGTCTACCTATGCCGCGCAGAAAATATTACGGGCGAAACGATCAACGTCGCGGGCGGCGGCGAAGTGCACTAGAAAAATTTCAG
>JBEKLS010000269.1:0-4096 GCA_050010075.1 Binatus sp. (SeqCode) | reverse complement strand
ATTTACAAAATACCGCTCGATTCACTCGCCGCGTACGCCAGACTCTCGGGCGCACAGGTCGAAGCGCGGGCGAACGCACTGCGGTTCGATACAATCCTCGAGGCTGGAGGAAAATTTCTCGCCGATAGTAACGATCCTACGAAGCTCTCTGCGCTCGAACTCAAACGGCTCGATCTCCTTCCGAACGATTGGCTCGTAGATACGACGCCGCGGGCATACATCGACTGGCAAATCGTAGCGCCGGACGGCAACCGAATCGCCATCATTATCGTCGGCTCGTACGAGGGCGTGCGTCCGCTGATAGAGCGGTATCGTGCAATCGCCTCCGAAATCGATTATCCGGCGCCGGCGCGATGGAGTCCGCAGGCGGCGCCGCTCGAGGATCAGATGGGCAAACTAATGATGATTTTCGATCGCGCTCAATTCGAGACTGCCGCCAGACAACTTAAGTCGTCGCCGCCGCCCGAGATGACCACGCCGTTCCTGGGCGCGGATTCCCATTGGTGACCTCGCCCGGATCGCGCGCGCCCTCGATCGCAGTCGCTCGGCGCGTTCGCGCTTTATTTCGCAGCGGCGGCTCTTCTGCTTGATCGTGGATTGATCGGACATCCGAGCTGCTTCATCGGACGCGACACGGACCGGGCGTTCACATGTGGTTCTTCACTTGGTGGCGGTTTGCGCTCGCGCACGGGCTCAACCCGTTCATCACGGATTGGGTCTGGACACCTCTCGGAATGAACCTGGCGTGGACGACTTGCGTGCCGCTGCCGTCGTTGATCTCGATTCCGCTGCAAGTCACCATAGGCGAGCCGGCAACCTACAACATCATCGTGACGCCGATGCTCCCGCTCGCCGCGTTCGCCGCGTTTCTGTTGTGCCGGCGCGTGACCGGCGGCGCGTTCTGGCCGTCAGTCCTCGGCGGCTACATCTTCGGTTTCTCGCCATACATGCTCGGCCAGGTTCTCGCGCATCTCGTTCTGATCCTGATTTTTCCGGTGCCGCTGATAGCGCTGTTAACCCTGAAGTGGCTCGACGGCGAGATTTCGGCGCTACGCTACGCGATTGCCCTCGCGGTATTGCTGATCGTTCAGTTTCTTTGTTCGGTCGAACTTTTCGCCACGATCACGATCGTGGGCGGATTCGCCTTGATGCTCGCGTTCGCGCTTTTCGACAGTGACGTTCGCGCGCGACTAACAGCTCTCATCGCTCCCGCGGTGTCCGGCTACGCGATCACGGCCGTGGTCCTATCGCCGTACCTGTTCTACCTGCTGGCGGGCGGGTTTCATCACGCTCCCATCTATAAGGCGGACTCGTATTCGGCAGACCTGTTGGCGTTCGTCGTACCCACCGAGGCGGTGATACTCGGCACAGCTCGGGCGGCGACCGCAATCACGCGAACCTTCCAGGGCGACATTTTTGAGAACGGCGCCTATATGGGCATCGCAATAATTGTCTTCGTCGCGATGTTTCAGCATCGGTACTGGCGCGAGCCGATCGGAAAATTTCTCACGATCCTGTTCGTCACGCTGGTGGTCGCGGCGATAGGCCCATCGCTGCACATCGCCGGCCGCCCGGGACTCGCCATGCCGTGGGCACTTATCGGGCGTCTTCCGCTGATCTCAGTCGCGCTGCCAGTGCGCTTCATGATGTACGCGTTCCTGGTCGTGGCCGTGATGGCCGCGATGTGGTTCGCGTCGTCATCGGCGGGCACGGTTTCGAAGCTCGCCGTTGCAGCAATCATCGTCGGGTCGATCGCGCCGAATCCGCACGCATCGTTCTGGGTAAGCGACCTTTACCTGCCCGCGTTTTTTGCTGATCGCACATACGCCACGGAACTCGAACCGCGCGAGACCGTTTTGCCGCTGCCATGGGGCCAGAAGGGCAACAGCATGTACTGGCAGTTGAAGAGCGACATGTACTTTCGTATGGCCGGCGGATGGACGGGGGCATCGCCGTTCGAGTTCGAACGAATGCCGGTCGCCAACTACTTTTACGGCGGGATCGATTTGCCCGAGGCCAGCGATCAACTGAAGGCGTACATCGCGCGCTTCGGCGTGCAGGCGGTAGTCGCGGATCCAATAGAAGCAAACTTCGAAACCTTCAAGCAGACACTCGACTCGCTCGGCGTCGGCGGCGTGAATGAGAAAGGCGTATGGATTTACAAAATCCCGCGCGACTCGTTCGCCGCATACGCCAAACTTCCGTCCGCGCAAATCGAAGCGCGTGCCAATGCGTTGCGATTCGATGCGATCCTCGACGCGACGGAAAAGTATCTAGCCGACGGACACGACCTTGCCAAAGTTTCGCCGCTCGAGCTCAAGCGCCTCGACCTTCTGCCGCACGACTGGCTGGTCGACTCGACGCCGCACGCCTATTTCGACTGGGCAGTTGGCCCGGCACCGAGGGGCGGCGTCGCAATCATCGTCGTCGGCTCGTATGAGGGCGTGCGTCCGCTGATCGAGCGCTATCGAACGACGGCGTCCGAGATCGATTATCCCGCGCCCGCGCGATGGACTCCCGATTCGCGTCCGCGCCTCGACGTCATTGTGCCGTTGATGATGGTTTTCGATCCTGCGCATCTAACAGCCGCCGCGAAGAGTCTGCGCGATTCGCCGCCGCCTGAGCGGACGACGCCGTTTGTTGCCGGCGTCACGGCCGGCTTGTAGCGGCTTTAGTCCTGGCGCTTTTGCGCGCGCAGTTTTTCGCTGATCACCAGCGCGCCGAGCGCCGCCGTCTGCCGCACGGGAAATTCCGCTGGCTTTTTCAGCGCCTTGTAGCGGGCGTCCAGCGCCGTGAGCCCGTTCATGACGCGCTCGCGCCCTTCGGCGAGAGTGGGACGCGGCATGATGCGCTGCCCGTGGTCGAAGACAGTCTCCATCAACTGGATGGCATTGGAGGGAATCGGCTTGAACTCGCGTGCGACCGTGGTCACGCCCTCGTCGATGATTCCGACCAGGTCCGCAAAGAACGATCCGCTCGGCGCGTAGGCGCGGAATAACTGCTTGCGGCCGGGCGTCGAAATTTTTCCGGCCGAGGTTTTGAGCCGGGCGCGATCCTTGTACTCGACCAGCTTGTAGACAAAGTCTGCCGCCGGCGCGTCGTCACTGACGGCGAGCGCGGTGCCGACGCCGAACGCGTCGATCGGAGCGCCGGCATCGACCAGGTCGGCGATTCGGTACTCGTCGAGGTCGCCGCTCGCGACGATTGCGATATCGCTGAAGCCGGACTGGTCGAGGATGCGGCGCGCCTTGCGGCTCAAGTCGTTCAGGTTGCCGCTGTCCAGCCGCACGCCCTGGATTTTCACCCCAGCCTCGCGAACCCTCGCGCCGGCCGCGGCCGCGTTCTCGACGCCGCGAAGAGTGTCGTAAGTGTCGACCAGCAGCGTGCTGAGGGTGGGAAAGCTCGCGACAAAATCGCTGAACGCCTCGCGCTCGTGATCGTGCGCCATCACGAAGCTGTGGCTCATCGTGCCGAAAACCGGAATGCCGTAACGCTTGCCGGCCAGCACGTTGGCGGTGCCGTGAAAACCCGCGAGGTAGCTCGATCGCGCCGCGATCAGCGACGCGTCGGTCCCTTGCGCACGGCGCGGACCGAAGTCCACAGCAAAGCCGAGCTGGTTCAGCGCCAGCGTTTCGATGAGCTGGGCTTCTATCAGCGGCGCGCGGATTTCGGCGATCGGCTCGCCGGCGAAATAAATCGTGCCTTCGGGCAGCGCGCGAATCGTGCCGGTGAAGCGGAGGTTCGCGAGGAATTCGAGAAACGCCGGCTTGAACAGGTGCAGCGAATCGAGATGCTCGATGGCGGCCGCGTCGAACCGGTACTCCTCGAGCGCCTCGATCAGCCGTTCGATACCGGCGGCGATCATGAAACCGCGGCCCGGCGGCATCCGGCGCATCGAGAGTTCGAACGACGCGGCGTCGTTGAAACCATGCTCAAAGAACGCGGCGCTGACCGTGAGCTCGTAGAGGTCGGTGAAGAGCGCGACCTCGGCTGGGTCAAGCCGGAGATCTATCGGCATCCGCGAGGTCTCCTTCTCACCGGCATGGGATGCGACGCGTGCGGCTAACGCGGCGGCTCGGGCGGAGTCGGCGGTTTG
>JBEKLS010000268.1:0-3818 GCA_050010075.1 Binatus sp. (SeqCode) | reverse complement strand
TCGATGACGTTCATCGCGTCCTCCGACGTAATCGCGAGCCGGCCCGGTTATAAAATGAAGCTGATCTTGCCGTGCGGACGCAGCGCCTCGTTGTCGAGGATAGCTCTTCGTTCGCGGATTCTAAGATCATTGCCCGAACGAACCAGCTTGTAATCGTAGTGCCCGATGTAAGTGTCCACCGATTCGTAGCGCATCCTGTATACAGCGAAATTCGCAGTGACGAGAATGCTATCGCCGTCGGCACCGACCACGCGCACGTTGGCTATCATCCGGCGCGTGCGTGAGCGCGGATTCTCCGACCATGCCGCCTTGCCCAGCAATTGCTTGACGCGCGATCTGATCCGCACCGCGTCATCGGCGATTATAAACAAGGTATTTCGCGAGTCTCCTTCGGGAACGTCAGTCGGCGGAACTTCATAGACCGCGTCCTCCGTCAGGATTCCCAGCCACTCGTCCAGCCGCCATTCGTCGAGCAGCGCCGCCTCCTTATATAGGAGGTCCTCCACTTCCTGGCGGCTGGGTAATTCGATGCTCATGCTGCTTTCCTGGCGCGCTTGAGTTGGGGTTCAGTCATGAGTTGATCCCATCGCCGCCAGAATGCGCGCATCTGCAGCTCGTCGGTTATCGACGGACGTTCGCGCTTCATCCCGCGGGAGATGTCGGACCAACCGACTTCACGATTGGCAAAGCCGCGCTGACACGACTCGAGCATCTCGACGTCGTCAGGCGTTGCGAATCCTCCGGGGCCAAGGAACGTCAGAAAGTTGTCGAGTCGCAGTGCCGAGTCCTCCGCGCTTTCATCCGCGGGCGCGAGCGCCCACGCACTGACCTCCATGTAGTCGGGCGAGACGGGATAGAAGGTGCGAACGGTGATCGCCATGATGTCGTTGATGACAAGATTCGGAAAAATACCGAGGTTGCGGCTGGTCTCGCAGATGCGCCGCGCGCGCTCAGGGCCAAAGCGTTGATCGAAACGGCGCCGCACTTCCTCGAAATGCGCCTTGCGATGCTCGCCGAATGGCGCCACCCAGTGCGCGATCGGACGTCCCCACGCACTCTGGTACTCGACGACCGCATGACCGTTGCCGAGGTCGACCGCCTTCTGATAGGACGGCGTCGCAACATCGCGGCCTTTCATGTCGATACCTATGTCACTGAGATAGCCGAAGTAGCGTTGATGAGTAGGCAGGCCATGATAGCCGTCATAACTGTTCTCGACCAGCAGCTTCCAGTTAGCGCGCGCGCTATAGGACTGTTGGCCTGAGACGATCTTCATCCCTAGCTCTGACTGATCGGCGACCAGGTCCAGGTACTCACGCGCACCACCCAGATAGTTGTAGAGGCTATCGGCGGCGGCATCGAAGCATGCGAAGATAAATCCGCGATAGCTGTCCACTTGAGGCGGATTGGCTAAGGCCATGTCGTCGCGCTTGAACGCTTCGCTATAGGAATCCTCGCCCGGCACTCCTACCAGTTGTCCGCGCGAGTTAAAGGTCCATGCGTGATAGGGACATTGAAATGTTTTGGCGTTGCCCGACTTTTGTCGACATACCAGCGAGCCACGATGCGTGCACGTGTTTAGCAGCACGCGCACCACGCTGTCATCTCCGCGCACCAGGATCATCGGCCGCCCCGCGACGTTGCGCGATCGATAGTCGCCCGCGTGCGGTACCTCTGATTCGTGACCGACGTATATCCAGCACTTGTCGAAGACGCGACGCCGCTCATCCGCCAGGCATTCCGGATCGGTGAACGCTCGCCGATTCACCCGAAACAGTCCCGCGTCCTGATCGTCCATAATGTAGCTGTCGGCTGCTTTGTCCATGATGCTTCTCCTTCGCTGGTCGCGATCGGTCAGCTCTGCTTGTCCGACGGGTCCCACGCCCAGTAGCGCGCGATCGCGCCCGCGTCGACGCGCAGATCGGTTCCCGTGATCATGCCGGCGTCGTCCGATGCTAAAAATACCGCGGCTCGTCCATAGTCGCTCGGGCCTGGCAGCTTCTGCATTGGCACACCTTTCCGAAAGGGCTCGAAAGCATTCTTGAGTTGATCGCCGCTACGCGCCGGCCGCCCCCATCTGACCGCCCGCTCGAGCGACTCCGACGGATCGGTCGCCGTGGGCGTGAGACTGTTGACGCGGATACCATGCGCGACCAGCTCCATCGCGGCCGAGCGCGTGAAGTTCAGCAATCCGCTTTTGCCGGTACAGTATGCGATGTTGTTCGGCTCGCCCTGATGCCCCGCGGTCGAGATGATATTGATGATGGCGCCTTTTCGATGCTGCTCGATCATCGCCTTGGCGACGTGCTTGGTGAACAGGAACGTGCCGCCGAGAATAATTTCGAGCTGGCGCCGCCATTCGTCCAGCGGCATGTCGAGCACACCCTTCTTGTTGAAGATGGCGGCGCTGTTCACCAGGATGTCGATTCCGCCGAAAGCTTCGCGCGCCGCCGCAACCGCATCGATCACCTGGCGCTCGTCGGTGACATCGCAGGTCACCGCCGCCGCGCGCCCACCGGTGCTTTTGATGTAACGCGCGCAGTCGCTCGCGTTCTCCGCGCGCGCATCGACGCACACCAGCGCAGCGCCCTCAGCCGCGAGTCCCTCGGCGATGCCCCCGCCGATATTTGTGCTGGTTCCTGTCACCAGCGCCACTTTTCCGTTGAGCTTCATTGGATTCAGCGTGGCGGCGGCGCCATCAGAAAGCACTTCGACGAATTGAAAATCCAGGTGTCGATGAATTCCGTTTCGGCCGGCTGGCGTTTGAGCTCGGAAAGCACACCCGCCAGGCACATCCAGTTCAGGATTTCCTGCTGGCCGCTCGCTTCGACCGACGCTGCGGGATAGTTACGCCACGCGTCGAAGTTGCCGGCCCGCAACGCCTCGAACAGCGTCCGATCCGCGGGCGTGTCCGGATACAGGAAATGATTTTTCGCGGTCAGGAATGCGTGCGACCATCCCGACGAGGCCAGCAGCGCGACCCGCCACGGACTGCTCGCAAAGATGCGCGCGGTCGCAGCGCCGAGATCGAACAATCTGCGCGGCGTTGGTGCCGGCGGATCGAGCTGCGCTTCCGACGGCGGATTCTCGAATGCAGGCAGACCGCCGCGCTGCGCGATCACTTTTCGGCCGTAGCAATTTATCGCGAACGGAATAATCGGATATGGAAATCCCTTGCGATCGTAGTCGAGGTACAACACCGCGTTCGCAAACGCGTGGCCGAGCGGATGATGCAGCGGCTTGTACGAGTATGCGGTGTCGAAGCCGGCGTCGATCAACCCGCCGGCCAGGTACTTTGCCGCCGCGACGTTGCCGGCTGCGTGGAATTTCTTGTCGCTCGGCTCTTTCCACACGTTATGCGCCGGCGGCGCGAACTCGAATGACTCGTGCGCATAGATGCAGTAAGGCGGGATCACATCCTCGCGGAAATTCTCGTACTGATCGTCGCCCCAGACCACAATGAAGTCGGGGTGAAACGCGTCGATTTGCGCGCGCGCCTTGCGCAGCGATTGCAACAGCCGCTCGCGATGAAGGTGCGCGGCGCTGGTGCCTTCGTCGCTGCCCCATTCGGCGCGCATCGCTTCGGGCCAGCCCTGCGCGCTGCGAAATTTTTCAGGCAGGTGCGGATTCTGCAGCATCCGTTTCAGAATCCACGACATCGTTTCGTCGCTGCCAGCAAGAGGCGGATAGTGAGTTATTCCAACCGCAAGGATCTCACCCATTTGCATATCCTCCCGCCGCCGTCAGATGCGGCTGCGATCGTCGTGAAGGATCCGTTTCTCGTATAGCGCGGCGATGCGATCCTCGGAATACCCCAG
>JBEKLS010000267.1:0-3818 GCA_050010075.1 Binatus sp. (SeqCode) | reverse complement strand
TCCATATGACGTGAAGACGCGCGCCTTGGCGACAGCGTTGCGGGGGGCTGCCTGATGGCGACTGCGCGCAAAAGCTTCGAGGCGATCCTGCTCGACAGGTCGTGGGTCTCGGCGCAGGACCTGGACAAGGCGCGGCAGCGCAAGAAGCCCGGCCAGGAGTTGGCCGACGTGCTGGTCGAGATGGGCGCGCTCGAGCCGCAACGACTCGCACGCGCGCTGGCGCAGGAATACCGCCTGCCATTCCAGGCGCATATAGATGAGAACTCGCTCGACCCGGTGCTGGTCTCGAAGATTCCGATCAACTACGCGAAAAAGAACCGGCTGCTGCCGCTGTCGAGCGTCGACGGCATGGTGACAGTCGCGATTGCCGATCCCGCGAACTACGAGCCGCTCGATGATCTGCGAATCCTCTACAGCGCGCAGATACATCCGCTGGTTGCGCCGGCCGAAGTGATCGCCGAGGCGATCAACCGCGCATACGATCAGGCGTCGGCGACCTCGGCCGAAGATCTGATGATCGATCTGCAGGAAGAACGCCTCGACGTCGTTGCCAACGAGCTGGCGGCCGAGCCGCTTGACCTGCTCGAGTCGGACGATTCGGCGCCGATCATCAAGCTGGTCAATGGCGTGCTCTCGCAAGCGGTCAAGGATCGCGCGTCCGACATACACGTTGAAGTTTTCGAAAAGGAAATGGTGGTGCGCTTCCGCGTCGACGGTATGATGTACGACGTGCTGTCGCCGCCCAAGCGGTTTCAGCCGGCGATCACGTCGCGCGTCAAGGTCATGGCGGGACTGAATATCGCCGAGAAGCGCTTGCCGCAGGATGGCAGAATCCGGCTGCGCATCGCGGGCCGCGACATCGACTTGCGCGTCTCGTCGATACCGACCGCGTTCGGCGAGCGCATCGTGCTGCGACTGCTCGACCGCGCGCAGGCGGTCGAAGCCATCAATCTCGACCACCTAGGATTTTCCGGCGACAATCTCCAGCGCCTGGACCGGCTGATTCGGCAGAGCCACGGAATCATCCTCGCGACCGGGCCGACGGGTTCGGGCAAATCGACGACGCTGTACGCGTGCCTCACGCGCATCAACTCGCCGGAGAAAAATATCATCACGATCGAGGATCCGATCGAGTACCAGCTACGCGGCGTCGGCCAGATGCAGGTGAATCCGAAGATCGAGCTGACCTTTGCCAGCGGCCTGCGATCGATTCTGCGCCAGGATCCCGACGTCATCATGGTCGGCGAAATTCGCGACAGCGAGACTGCCGAGATCGCGATCCAGGCCGCCCTCACCGGCCATCTGGTCTTCTCGACGCTCCATACCAACGACTCGTTCGGCGCGGTGACCCGGCTCGTGGACATGGGGATCGAGCCGTTCCTCGTTTCGTCGTCGATTCTCGCCGTGCTGGCGCAACGACTTGTCCGCCGGCTGTGCCCCGATTGCCGCGAAGCTTACCGCCCGAGCGAGACCGAACTCGCACGCATCGGGCTCAAGAGCCTGGACAGCAGCGCCAAGGTCTGCCGCCCCAAGGGCTGCCGCAGTTGCCGCAACACCGGCTATCGCGGACGAATGGCGATACAGGAACTGATGATCATGGACGATGAAATTCGATCGCTCGTGATGCAGAATGCCGACGCCGCGACGCTGCGGCGCAAGTGCACCTCGCAAGGGATGACGCTGCTGCGCCAGGACGGCGCGGCGCGCGTACTGCGCGGCGAGACCTCGATCGAGGAGTTGCTGCGGGTCACCCAGGAAGACATCGACTAGAGCGCCCGCACGGTTTTTTCACCGATGCCAGTATTTGCTTATCGAGGACTTGGCGCCGACGGACGCACCGTCAACGGCGTCGTTGACGCCGACAGTGCGCGTACCGCACGCGGCAAGCTGCGCGCGTCGGGAATTTTTCCGACCGACCTCAACGAGGAATCCAACGCCGCGCAGCGCCAGGCCGCCAAGCGCGAATGGCTGCCGTCACTGTGGCGGCGCAAGATGCCGGCCGCAGACCTTGCCCTGCTCACGCGGCAGTTGAGCGCGCTGCTCGGCGCGGGCGTGCAGCTGGTCGACGCGCTGAGCGCGCTTAGCGATCAATCGACGCGCGCGGCGACGAAGCGGATGCTGTCGCAGGTGCGCGAGCGCGTGCGCGAGGGCTCGTCACTGGCGGACGCGCTGTCGAATCATCGCGATACATTTTCGGATCTCTACATCGGGATGGTGCGCGCCGGTGAGCAGGCGGCGGCGCTCGAAGCGGTGCTCGACCGGCTCGCCGAGTACAGCGAGCGGCAAAATGAATTCGTGACCAAGGTGCGCGGCGCGCTCACCTATCCGATCATCATGATGTGCGTGGGCTCCGCGATCATGGCGTTCCTGGTGACGTACGTGGTGCCGCAGGTCGCGACGATATTCGAGCAGCAGCATGCGGCCTTGCCGCTGGCGACGCGCGTCCTGATCACGTTTTCGGGGCTGGTGACGGGCTACTGGCTTCCGCTGGCGCTGTTGATTGTCGGAATCGTGGCGGGATTCACGGCGGCGATGGCGACGCCGCGCGGACGCCGAATCTACGACACCGCGATCCTGAAAGTTTATTACATCGGGCCGACGATGATTCGAATCATCTGCGCCCGCTTCGCGCGGACGCTCGCGACCCTGCTCGCCAGCGGCGTGCAGTTGCTGCCGGCGCTCGACGCGGTGAAGGGCGTGGTGACCAACGGCCTGCTGAAGGATGCCGTCGAGCAGAGCCGCGAAAGTATCCGCGAGGGCCATGGCATGGGACAGACGCTGGCGCATAGCGGGCTCTTCCCGCCGCTGCTCATCGAGATGATTCGCGTCGGTGAGCGTTCCGGCGAGCTGGAGCGGATGCTTGAGCGGGTCGCTGATAACTACGAGCGCGAGGTTTCGCATTCGCTGAGCCAGATGACGACTGTGCTCGAACCTGTGATGACGCTCGCGATGGCGGCGGTCATCGTGTTCATGATGCTGGCGGTGCTGATGCCGATCTTCCAGCTGAACCAGTTGATGCAGTGATGAAGATTTCGGCAGGCAGCATGGTGCGGGAGTTTAGCGGCGGAGGCAGAATCTTAAGTCGCGCGCGAAAGAGCGCGCTTAATAAGGACCCTCACCTTCATCCTCTCCCTTGCAGGGAGAGGAGACAGATGGATGACCATGGCGATGGCGGCTGTTATCGTGTTCGTGAGGCTGGCTGGGCTGAGGCCGACTTAGCAGCTCAGCCAGTTGATGCAGTCAGGAGTGAAAAAATGAAAAGCGCGCCGGAGGTAACCGCGATGAAATCACGTCGATACAATCAGGACGGTTTCACCCTGATTGAAATCATGGTGGTTATTCTGATCCTCGGTCTGCTCGCGACTATCGTCGTCCAGAGCCTGCGCGGCGCTGCCGACAAGGCCAAGCATACCAAGGCGCAGGCCGATCTCGCTGAAATCAAGACCGCGCTCGATCGCTACTATCTCGACAACGGCTACTACCCGACCACCGACCAGGGCCTGAACGCGCTGGTAACGCCGCCGACCAACGGCCGAGTGCCCGCCAACTACGAAAGCGGTGGCTATATCGAGCGTCTGCCGCAGGATCCGTGGGGGACGCCCTACTTCTACCAGAGCGATGGGAACTCGTACGTTCTGAAGTCGTTCGGCGCGGACGGGGTTGAAAGCGCCGACGATATTGATGCCAGCCAAACGCAGTGATGGCGCCATGAAATCGCGGCCCGGGCCGACATCGCGAGCCGTCAGCGCGATGATGCGATCGCGCCGGGGCGGTACGCTGTCATCGTCGGCCGCGCCCGGCTTCACGCTGCTCGAACT
>JBEKLS010000266.1:0-3821 GCA_050010075.1 Binatus sp. (SeqCode) | reverse complement strand
CTGATAGCCGGGTCCTGCGCAAGGGAAGGCCGCGAACCCCGCCAGGTCCGGAAGGAAGCAACGGTACCGGCTGCCACCCTGTGCCGCAGGGGTGCCTGGCTATCATTCGACGGGCAGTCCCGCGAAAAGATTTTCGCGATGGCTGATTCCCAAACTCCACATCTCGTACTCGCGCGCAAATGGCGGCCCGAACGCTTCTCGGAGCTGGTCGGCCAGGAGCATGTGACGCGCACGCTCGGCGAAGCGCTCAAGCGCGGCCGAATCGCGCATGCGTTTCTGTTCACCGGGATTCGCGGCGTCGGCAAGACTACGGCGGCGCGGATTCTCGCGCGATGCCTCAACTGCGAGAAGGGGCCGACCGCGGAGCCATGCGGCGAGTGCGCGGCATGCGTCGAGATTCGCGCCGGCAACTCGCTCGACGTTAACGAAATCGACGGCGCCACTTATCGCAAGATCGAAGACGCGCGCGCGATCATCGAAAATCTCAGTTACCGGCCCGCGCGCGACCGCTTCAAGATTTACATTATCGACGAGGCGCATCAGCTCACCGACTCGGCCTTCAACGCGCTGCTGAAGACGCTCGAGGAGCCGCCGCCGCACGTCAAGTTTATTCTCGCGACTACAGAGCCGCAGAAGATGCCCGAGACGATCTTGTCGCGGCTGCAGCGCTACGACTTTCGGCGCATCCCGTACCTCAAGATTCTCGAGCGGCTGCAGGATCTCGCCGGGCGCGAGGGAGTCGAGGTCGAGGAGAGCGCGCTCCGGCTGCTCGCGCGTGAGGCCGGCGGCAGTATGCGCGACGCGGAGCGGATGCTCGAGACGGCGATCGCGACGGCGTCGGGCAAGGTGACGGAGGCCGAAGTGGCGTCGTCGCTCGGCGTTGCGAGCCGCACCACCGTTCTGAAATTGGCGGACGGAATTTTGCAGAAGAACGCGGCTGCCGCGCTGGCGCATGTGCGCGAACTCGCCAGCCGCGGCGCCAACCTCGAATCGCTCGGGCGCGACTTGCTCGAAACGCTGCGCAATCTCGCAATTGCGAAACTTCCCGCTGGCGACTCTGACAGTCCGCTCGACGATATTCCCGATCATGAAGTGGCCGAGCTCAAACGGCTGGCCGCGGGCGCGAGCGCGCGCGATATCATGCGCCTGTTCCGGCTGATGGCGGATTCGCAGGAACAGATTCTTAAATCGCCCTATCCCGACCTGCTGCTCGAAATGGCGGTCGTGCGAATGGCGTCGCTCGCAGCAGTGATCGACGCCGACGAATTGCTGCGCGCTATCGGATCGGCGCCCGCTTCAGGCACTCCGCCCGCATCGTCGGGCGGTGGCTCTGGAGGCCGTGGCGCAGCGAAATCGGAACCGGCACCGAATCCTCAAGCGGGCGGTGCGCGGCGGCTGCGCGTCGAAGGCGAAGTCAAAGCCGACGCGCCGCTTCGCAGCGAGTCTCGTGATGACAGCGCGCGCGAACTCCCCGAGCTGCGCGATTTTATCCGCGGACGGCGCGCCGCGCTGGCCGGTTTCATGGAGCAAGGCGCCGGACTCGTCCTCGACGGCGATCTGCTGACCGTCATCGCGCGCAACGACATCTACACTCGCTATTTGAATGACAACAAGGCGGTGATAGCGGAGCTCGCGAGCGAACATCTGGGCCGCGCGATTCGAGTCGAGCTGTCGGCCAACGGCGCGGCGAAGCTCGTGCCCGGCCGCGTCACGGCGCCGCTCGCGGAAAGCGTCACGCGCGAGTTGCCCACTGCTCCCGCGCCCGCCAGCAGTCCGGTTGCGGTCGAGAACGGGCGCAAAGAGATGGCGCCGTCGCGGCCGATTGAATCGATCAGAGAAATTGCGCCCGCATCGCCGGCGGTTGACGCTGCCCGGCGCGCCGCGACGCCCGAGGAACGGCAGGCGGTGCTGGCGGATCCCGCGGTGCGGCGAGTGTTCGATACGCTCGACGCACGGCTGGTGGAACTCAAAATGCCGAACACGATGCAAGCTTCGGCCAAGGAATCCAAGGAGTAGGCCGCGTCCCGGGGAGCGCGCGGCAAGGAGCGATGACAGTGGCAGAAATAGATTTGTCGGCATTGATGCAGAAGGCTCAGGAACTGCAGACGCGTATGAAAGAGATGCAGGAAACGGCGTCATCGCTGACGGTCGAGGCGCAATCGGGCGGCGGGATGGTGCGCGTGGTCGTCGACGGCACGCTGCGCCTGCGCAAGATAGAAATCGACGCCGCGATCGTAGCGGCCAACGACAAGTCGATGCTCGAGGACTTGATTTTGGTGGCCGTCAACGACGGGATGGCGCGCGCGCAGAAGATGCTCGCCGAAGAGATGAGCAAGCTCGGTCCGCTGAGCGGCCTGCAGATTCCCGGCTTCGGCATCGAATGACGGAGCGCGCTTGATGGCGGAAAACCTGAAGCGCCAGGACGGGCTGCCGCCGGCGATGACGCGGCTGGTCAAGGAGCTGTCGCGGCTGCCGGGAATCGGCGAGAAGACGGCGTCGCGGCTTGCGTTCAACCTGCTCAATCGCCCGCGCGACCAGGTGATTGCGCTGGCCGAGTCGCTGCTCGAAATGAAAGAGCGCGTCGGCCTGTGCTCGGGATGCTTCGGCCTGTCGGACCATCCGCGCTGCCAGATTTGCGACGACGAGGCGCGCGAGCGCGAGGTGATTTGCGTGGTCGAAGGGCCCGCCGACCTGATGGCGATCGAGCGCGCGCGCAGTTTTGGCGGCGTGTATCACGTGCTCAATGGCGCGCTCGCGCCGCTGGACGGCATCGGCCCCGACGACATCAAGATGAAGGAACTTATTGCGCGCGTGAGTCCGCCCGCCGTCGTGCGCGAGGTGATAATCGCGACCAACGCGACAGTCGAGGGCGAGGCGACCGCGCTCTACATCGCGCGCGTGCTCAAACCACTCGGCATCAGGACGACGCGTCTCGCGCGCGGCCTGCCGGCGGGCGGCGACCTCGAATACAGCGACTCCGCCACGCTGACCAGCGCATTAAGCGGCCGCCGCGAACTCTAGCTCACAGTGGTGACAGCGCGGACGCGACAACCTTTGTGGATGCGCGCCACGGTCGGGATATTGGCGATCACGCTGGCGGGGTGCGGCGGTTCTGCCGCCCCGCTGACGCCGGCTGAGCGCGGGCGAATCGTGTACATGACGAATTGCGTGATTTGCCATAACGCCGATCCCAATCTGCCCGGCGAACAGGGACCGGCGATCGCGGGATCGTCGCGCGAGCTCATTTACGATCGCGTTTTGTATCTGACCTACCCGCCCGGCTACACGCCCAAGCGCCCTACGCACATAATGCGCGCGCTGCCGCAGCTGGTGAATCGAATCGACGACTTGACGGCGTTCCTCGCCGAAGCCGCGGGCCAGAACTGAAGCAGGGCGGTCGCGGTTCAGCGCTTGCCGGTTCCCAGTTCGTCCGAATGCCCGGCCTTCAGGCGAGACCATTGGGCGGTGGGACGTCCATCGGTACGGGTAACCTGATTGCCTTTAAACCGTTGCGGCCAGCCTGTCGGCGAGTCTTCCCACATCTCCTGCCGCCCGTAAACGGTCAAGTCGAGCAACCGATAGCTGTTATCCATCGCCTCGACGCCGCGTCTCGTCGTCCAGTAAGTCTCGAAGACCCTGGATCCCTGTCGCAGGTAGCAAACGATGTGCATCATGCCGACCCGGCGTCCAATCAACAGGGTCTCGAGCGAGTCTTTTGCGGCCGAGTACCAGGGCATCTCCCAGCCCATGAAGTTGCGGTACCGGGCACTCTCTTCATACGGGCCTTGGCAGAACGTGGCGTAGGTGACGTCGCGAGAATG
>JBEKLS010000265.1:0-3825 GCA_050010075.1 Binatus sp. (SeqCode) | reverse complement strand
GAGGTCACGCCGTGCCATCCGGAAATAGTGCACCAGGGATCCCATCTGATCTGCGCGTCGTAGTGCGTGTGCAGGTCGACGAATCCGGGAGCGACGATCAGACCGTCAGCGTCGATGACCTTCTTCGCGAAGCCGGGGGCGCGGCCGCCGATCTGCGCGATTTTGCCATCCTTGATCCAGATGTCGCCGCGAAAACGTGGCACGCGTGTTCCATCAACTACGGTGCCGCCTTTGATGTGTAGATCGACTTCCGCCATTGTTCCCTCCTCGTGGTGGGTAAGGACAATTTGAACTGTTGTGTGCGCTCGCGCTGGCAGCGCATCTTATTCCAAGCAAGACAGATTCTTATGCAAGTGGCGCGAAAATTCAAACTCAAGCGCGCCGACCAATTGGCTCGCGATAGTCAGAGTCACAGGGTTTGAGTCCTGATACCTCTTCGACTAGCGTTCATGACGCACACAACATTGGGCGAGAGGTGAACGTCGTGCAGGTAAGCAAAGACTCTATCGACCTCGGAATTATAGTGACCGACGAAAAGGCGGCTCTTGCCTTCTATCGTGATGCTCTCGGGCTCGAGTGGGAGGGCGAACTGGCATTGCCAGGAGGGCGGATGTACCGGCTCAAGTGCGGAACCACCGTCATCAAACTGCTGAAGCTCGAGCGGACACCGACGGCGAAACCCGCGCCGGGCGGCCCGATGGGCGGACTCGGCTACCGCTACTTCACAATCTCGGTGCCGGATATCCGCGGACTGATTGCGGGGCTCGAGGCGAAGGGCATTCGCCCCACCGTGCCGGTGACCGAGTTCCGTCCGGGCGTCACGATCGCGATGGTGACCGATCCGGACGGTAACACGGTCGAGTTCCTGCAGAATTCGTAACCGGATGCGGCGACGTTAGGCGCGAATCTTCACGCCGGCGCGGTCTTCCTGGATTGTCACGGCGGCGGTGGAGTCCTTGTCGCCTAGACCGTGCGCGAGCGCTGCAAGAAAGTCCTGCTCGACGAGGCTCGCCAACGGCATCGGGACGTTGAGTTCGCGCCCAACCTCGGTGGCGAGGCCGAGGTCCTTGCGCGCGAGCTTGAGCGCGAACGTCACGCGGTCGAAGTTGCCGCGAAAAACCATCTTCGGCATCGTTCCCGTGAGCAGCATCCCCTGCCCGTAGGCACCGTCCTGCACTACCTTGAGCAGCGCCTCGGGTGCGACGCCGGCCTTCACCCCCATGGTAAAAGCCTCGGCCAATAGCTGCGTCGAGCAGATCGCGATCATGTTGTGAACCAGCTTCGCGACCGAACCCGCACCGCTCTCGCCGATGTACGAAACTTTATCACCGATGGCATCGAGCGCGGGCTTGATCTTTTCGAATGCCGCGCGATCACCGCCGACCATCACGGCCAGTGTCGCGTTGCGCGCGCCGGGAACTCCTCCGCTCACGGGAGTATCGAGCACCTCGACGCCCTTCTCCTTGAAGGCCGCGTGCAGCCGGCGGATCGCCGCTGGAGAATTGGTCGAGAGATCAGCGTAGATCGTGCCGCGCGCAAGCCGGCCGATAATACCGCCCTCGCCCAAAGCGACCTCGTCGATCTCTTTCGGACCGGGCAACGAGGTCATCACCAGTTCGCACTCGGCAGCGACCGCGGCGGGTGAATCCGCCCAGCGCGCTCCCGCGGCGAGATGCGGTGCGGCGGCCTCTCTGCGTACATCGTACACAGTCAGCGCGTGTCCTGCTTTGATAAGGTTGAGCGCCATCGGGCCGCCCATGTTGCCGAGTCCGATAAATCCGATTCGCATCTCGCGCCTCCGCGCAGAGCCGCTGCCGCGACCCGCGCTAGTCGATGTTCAACGCGTGTGCGCGCGAACGAAGGAGACCATCTTTTCGATTACTCGCGACGACGCGGGTGACGACGGATCTCGTTTCTCGTACATGCGCCCGAGTGCAGGCGGAGGATTCCGCGCCACGAACGCATCGGCGGCGCCTTCGGACAATTCCAAATCCACCTGGCCGCCGGCCTTGCGATACAGTTCAACGAAGCGCTCGAGCTGAACGCGCGGATGCACGATGTCGCGCGAATCCTGAATGTAGAGCACGGGCGGCAGGGTGACGCGTTCGCCGCGTTCGAGCGCCTGCACGGGATTGCCTTCGGCCATCGCTTCTTCGGTTTTCCAATATTTGTCGTGCAGCGGCAGCACCAGGTCGACGAATTCCGGATAGGGCTTGCCGCTTTCCTTGAGCTGCTTCGCATAGCGGTAACGCCCGATGGGATCGATTACCGGCGCGCCCATGATCACGCCGCGCACGCTTGCATCAACCGCGGGACGATCGCCGGCAAGCGGTATCGATGAATAGCGCGAATCCTGCGGACGCATACCGAGCAGCATGGCCTGATGGCCGCCGCTGGAAATTCCGAACGTGCAGACCATGTCGGGGCGAGTGCCGAATCTTGCAGCCTGCGACTTGAGCCAGCGGATGCCGTAGTTGATGTCGGTCAACGAGCCGGGGTAAGAGGCGGCCGGCGGAACGCGGAAATCGAGCGCGGCCACCAGGATGCCGCTGCGCGCCAATTGCTCGTTGATCGAAGTGTCCTGAAGGCGATCGCCGAGGCACCACGCGCCACCGTGCAATTCGACGACTGCGGGAAACGGTCCCTGGCCGCGCGGCTTGAACAGGCGCGCCAGCAGAGGGGCATCGCCGTGCCTGAGATACTCGACATCCTCAACGTCGATCTCGTGCTCAAAACTCCTGGGCGTTGTCGCTGCCATGAGGTGTCCTCCTGAACGTCGATCTCCGTTCGCTTCGTGCTGTCGCTTCGCCGTCAGTGAGCAGCCGCGCCGACCCGCTCGCCTTCGCGTTCGCGAAATCGCAGCAATGGTTCGATCGAACCGACTGTTTCGGGCTTGCCCGAGGCTGGCAGCGGCCGCGAGCCGGGCGCAACTTCGAAGGGCGAAGTGAGATTCAGCTCTCTCCCGATCTGTCGCACCGCGGGCAAAACTTCCTTCGCGATCAGCCGGATATTGTTCAGCCGATCTTCTTTGGAGATCGGACCGTCATTCTGCCAGAAGGCGAAGATGCCGGGACGCAGACATTCGAGCACCACGCGCAGCTTCTTGATCACGGTGTCGGGCGTTCCGCAGATCACCTGCATCGAATGCTCGACCTGGGGAAACGCGTCGAGAACCTGCTTGCGAACCGCGGCGACATCGATTGACTTCTCGCGGTCCTGCCATACCGCCGAGCGATGATCGACCTGGGCGCTGGAGACCGACTCGCGGGCCGTCTCTTCATGCGTGTGCCCGTTCGTTTTGGCGGCGCCGTCGCTGCCGCCATTGCCGAGCGATGCCCACGGACTGCCCTCGCTCGAATCCGGATCGCTGAACTGCCGCGCGATTCGCGCAGTCGCGGCCTTCGAGTTGTAGCCCGGTGGAAACATGAATTGCGGGCGGCCGAACAGGCTGTAGCCGATCCCGGCGCCGCCGAACATATCCATCTTCGCGATCTCGCGCGCTTTCTCGTCGGTCTCGGCCACGTACACCTTCTGCAGATAGCCGAAGTTCTCGGGACCGACCTGGTAACCTTCCTTCGCGGCCGCATCGCGATAGAAATTCCAGAGGTCAACCGTGGGCTCGAGGAACGTTGCCAGCGCGACGTACGGATAGCGATGCTGCGCGCACCATTCGACGGTTTCCGGGCTCAGCAGACCGGGAATCCAGATCGGCGGGTGCGGCTTCTGGAGCGGCAGACACCACGGATCGATGAACCGGTAGTGAAAGTGTTTGCCTTCATAGCGGAACGGGCCGGGCTTGGTCCACGCCTGGATGATGACTTCGTG
>JBEKLS010000264.1:0-3835 GCA_050010075.1 Binatus sp. (SeqCode) | reverse complement strand
TACAACGTCGCGCAGGAAGATAAACGAGCGATGTGGCTCGAGGGCCTGCAGGCCGTCACGCGGATGATGGTCGAAGAACCGTTCATGGGATTCGAAGGGCGATTCGTCAAGGCTCCCGTTCGCAACGTGGTGCCGAAGCCGTTGCAGAAGCCGCATCCGCCTCTATGGCTCGCGTGTTCGCGGCGCGAGACCATCCTGCTGGCGGCGCGCCTCGGGCTCGGCGCGCTCACATTCGCGTTTGTCTCGCCCGAGGAATCGCGGCAGTGGGTGCATGACTACTACACGACGATTGAAAACGAATGCGAACCGGTCGGCTATGCAATCAATCCGAACATCGCGATGGCTTGTCCGTTCCTCTGCGATCGCGACGAAGAGCTCGTGCGCGGCATGGCCCGTGAACACCATGGGTTCTTCATGTACGGACTCGGCCACTACGCGTTTTTCGGACAGCACGAGCCCGGTAAGACCAACCTTTGGGAGAGTTACAAGAATCAAACTGCGAAACCCGTGATCGACGATCCGCTCGCATCAGGTTCGCAAGCGCAGAACTGCATCGGCACACCCGATCAAATCCGTTCGGCCTTGCAGGGGTTCGAGGACTCAGGCGTTGACCAGGTGCTGTTCCTGTCGCAGGCGGGCAAGATTCCGCACGAGCTGCTGTGTTCCTCGATCGAATTATTCGGCCGCGAAGTGCTGCCGGAGCTCAAGCAACGCGACGAGCGCCGCGCCCGTGAAAAATCAGCGCTTGTTCAGCGGCTCTCCGAAAAGGCGATGAAGCGTAAGGCCAGGGTTGAGTTTCCCGCCGGCTTGCCCACCGTAGTTCGCGCCGCCGGCCATCATTGAGCATTGCGGAGGATTCCATGGCGACGCGGCACCAAACGCGATTCGGCTCGATCGACAACTACGAGAAAGGCGGCGTCGAGGTTATCAACGACGACCCGAAGAACTATGTTTTTTCGAATATCTTCGAGGTCGCGTCGAAATCCGAGCCGTACGAAAAAGTAGCCGTCGGCAAGAATCTCAAGTACGTGCTCGAAGCCGTGCGCGCCGAAGGCACGTCTCCATGGTACGCCGCCGGACATGACGAAGCCGCGATCGTAATGGACGGCGAGGTCGAGATTCGCCTGATGAAGCCGGACACTCCGCTGGTCAGCGAAGAGCATGAAGGCACGACGATGCTCGAGGGCAATCCGCGCGGCCGCCGCATGGGACATATCGTCGCGCGCCGCGGCCACATGGCACTCCTGCCCAAGGGCGCCGCGTACCAGTTTCACGCGGCGAAGCCGGGCGTGATCCTGCTGCAGACGATTCGCGGCGATCTGACCGTCGAGCGCTGGAAAGATATCTGTCAGAAGTGAGAGTTGCGGAGATTCGATCATGGCTGAAATCAAAGCGACTGATCAAAAGGCCAACGAGTACGGCTATCGATCATTCTCGTTGGGCGAGTTCAGGTTCGAGCGCGACGAATATTTCGCGCATCTCGCGTGGCCCGGCGGCAGTCATACGATCCAGGTGGATGCGTTCCTGCGCGCGCTGATGCGCGATATCTCGTGGAACTTCTTTTATGGCGTCGTGAACTTCGATGCCGTCTTCGGCACCACCAATCACTACGGCAATGTCGACGTCTTCGCCGGGCTCTACAACGTTGGCTACACCAGCCAGAACAAGCAGTATGTCGAGAATTTCAAAAGCGATCAGGTGCGCGATCTGTTTGCGGCGATGCTCGAGGACTGGACCAGCGAAGCCTTCGATCCCTTCGCCGCGCCCGCGGAAACCGGCACGCCATTCGGTCCCAAGCGCGGCAGCAATCGCGCCGCAATAACCCGCAAGCGGCTGGTCGCGGATCGGATGGTCGGTCTCGAAGGCGATATCCCCAAACGCTCGGACGCGGCCGGCAACCCTGTCAACCGCCAGTTCGCCGACGTGAACCAGGACGAGCCCGAGGTCCACGCCGAGCCGGGTTTTGAAAATGAAGTTCACGCGTTCAACTTCTTCGCCTACGTCTCGCGCTCGGATGTTACGTGGAATCCGTCGGTATGCTCGGCGGTCAAGGAAAGCCAGGTCTGCGCGACGACCGAGGAGTTCATGCTGCCGATAATTCACGGCAACGATCGGGTCGAATGGTTCGTGCAACTCACCGACGAGATTCAATGGGATATTCAGGATCGCGATACCGGGGTGCCGCGCGCGCGAGTGATTATGAAGGCGGGCGACGTCGCCGCGATGCCCGCAGACATCCGTCATCAAGGGTTCTCGCCCAAGCGCTCGATGCTGTTGGTGTGGGAAAACAACGACGCGACGCTGCCCGAACTCTACGCGACGAAAAAGCTGAAGCCGAATCCGGTCGATTTCTGATCGACTCAGCAGGCGTCACGTGGATTTTCAAACGAAGCTTTTCATCGGTGGCGAATTCGTCGATGCGGCCGATGGCGGCGTAATCGAAACGCTCAATCCGCACGACAACTCGCGCCTGGCCGCAGTCGCCGAAGCCCGGGCAGCGGATATCGACCGCGCGGTTGCAGCAGCCAGCAAGGCATTCCCGGCGTGGCGCAACATGGCGGCCGCCGACCGCGGCAAGCTTCTGCTGCGTCTCGCCGACGCGATCGAATCTCATACCGACGAGCTCGCGCGAGTCGAGTCGCTCGACACCGGCCATCCGATTCGAGACGCGCTCGGCCTCGACGTGCCGCGCACCGCCGCGACCTTTCGCTACTTCGGCGGAATGGCCGACAAGCTTCAGGGCAGCGTCGTGCCAGTAGAACAGGGCTTTTTGAACTATGTGCTGCGCGAGCCGATCGGAGTCGTCGGCCAGATCGTGCCGTGGAATTTTCCGATCATGTTCACGAGCTGGAAGATGGGGCCGGCGCTGGCAGCCGGAAACTGCGTCGTGTTGAAACCGGCCGAGCTGACGCCGCTCAGCTCGCTCAAAATCGCCGAGCTGATGCGTGAAGTCGGTTTTCCGCCGGGCGTCGTCAACATCGTGCCGGGTTACGGCGCGGTCGCGGGACAACGTCTCGCGGAGCATCCGGGCGTTCAGAAAATCGCCTTCACCGGATCGACCGCAACCGGGCGCAAAATCGTCGAGGCCTCCGCCGGCAATCTCAAACGCGTGCAGCTCGAGCTCGGTGGCAAGGGCGCCAATATTGTTTTCGACGATGCCGACCTGCCCGCCGCCATCGGCGGCAGCGCCTTCGCCGTGTTTCACAACCAGGGACAGGCGTGTATCGCCGGTTCGCGTCTGCTGTTGCACGAAAAGATCGCCGACAAGTTCCTCGACGGATTTCTCAAACTGGCGTCGTCGATCAGGATCGGCGATCCACTCGATCCAGCGACCGAGATGGGTCCGCTCACTTCGGCGATGCATCGCGATCGCGTGCTCAGCTACTGCAAGATAGCGCGCGACGAAGGCGGCGAAATTCTCCTCGGCGGCAAAGCGCCGGCAGGCGCGCAATTCGAACGCGGATGCTACGTGATGCCGACCGTTGTCCGCGCACGCCCGGCCGATCGCGTCTGCCAGGAGGAAGTCTTCGGCCCGTTCGTCACGGTCACGACCTTCAAGGATGAGAACGAGGTCATCGAGATCGCGAACAACACCGTTTACGGACTCGGCGGCGGACTATGGACGCGGGATCTCAGCCGCGCGCATCGCGTGGCCCGCTCGATGATAAGCGGCATGGTCTGGATCAACTGCTACAAGCGCGCCAATCCCGGATCGCCGTTCGGGGGCGTCCGCGGTTCGGGCTACGGCCGCGACATGGGATTCGAAGCGATCACCGACTATACGTCGGCCAAATCAATCTGGGTGAACGTCGACGCCAACTTGCCGCCCTTCTAC
>JBEKLS010000263.1:0-3914 GCA_050010075.1 Binatus sp. (SeqCode) | reverse complement strand
AGTTCCGCACTTCCTTGACGAATGTTTCTGGCTGCTCGAAGGCGGCGAAGTGGCCGCCTTTCGTCAGCTCGTTGAAGTACACGAGCCGCGAGAATCTTTTCTCGGCCCATCGCTTCGACGTACGGAATATTTCCTTGGGAAAAATCGAGCAGCCGACCGGCACCGTCACCGGATCCGTCAAAGTGCGGCGAAAACTTTCCCAGTAGAGCCGCGCGGACGACGCCGCCGTGGCCGGCAGCCAGTACAGCATCACGTTGTCGAGCAACTCGTCGCGCGTCAGCACGTTTTCCGGATGCCCGTCGCAGTCGGTCCACGACCAGAACTTTTCCAGTATCCAGGTGAGCTGTCCGGCCGGCGAATCGGTAAGGCCGTAGCTGACCGTTTGCGGCCGCGTGCTCTGCTGCTTCGAGTAGCCCGAGTCCCAATCGTTGTAGTGCTGCATTCCCGCGATCGCCGACTTCTCGCGTTCGGTGAGGTCGTTCATCGTCGCCGGATCGGGCATCGCGATCGGCATGTTGAGATGGATGCCGACGCAGTTGCCCGGGTCCTGGATTCCGATGCAGGTCGTAACGATCGATCCCCAGTCGCCGCCCTGCGCCGCGTACCTCTTATATCCGAGCCGCGGCATCAGCTGCGCCCATGCGCTCGCGATGCGCTGAACATTCCAACCGTTGCTCGCCGGCTTGTCCGAGAACCCATAACCCGGCAATGAAGGGCAGACGACGTGAAACGCGTCGGCCGCGTCGCCACCATGAGCAGTCGGATTCGTCAGCGGCTCGATCACTTTTTGGAACTCGACGATTGACCCCGGCCATCCGTGCGTCATCACGAGCGGGAGCGCGTCGGCGTGCGGCGATCGCACGTGGATGAAATGAATCCCGACACCGTCAATCGTAGTCTTGAACTGCGCGAAGCGATTGAGGCGAGCCTCGCGCGCCCGCCAGTCGTACTTGTCGCGCCAGTAAGCGGCGACCGTCTGCGCGTATGCCAGCGGCAGCCCCTGCGACCAGTCGTCGACGCACTCGCGCTCGGGCCATCGCGTCTCGCGCAGGCGGCGCTTGAGATCGTCGAGTTGCGCGTCAGTCGCCGCGATGCGGAAAGGTTCGATATTGTTGCTCATCGGCAGGCCTCCTGGCTGGATCTCTCGCCGAACCATTTTTCTGAGTCAAGCACGGTAGCGCCACGCGCCGCTTTCGCTTGGAAAAAAATTATGGGTATTGTCAGTCGAACCGATCGGCGGGAGGAGCACACCAGATGATACCTGCCAATGCCGCGCCGCTTGCGATTGCGCTCCTGGGGCTGCTGCTCGGGATGCGTCACGCCACCGATCCCGATCACGTGATCGCCGTCACCACCATCCTCAGCCGCGAGCGCCGCTTCGTTGTCGCCGCGCGCATCGGCGTCATATGGGGCCTCGGGCATACGCTGACGGTGCTGCTGGTCGGCGCCGCGATCATTGTATTCAAAATTGCGATTCCGGCGCGGCTGGGACTCGCGATGGAATTCGCGGTCGCGCTTGTGCTGATTCTGCTCGGCGTCGGCGCCGCCGCCAACCTGGTCCGCAACGCCGCGACTCGAATGCGCGGAGGTTCATCGCGCGATGAAGGCCTCGTCGTGCATGCGCACGCTCACACCCACGACGGCGCGATGCATCTGCATCCGCACGTTCACGTCAGTGCTCATGAGGACGCCGACGACGCGATGCATCACGATCATCGCATCCCGGCTGACGCGTTGCCGTCGTTCGCCGCGCGCCGCCCGCTGCTGAGATCGTTCGCAGTGGGACTTGTGCACGGACTGGCGGGAAGCGCCGCGATCGCGCTACTGGTCCTGAGCGCAATTCCGCAACCGTTATGGGCGACCCTCTACCTCGCGATTTTTTGCGTCGGTACGATCGTCGGCATGGCCTTGATCACCACCGCAATCGCCGCCCCGTTCATGGTCGCATCGCGCCGCGCGGCATGGCTACATCAAGGTCTCGTCACCGGCTCGGGCCTGCTGAGTTTCGGCTTCGGCCTGTTCCTCGCCTACCACATCGGCATCGTCGATCACCTGTTCAGCACCGCCCCCATCTGGATTCCGCAATGAGAGTCTCGCGACCCATCCGGTCGTTTTGCGTATAGGTAATGTCCGCCCAATTTTAGGGTGATGGCGCGATGCGATCCGAATCCGGATCGAGTCATGCGGAAGTAAAGGAGCTTCCCACGGCCGGCGGCAGATGCGCCGCCACGTGAGCGGCGTAACGCAGGGCCGCGGTGATTTGCTCGCGAGAGAGCCGGTATTCCGCCTCGAGAGCCTCAGCAGAAGCGCCGGAAGCTAAATCACCCAGGATGGTCGCAACATCGATTCGAGTCCCCGCCAGGCAAGGCTTTCCAAAGCGAATTGCTGGATCCATCGAAATGCCTGGAAACACTTCCATGCTTGCGCCTCTTGCGTTCGAAACTACCACAGATTCAGCGCCGTGTCGTACTTTGCTCGCTCCGGCTGGCGCCTCGGCTCATTGCTGGGTCATATCAAACGTGCCGTCCGTAATCCCGTCGCAGTGCTTCGACTTGTAGGTTCCCGATATCTCGGTCGCGCTATCAAACCCTCCGTGGGCCGTTACCCTGCATTTGTGATCCCCCTTGAACTTGAAGAGCACAGACATTCCGTTAGAACTGATTTTACCTGTAAAACTGCCGCCACCGCCGGGGACCAACCAGGTGCCCTTGAGCTTGCTGTGGTTCTGAAAGATGTCGACGCTGAGCGTCGGGGACGGTCCAGCGTCGTCATGAATTGGCCCCGACCATGTGCCTTGGACGTCCGGGGGTGTCACCTCGGGTTCGGAGGAGGAGAGGTCCTGATCCTGGTCCGTGTCGCTCGCGTCCTGCGCCCAGGCAACCGAGGTGCCAGGTTGGCCCTGAGCGATCATTCGTGCGATGTGTTCCGGTGTAATCAGCGCAATTGAGAATGCGAAAAGTGCGAAAACAGCCTTGGACATAGCGATGCACTCCTTAATTACCTAACGCATAAAAATGCGCGGTGGAGCACTCTCGCACGAGGGACCAGCTCTCGCAAGACGTGAATCGCGAAAAATGATTGAACGCTCGAGCGCGCCGCTTGCGACGATCAGTCCTGTCTAGTGATGCTCCCCTCCCCCATGCGGCGCTTCGACATGTCCGCCGCCGCCATGCTGCTCGCCGCCACCACCGCCGCCGCCGTGCGGATGCTCGAACGCTGCCGCCTGCTGCGCGTGCTGATGCTCGAAGGATTGCATTTGCTGCGAGTGCTGACGCTGTAGCTCCTGCTGCTGCGCAAAATGCTGGCGTTGATCCTGTTGTCGATCTTCCGCTGCCTTGCGCGCGAGCGCCTGCGTTTCATTCTGCTGGCGGCGCAGGAGTTCCGCCGACTGCTGCTCGTGGCGATCCTCGACCTGTCGCCACTCAGTGCCGGCGCCCTCGGGTGCGGCCTTCGCACGCTGCTGCTCTTCCTTCAGATGCTGGCGCTCGAACGCCTGCGTTTCCGCGTCATGCTTGCGCTGAAGCTGTTCCAGTTGCGCGGCGCGATTGCGCTCGCTCTCCTGCTGCTGCTCGACGCGTTTGCGTTCGAGCTCCTGCATCTCGACGTTGTGCTGGCGCTGGAGCGCCTGCGCTTGCACGCCGTGCTCGCGTTCTACCGATTCGCGCATCGCGTCGTTCCAATCGGGATGACGCTGCAACGCCACGGTGGGATCTTTCTGCGCCCACCAGTGGACGTCGTGCCAGACGTGCTTGTCGTCGTAATCGCCCTTCCATTCGGGGTGATGCTGATCCGCCCAGGCCGCGTCGTGCTGATGCCACCAGGTGTCGGCATGCCATACATGTTTGTCGTCGAAGTCACCCCACCAGTTGGGATGATTCTCGCGCGCCCAGTCCGGCTTGGTTGCCCACCAATAA
>JBEKLS010000262.1:0-3918 GCA_050010075.1 Binatus sp. (SeqCode) | reverse complement strand
CGAAACGCTCCTGCCGCGTCGGTATGAGTGAGCGCAATTACGCGGACTCCCGCCTGCACCCGCACTTCCACGCCATCAATCGGTCTTCCCAGCGCGTCCTTGATTGCGCCACGCAATTGCAGCAGGCGTGCGGGCGCGCTGCTGGCGCCGCTGGCCTGGCAAACTTTTGCGGGAAAACAAATCGCGAGCGCTGCGAAAGTCAGAACAATCCAAACGCCGCCGGCGCGAGGACCACCAATTTCCCTGGAAGACGTCGTACGACCCGAACTGGCCATCCCTCTAGCGAATTAACACTTGCTCGCGAATTCAGCCACACCATCCTGCCACGCGGGCAACTCGATTCGCGACTCCCGCGCAGTCGCGAGAACGCTGTAGATTGGCCGCACCGCTGCCGTCTTGAATTCGCGATGTGAAACCGGAATCACCGGCGTCGCTATCCCGCGCAGACGAAAAAGCTCGCGCACCAGATCCCATCGCGAGGCGCCTCCGCCCCCCGCCAGGTGAAACGTGCCGTCGGACTCCGTCGCGATCAGCCGCGCGATAGCCGCCGCCAGATGCGGCACGTAGGTCGGCGATCCGTACTGGTCGCTCGTCACCCGCAGCTCCGGCTTCGACGCCGCCGCATGCATCGCGCGCAGAAAATTCTTGCCATCCTCCCAGAACAGCCACGCGGTTCGCACTATCCGATGCCGCGGATTCTCCGCTCGCACCGCCTCCTCGCCCGCAAGTTTGCTCGCGCCATATGCCGACAGCGGAGCCGTGCGATCGGTTTCGATGTAAGGCCGCGTCGTCTTCCCGTCGAAAACGTAGTCGGTCGAAACATGCACGATCGAAATCTTCGCCGCCGCAGTCGCCAGCGCAAGATTGCGCGGACCCACCGCATTGATCGCGTAAGCCTCCGCCTGCCGCGACTCCGCGCCGTCCACGTCATTGAAAGCCGCCGCGTTGATCACAATCGCCGGCCGGTGTGCTGCTATCGCCTCGCGCACCGCCGGCAGCCGCGTGATATCCAGCGCGCCACGGTCGAGCGCAACTACTTCATGCTGTCCAAGAGCCGCCGGAAGGCACCGGCCGAGTTGTCCCCCGGCGCCCGTGACGAGGATTTTCACTTCATTGCCTCGCGCCACACGGGCAGCTGATCCATTTGCTCGGCGAGCGTCGCGGCGTCGCGATCCTTGCCTGACAAAATCGGATCCGCGACCGGCCAGCCAACCCCGATCTGCGAATCGTTCCATTTGATCCGGAGCTCATCGCCGGGATCGTAAAAATCGGTGCACTGATATTCGAGGTCGGCCATTTCGCTGATTACGCAAATCCCATGCGCATAGCCGCCGGGAACGTAGATCTGGCGGAAATTTTCCGCCGTGAGCTCGACTGCGATCCACTTGAGCCAGGTTGGCGATCCGCGCCTGATATCCACCACAACGTCGAGGACCCCGCCCGCCAGCACACGCACCAGCTTGCCCTGCGGATGCGCCCGCTGGGCATGAAGCCCGCGCACCGTCCCGCGCGCCGATCGCGAATGGTTATTCTGCACGAACGTCACATCGATACCGCCAGCCGCATATTTGTCCGCGCGCCAGCTCTCCAGAAAAAATCCACGCTCGTCGCGAAACACATCAGGCTCGACGACTGTAACCCCCGCCAGCTCGGTAGCAATAAACTTCATCGGCTACAGTCTACCAAGTCGGAATCCTAATCCTAAGGAGCGAGGAAGCGTACTCTTCGCTTGATACCGGCCGCAGATCAATCCTGAGGGAACTGTGAAAGCCCGGGACGCAGTCCCCGATGATTTCCATCCTGCACCGCCGCGCACCAATCGAGATTCGCGAGATACCAGCGAACGGTCGCGCGAATCCCGGGGTTGAAGCCAACTTGCGGACTCCAGCCGAGTTCGCGCTCGATTCGCGAGCAGTCGATCGCATAGCGCCGGTCGTGTCCGGGTCGATCTGGCACGGAAGTTTTGAGCTGCAGATAATTTTTCATCCCGCGCGCGGCCAGCGCCGGGTTGAGCGCCGCCGGCATCGACTCTTCGAGGGCAGCGGCGACTTCAGCGACCACCTCGAGATCGGTGCGCTCGCTGTTGCCGCCGAGGTTGTAACTCTCGCCGACTCGTCCGCGTTCGAGTACTGCGGCGAGCCCCTCGCAATGGTCTTTGACAAACACCCAGTCGCGGACGTGGCCGCCGTCGCCGTAAATCGGCAGGTCGCGGCCCGCCAAGGCGTTCAGAATCGTCAGCGGAATCAGCTGCTCCGGAAACTGGAAATAGCCGTAGTTGTTCGAGCAGTTGGTGACCAGCACCGGCAGCCCGTAGGTCCTGTGGTACGCGCGCGCGAAGAGATCAGATGAAGCCTTGGACGCCGAGTAGGGCGAGTTGGGCGCGTAAGTCGTGTCCTCGCGAAAACCGCCCGCTGCACCGAGCGAGCCGAATACTTCGTCGGTCGAAATATGCAGCAGCCGAAAACTTTCGCGCTCGGCGGGTTTCAGCCGCGACCAGTATTGACGCGACGCCTCGAGCAGCTCGAAAGTGCCGTCCACGTTGGTCCGCAGAAAGCTGCGCGGCGCGTCGATCGAGCGATCGACATGAGTTTCGGCCGCAAAATTCACGATCGCGTCGGGCTGAAATCGATCCATCAGCGATTTGACTGCGCACCCGTCGGCAATATCGCCGCGCACGAACCGGCACCACGGGTCAGCTTCGACCTCGCGCAGATTCAACAAGTTGCCCGCGTAAGTCAGCTTGTCGAAAACGATCACGCGCCAGCCACCGGCGGCCAGCATCATCCGCACGAAATTCGCGCCGATAAAGCCCGCTCCTCCGGTCACCACCATCGTGCGCATCGCGCGCGCCATTTTGGTCTCGCCGTTCAAGAGGCGCCACGCCCCATTTTGCCGCGCGGATAGTAATGTCCTTGACGGGCAGTCACTACTCGCCAAAAGCACGAAGCGCGCCATCATCGATTTATTCGACGCTCCGCTGCCAGCGTTGTGCCAGCTTAGTCCGACCCGCGCTTTGGCGAACTATAGCCGCGCGCCGGTCAAGCGGCAGCAATGAATTACATGCTTCACTCAAGTTGATGTCGAATCCGCTGACTCAGATCGCTGCATTCTCTGATACAGTCGCGGTTGATTTATCGAGGATTGAAGGACGCCGCGTGATGCCGGGCCTCTTTGCAGCGAGCGATCATCTCGAAAAGATTCCGATGCCGGACGCGGAGGTGTACTACCTGAGCGAGCTCGAATTGGGATGCTCTCACGACGAAATTTTGCATCGAATAATTGCGGACACGCCCTGGCGCCAGGAGAGCATCGTCGTTTGGAACAAAATGTACGCGCAGCCGCGCCTGACCGCCTGGTACGGAGATAGCGACAGCTACTACACCTATTCTGGCATCAGGCTGACGCCTATCCCGTGGACTGATCTTTTGCTCGACATAAAAAAACGAATCGAAACCGTCGCAGCGGAGAGCTTCAACAGCGTGCTGGTCAACTACTACCGCGACAATCGCGACAGCATGGGATTCCACAGCGACGACGAGCCCGAGCTTGGCGCCAAGCCCGCGATCGCATCGCTGAGTCTCGGCGAAGAGCGCACGTTCATTCTCAAGCACAGGTTGGATAAGTCGGCGAAGCCTGTCCGGCTCAGGCTCGCGTCGGGCAGTCTGCTGCTCATGAAGGGTGAGACGCAGCGATACTGGAAGCACGGGATCGCGAAAGAGACGCGTCCCTGCGGCGCACGGATAAACCTGACCTTTCGCCGTATCGCCGCGCAGGCCTCCGCGATCTAGCGCGCGCCGCGATGGTGTTCGGCGGCGATTGTGTTAGATAACTGGCAGCACGGAGGATTTCTCATATGATCGTCGTTCATCATCTCAACGATTCACGCTCCGAACGTATCCTGTGGCTGCTCGAGGAGCT
>JBEKLS010000261.1:0-3983 GCA_050010075.1 Binatus sp. (SeqCode) | reverse complement strand
TTCCCGGCCGTCCTACCCAGGCCGAATTGCCGCTGCGCCCTTCCGCCGTGACTGACTTCGCCGCGCTCTACGGCGAAAATTGCGCGGGATGCCATGGAGCGGACGGCAAGTCCGGCGCGGCAATTGCTCTCAACAATCCGATTTACCTGGCGATCGTCGACGACGCTTCGATGCGCCGCGTGATCGCCGGCGGGGTCGCCGGCACTCCGATGCCGCCGTTTGCCAAGAGCGCCGGCGGTTCACTGACAGATTCTCAGATAGACCTTCTGATAGGCGGCATGCGCCAGAAATGGTCTGGTGATTCATCCGCCGGAGCGGGCGCACCGCCCTACTCCGCTTCCGCAGCCGGCGATTCCAACAATGGCGCGCAAGTGTTCGCGGCGAATTGCCAATCGTGTCACGGCGCTGACGGCAAAGGCGGGCCGACCGCCGGTTCTGTCGTCGATCCGTCTTACCTGGCGCTCGTGAGCGACCAGTACTTGCGCACGATCGTCATCGCGGGACGCCCCGAGCTGGGCCATCCTGATTGGAAAAACGACGTCGCCGGACAACCGCTTACGCCCGCGCAGGTGTCCGATGTGGTCGCGTGGCTGGCATCGAAACGTCCCGCTTCACCCCTGGCAAAGAGCAATTGAAATGGATACTGAAAAAACCTCGCGCCGAACGTTCCTCTTCAGCCTCGGTATAGTCATTAACTCGATAGCTGTTGCGCTGTTCGCAATACCTATTCTCGGCTACGTACTGTCTCCCGCACGGCGCTTCATCTGGCTGGACTGGATAGCGCTCGGCCCACTGACTGACTATCCCGAAAATCAGACGCGGCTGGCCGAGTACTTGAATCCGTACCGGAAAGCGTGGGACGGCGCGACCGCGAAACTTCCCTGCTGGGTGCGCCGCATGACCGGCAACGATTTCCAGGTCTTCGCGATTAACTGCACCCATCTCGGCTGCCCGGTGCGATGGTTCGCCGAATCCCAACTGTTCATGTGCCCGTGTCACGGCGGCGTATTCTACTCCGACGGCCAACATGCGTCGGGACCGCCGCCGCGCGCGCTGTATCAGTACAAATACAAGGTCGATGCCGGCCAGCTTTGGATTTATGCCGGCGAGCTGCCGACGCTGGGAAAACCGACAGCATGATCGAATTGCTGAAGTCAGTGGGCCGATGGCTCGACGCCCGGCTGCAGGTCGGCGAGACCATCACCAGCGTCGCCGAGCATCCGGTGCCGCGCAGCTCCGCGAGCTGGTGGTACATCTTCGGCAGCGCGACGCTGGTCGTCTTCATCTTGCAGGTAGTCACCGGCATCTGCCTCGCGACGGTCTACACGCCAGCCGCCGATCGCGCGTGGGACAGCCTCATATATCTGAACTACCAGCAGCCGCTCGGATGGTATCTGCGCGCGCTGCACGGCTGGGGCTCGAACTTCATGGTCGCGCTGATGTTCGTGCACATGATCCAGGTCTTTCTGTTCGGCGCGTACAAATTTCCGCGCGAGCTCACCTGGGTCGCGGGATGCGTACTGCTGTTATGCACGCTGGGCATGGCGTTCACCGGACAGGTGCTGCGCTTCGATCAGAACGCATACTGGGGTCTCGGCATCGGCGCGTCGATCGCGGGCCGCACTCCGATCATCGGCTCGAAGGTGGTGGATCTCATTCTCGGCGGACCGATCATCGGCGCCGAGACGCTGTCGCGCTTTTTCGCGCTGCACGTGTTCGTCATTCCGGCCCTGCTGATCGGCTTCGTCGGCCTGCATCTGTTCCTGGTGTTGCGGCTCGGCATCAACGAATGGCCGATGCCGGGCCGGATCGTAAGGCGCGACAACTACATCAAGCAGTACCAGGAGCTGGTGCATGCCGACGGCGAGCCGTTCATGCCGTTCGCGGCGCAAAAGGATCTCGTCTTCGCCGGACTGATCATCCTGAGCCTTATCGTGATTGCCGCGATCGAAGGTCCGATCGGTCCCAACGGCCAGCCCGACCCGACGATCATCCAGACCGTTCCGCGCCCGGACTTTTTCTTCCTGTGGCTGTTTTCGATCTTCGCGCTGCTGCCGCCGTGGACTGAGACCTTCCTGATGCTCACGGGGCCGGTCGCCGTGATCGGACTGCTGTTCGCGGTGCCGTTCATTTCCGGTACGGGCGAGAAGAGTTGGGAGCGGCGGCCCATGTCGGTCGTGATCGTGATACTCGCCGTCACGCTCGTCGGCACGCTCACCTGGCTGGGAACGTTCTCGCCATGGTCGCCGGTGATGGACGCGTGGAGCGCCGCGCCGACTCCCGCCGACGACCTGAAGGGCCGCACTCCCCTCGAGCTCCAGGGCGCGCTGCTGGTGCAGAGCAAGCAGTGCCGCAATTGTCATTCGCTCGGCGGTGAAGGCGGGCTGCGCGGGCCGGCGCTCGACGACACCGCGACGCGGCTCACGCCCGACCAGATCGTGCGCCAGATAATTCAGGGCGGCGGCAACATGCCGGCGTACGGCAAGAACCTGAGCCCGGCGGAGGTCAACGCGATCGTCGCGTTCCTCAGCACGATGCATCCGCCCGGACAGCCGCCTGCGCGCGACTCGGCACAACCAGCGGTGCCCGCATCGCAGTGAACCCTGTAGTACAAAACGCCCTCGATTCGTGGACGCCGCCCATCCCGACGATCGCGATGCTGCTCGTGACAGCGGCGATTTACGCGCGCGGCTTCGTCCGCCTGCATCGCCAGATGCCGGATCGCTTCCCCAGCTGGCGACTCGCGGCGTTCATGGGCGGGATTGGTGCGCTGTTCATCGCGATCGCGTCGCCACTCGAGGAACTCGACGACCTGCTGCTGCAGATCCACATGACGCAGCATCTCTTGTTGATGATCGTTGCGCCGACTCTCCTGCTCGCGGGCGCGCCGGCGATTGCGCTGGTGCGCGGGATGCCTGCGCGCATCGCCAAATTGATCGTCGGGCCGATTCTTCGATCGACCACCGTGCGACGAGTCTTCGCATGGCTGACGCGCCCGCTCGTATGCTGGATTGCATTCGTCGCCGCCACCTGGGGATGGCATGTGCCGGCCACCTTTCAGCTCGCGTTGCGATCCGACGGCTGGCACGTGGTCGAGCACGCATGCTTTTTCACCACCGCGCTGATGTTCTGGTATCCGGTTATCCAGCCCTGGCCGAGCACCGCGCGATGGTCACAATGGGCGATCGTGCCGTATCTGCTGCTGGCCGACGGGCAGAACACCGTCCTGGCCGCGCTCTTCATGTTTTCCAATCGGCTGCTCTATCCTTTATATGCAAGCGCGCCGCACGTAGCGGGTTTCACGCCGCTGGGCGATCAGATCGTCGCGGGTGCTATCATGTGGGTGCCGGGTTCGATTTTCTATCTGGTGCCGGCAACGCTCATCATGTTTCAGATGCTCGCGCCGCAAAACCTGTCGCGCAATTTCGCGCACGAAAATGAAGTCCGTCGCGGTCTCGCAGCCGAAATTCCAGCGACGCCGCGTTTGTGAAAGGAGACGCCATGCCCGAATCAACCAAAGCTGTTTTGCTTGATCAGCGCCCCGCGTGGAAGGCCTTGCAGGCGCATTACGATCAGATTCGCAGCCGTCACCTGAAGGCAATGTTCGACGCCGACCCGAAACGCGGCGAGCGGCTCGTGGTCGAGGCGGCGGGCCTGTACTTCGACTACTCGAAGCATCGCGTGACCGACGAAACCATTAAGCTGCTGCTCGCGCTGGCCGAGGAAATCGGACTTCGCGGGCGCATCGACGCGATGTTCCGCGGCGACAAGATCAACGTAACTGAGAAGCGCGCCGTGCTGCATATCGCGCTGCGTGCGCCGCGCACCGCTTCGATCGGCGTCGACGGCGACGACGTGGTGCCCAAGGTCCACGAGGTGCTCGATCGCATGGCGGAGTTTTCCGGGCACATCCGCGACGGTTCATGGAAGGGCCACACCGGCAAGCGCATCCGCAACGTCATAAATGTGGGCATCGGCGGCTC
>JBEKLS010000260.1:0-3993 GCA_050010075.1 Binatus sp. (SeqCode) | reverse complement strand
ACTAGGGCGGGCGCGCGAATTGCGGTCTATCTAAAGGCGGCGGGTCAACTGACCGCTTCCTCAACGGTGGCGGTCATGGGAATGACCGTGTCCACGTTGGTGAGCTTGAACAGTTCCAGGACGCGTGGGCTCACTCCGGTGGCAATGAACCGAACGCCTTTGTCTTGGCACCGGACATAATGCCTGACGACCATGCCCAGTCCCGTAGAATCCATGTAGGGAACGTTGGTCAGGTCGAAGATGTTAACGGTTGGCGGCTCGCCGGTGGGCAACATCAATTGCAAATCGAACATCTTGCTCACGTCGTCGGGTGGTTGGCATTCAAATACGGTGCGCGCGGTGAAGGGCCCTGAGAAATGGAAGACCACCGTGCCGGGAGCTTCGCCTACTTCGCGTTCGAAGGTGAGAGGAGGTCGATTCGACATCTCTGCTTGAGTCATGGCATCCAATCCTCCGTATTGAAGTTAGGCTCAACCGAAGACCGACGTGAGGATGCCGGAGAGCCCCGCGGGTAACATCGGCGTATATACTCCCACATTTCCATTCTGAACTTGATTTGCCAATCTTCGGATCGGCTCCATTATCAAGAACCATCCGGAGTCTCCTATCGGAGCCGAATCCCTCGGATTCTACCACTCGTGAGGCAAATTCGGGAGTTTGCTCTCCAATGCAGAGCCTCGCCGGCATTAGGGGAAATTCCGTCTGTAGTCCCGCGAAAAGGCCCCTTGCGTTATTCTGTGCGCGGTCGCGATCGACGTGCAGACCAAGGGTCGCGCCTGGGAAGGAGCGGTCGAGTGGCCCGGATCATGACAATCGGAGAGATCCTGGTAGAGATCATGGCGACCGAGCGCGGCCAGAGCTTCCGCGCGCCGGGCACGCTGGTGGGGCCCTTCCCGAGCGGCGCTCCCGCCATCTTCATCGACCAGGTGGGCCGGCTCGGACGTTCGGCCGGGATCATCGGCTGCGTAGGCGACGACGATTTCGGCCGGCTGAACATCGACCGCCTGCGCCGGGACGGTGTCGACACCAGTGCCATCGCGTTGCTCGCCGACGCGGTCACCGGAAGCGCTTTTGTCACCTACACGGAGACGGGCGAGCGCCACTTCATCTTCAACATTGCCAATAGCGCTTCCGGCCGACTCTCAGCGTCTTCGATCACCAAGCCGGTGCTCGCCGATTGCACGTGGTTTCACGTCATGGGTTCATCGCTGTTCTCTCCGGGAATCACCGCAGCCGTCCGCAAGGCGATCAGCATGGTGAAGCGCCGAGGTGGCGTGATCTCCTTCGACCCGAACATCCGGCCGGAGATACTCAGAGGCGCGGGCGTTCGGGAAGCGTTGCGATCCATCCTCGAACAGACCGACGTGTTCCTGCCGAGCGGCGACGAGGTGACCCTGCTGGTGGATGCGCAAACGGAAGCCGAGGCCATCGAGCAGCTACTCGCCCTCGGAATTCGAGAGATCGTCGTGAAGCACGGCAGCGCCGGCTGCACCTATTACGACCGGTCGTGCCGACTGGACGTACCGGCGTTCGCGGTCCGCGAGGTCGACCCCACCGGCGCCGGCGACTGCTTCTCCGCCACCTACGCGGCGTGCCGCGAAGAAGGCAAAGCCGTCGACCACTCGCTGCGCTACGCCTGCGCCAGTGGCGCGATTGCCGTGACGCGCAAAGGTCCCATGGAGGGCACTGCGAGCTTTGCGGAATTGGACACGCTTATTGGCTGAGGCGCCCCGCCGCAGATGTTTAACACCAACCGGGCAACTTACCGAAATCAGACTTTGCAGGCAATGGGCGGCGCGAGCTGCCCTCTTGGCCGATTCTTTACCCGGTCGCAAGTGACAGTTCACCTTCGCTTCATCATCCAGCCGATGAATATTCCGGTGGCGACGCCTATCGTAATTCCTGTAGCGATGCCTATCGAAAATGTCGCTATCACTGTCTCGACGGGGTGCCGCTGCAGGCGCTTGATTGTGTCATCCATGAGCTCTTCGGCAGTGTCGCCGCCTTGTTTTGCGATACGACGCGTCGCTCCTAAGCTCTCCTCAAGCGCATCTGCAAGGGCAGTTGTCGCCCGCGAAGTCTGCCGCGCTGCTTCGGCAATTCGGTCGCCCGTCCATTCCACCACTGATTGCGCCATGATGTATTGATCCCTTTCGTCTCTCAGTTCGACCTGGCTTTTACTTGGTCCCCACAGCCTCTTTGCCTTCACGTGGCTGAAAGCGGCAGATTCGCCGCAAATTCTATGTTACGCCCCGCCATCGAACTATGGAAATGGGGGGCGTCAGAGCATGGGGCGATGCATGCGCCGCGGTTACGCCATCGACGCTCTCTTTTTATTGGCAAAAACGGCGGGCGCTACGGCGTGGTCGTAAAATGGGCAGCATTGGCAGCGGTCGAACTGCCGCCTATATAGACAGTATAGTCAGCCGGCTCGACCACCTGCTGAGCCTTGACGTTGTAGAAGGAAAGTTCGCCAAAGCCAAGGGGAAAGTGAACCGTCTGGGCTTGGCCTGGGTCGAGCGTAATGCGAGCAAAGCCCTTGAGATTGCGTACAGGCTGCTCAGTGCTGGCGCCTCGAATATTGACATAACACTGAACGATCTCGGTAGCACGGCGTTTTCCTGTATTGGTGACTGTGGCGGTTGCGACAACGGGCTGGCTCTTCTGATCGCGCATCAGCGAGGCCGAGCTTATGGATTGCGTAGAAAGCGAAACGCCCGAATAGCCGAACGTCGAGTAGGTAAGGCCATGTCCGAAGGGAAAGAGCGCATCATTGGGCACGTCCAGATAGCGCGACACATACTTCATCTCCACGTAGCCAGGGTGAGCCGGGTCCGCATGCTGGATTGGGCGGCCAGTGGGAAGCTGGTTGTAGTAGAGCGGCTCCTGCCCCACAGCACGTGGGAAACTCATGGTGAGCTTGCCACTCGGAGCGACATCTCCGAACAGGGTCTCGACGATCGCGGGGCCAGTCTCGACCCCAGGGAACCAAACTTCCATAATGGCCGGCACATGCTGCGCGGCCCAATCCAATACCAGCGGCCGGCCGGAGAAAACCAGCAGGACGACAGGCTTGCCGGTTGCGACAACAGCCTCTAGCAACCGCTGTTGGTTCCCAGGCAAGTCAAGGTGAGCGCGCGACGCGGCTTCGCCGCTCATGTCGCTCGACTCGCCCAGGGCGAGGATGGCCACATCAGAATTGTTCGCCGCGGCAACCGCTGCGGCAAACCCGGAGTCCGAAGTGCCGGAGATCTCGGTTCCCTTCTCATACGTAAGGATCGCGCCGTTTTGCTGGGCTCGTTCCACCATGGTGGCGCGCAAAGTGCGCACATCACCGAAATTGTTGGCGCCCGACCAGGCGCCGACCATATCGCTGGCATCGTCGGCGAGCGGGCCGATGAGGGCGATCCTTTTCGTGGTCTTGGCCAGGGGCAGGAGGGTGTCTTGGGGCGCGGGATTGTTCTGCAGCAGGACGAAAGACTCCTCCGCCGCCCGGCGGACAAGCGGGCGATGCTCGACGACTGCTCCCGTTACCTCGGGGCCTTCGGTGAAGGGGTGATCGAAGAGACCGAGCGCGAACTTGACCCGCAGGACGCGGCGCACGGCTTCGTCCACCACAGGCATCGGCACGCGGCCGGACTTCACCAGCGCTGGCAGCTCGGCGTCGTAGTAGTGCGACATCATGTCGATGTCGACGCCGGCGATAAGCGCCTTTTCGCTGGCCATGGCGGCATCCAGGGCGATGCCGTGATGCGTCAGCTCCATGACCGCGGTGTAGTCGGAAACAACGGCGCCGTCGAAGCCCCATTCATCGCGCAGAATAGTTTTGAGTAGGAATGGGTTGGCGGTCGCGGGCACGCCGTTAAGCGAATTGAAGGAGGACATCACGGTGGCCGAGCCGGCCTCAACCGCTGCGTGATACGGCGGCAGGTAGACCTGGCGCAGCAGCAGTTCGCTCATGTCCGTGGTGTTGTACTCACGGCCGGCCTCGGC
>JBEKLS010000259.1:0-3995 GCA_050010075.1 Binatus sp. (SeqCode) | reverse complement strand
TTCCAGACGCCGCGGCTGCCGTTCAGCACCAACTCGCCATGGCGATATTGTTCGCCGGAGACGTCGTCGGTCCTCGGCCCGGTATAGAAAATGACCACGCCGACATTGCCGACCGGAATCACCGTCTTCGGCACTGCCTCCACCGTCGCAAACAGCCGGTTGATGTACCAGGTGCCTTCGACGATGATCTGCAATTGGCGGCCACGATAGCCGCCCGCGTTCAGGAATTTTTCCGGCTCCTGAAAGTTGTTGTGAAAGGTCTGCGCGTCGCGCAAATCGATGCCGAGTTCGGGCGCGATGATTTCACCCGGAGGCAGCGACGGACCATCGTGCACCGTCACGATGCCGACGAGGTCCTGATCCGCCGCCAGGATCACCGGCGTGAAGCCCCACCGCTCGCTGATGGTCAGTTGCATGCCGTCGAGAACGGCGCGTTCCTGCGGGCTGAGTGCATGCCCGTAGACGCGCTCGTCCGTGATGATCGCGAATTGCGTGGTGTTGATCGCGTAGGTGCCTTCGCGCAGAATCTTCCGCTGCGGGCCTTTTTGGCCGCCCGCGAGCAGAAATTTCCGCGTGTCCTGGAAGTCCGACTTCTCTTCTGTGTCGTTGGCGCCAAGCACCTGCGATGCGCCGAGCGCCGTCCCGTCGCGCGCGAACACATAGGCGATCTTGCCCTGGCCGACCGTGACCAGATCCGACTTGTGGATCCGGTACATGAACGGGAAGAACACGTGAAGACCGCCGCGCAACACTTCTGGCTCGTAGCCGGCCTCGCCGTTCAAGGCGATGAATCCGTCTTTGATCGACCCTCTAGTCGACCACATCTTCTCGACGATACCGACCTGGTTGTTCGGTATGTAACGAAAGATATTGGCAATGCGCAGCAGAATGAGAAAGGCGATGACGGCGCCAGCCCAGAGCGCGGGGTGGGTCCAGCCGTTAATCAGACTATTGACGTCCATGTGACATCTCCGATGCCTGCAATCGATCCGTCCAATGGATCATTTTGCGACAGCCAAAGATTGCAGGGGTGCAGATGTGGCTGCGGCCAATTAGTCGCGCAAGGCGCGAACAACGTTCGGGACGGAATAATCAATATTGCGTCACGGAATGGCGACCGAGGCGTTAAGCAATCGGAATCATTGGAATCGATGACAAATCAATGACACCCGCGAAACCCTTCACGATAGCGCGCTGCCGTCTTCTCGATCGAGTTGCAACTGAGTTGCAACGACGATGCCCCGTTCTGCCGCCAGAAGCAGACCTGGCAACGATCATCGAGCACATCGGCAGCCGGCACAGAGGCCGACACCGTTCGATGCGCTCATGCGACATGAGCTCGGATGCTCTCCTCCTCCGCAGCAAGCGCATCGAGATCGATGAGCTGCGGATCGTCGGGACTGGGTTCGCCGTGAGACCCTTCGCTGCCATGAATGTGAATCAGGGTCTGCACCCGCCGGGCATTCAGATAGTCCACGTGCTGATGCCGCAGCGCGACCGACAACAGCATTTTCGGCAGCTCGACCAGCGCGAATGCTGGAGCTCTACGTACTTCACCGCCCTCCCGCCAAAGCAGCGTATTGAGCGTGTAAATTAATTGCCGATCTTGATCTGGCAGTTGCTCAAGCTCGGCCGTCGCGTCGACGGCAACGTTCGCGTTGCCGGCACGAGTGCGCACCGCGGCAGATCGGAGCTGCCAGCAGATCAAGTCCGCAGCCGCGAGCACTTCCCGCCGTACCGCATCCACGCTGGTCGAGAACCTGGTCGCCTCCGGTATCGACGCAGCGCTTTTCGTGACGGCGTCCACGAGCGCGGCAGCACTGACACCAAATCCGGGCGCGGCCTGCTCGATTGCCGCGGCCATCTCCTCTATCTGATCCGCCAGCGTGTCGCGTTCGCGTTGCGCCTTGGCGTCAGCCAATGCGCGTTCGGTTGAAGCAATCTGCTCGTCGAATTCCGTCAATTCGGCTCGCAGGACCTTGGCGCGTTCCTCGACGGCGCGCAGCTTGGTCTCTGCTCGGCCGAGTTTGTCAGCGGTCGCACCGGCCACCGCCAGCCGTTCGGCCAGGGCACGTTTTTCTCCAACGACCGTTTCAACGACACTCACCCGGTCAGCCTGCCTCTGGCGCGCCGCCCGCCGATCCCTGAGCGCACTTTCGAACCGCTCGACCGGGCTGACTTCCAGCTTGAAAAATGCCATTTTTAATATCCCCAACCGCCGAATCAGCCAGAATCAATCGTCCGCGAATCTGGGCGGAAACTTGGATGAGATTGCGGCTCAATTAGCAGTGCGGCGAAAAAGTCGTCTTGACGGGAAAAAACCGTTTGCAGTGCCGCCGCCACTCGATGCGAGCTCCGGCGCGAGGCACCTTCATGGCAGTGATTTAGCGGGCCTCGTGCCCTCACCCCATCAGGGCTGGCGGATCAAAATCCGGCAATGCGCATTTCGAATCCACGCGGGGTGCAGATCCCGCGGTATTGATGCGAATCGGTGCGGCTCAACTCGCACCGACCGTCATTGTTATTGGTGGTATCCGACTCCTGGAGCAGAATTTTCTGCTCCGTGCAGGAGGCCGTTATTTTGCCGGAAATAGAATTGCCGCTGACGTGACGCGCTGTAAATGTTCCAGTCTTCAAGTCGTAGGTCGCCGTCCAGTCGCCGACATGTCCGGGAAGTCCCGACTTCGCGGTAAGGGAATCGGGACACCCGGCCTGGGCGCATTCGACAGGAACGAGAAACAATGCTGCAAAAAGCCAGTTTCTCATCATTGGTTCTCCCCCGATTCAGCAGGGTAGACCGGCTGACCTGCCCGGGGGAAGCTCAATGGTCAATGTCCCGTTTGTTTCCACTTCAGAAACTGTTGGTAAAGTTGGCTGGCCTTCGAATTGGCATCGGCGGAATTAGGGTCCACAGCGCCGTTGGAAATTGCAAGCTCTTTGAATTTCGACGGCGCTAGAGAGTCGGAACTGGAGGCGTTCGATCGGGCTGCTAGCCAATCCTCGGCCGCGTCGGAGCGCTTCCAGCCATCGATCTTTGCGGAGACGTTGACTTCACGCCATTTGGGGTGAAACGGCGGATTCTGGAATGCTGCGACCTTCGGAAAAAAGGCCTCCACGAACTGCGCGACGCGACGGTAGCGATCCGTATTCTTTGGCCAGTTGTACCCTATCAGTACCACGCGGTCTGCAATCGTATCGATCTTTTGACCGACGGCAACCAGGTTCGGGTAGTCATCGTGGGTGAACGATGTCGGCAGATATTCGGTGGCGATATCCTTGGCGAACGGAATGGAAACGAAATGCATGCCGCGGTCGAGCTGCAGATTCGATATCAGTTTGGCGGATTTGCCGGCAATGTAAGCCGTGGCAGCGATCTCGCCGGCGTTCAGCATCTTGACCGCTTCCGTTTGCGAGACGTTGACCTCCTCCACTTTCATCCCGAGGCGCTTGAATATATCGCGCATGGTGTAGTTGGTCCCACTGCGAACGTCATCGATGTTCACCTTGCGGCCGGCAAGCTGCTCGATCGAGGTGATATCCGGCCCCGCAATCAAATGGACCTCTTCATTGAACAGTCTGGTGATGTAGACGATCTTGTCGTCGTCTTTGCCCAGCGCCTGATTCGACCGTCGCATCCCGTCCATGATGCTGACCTGCGTCAATCCGATATCGACGCCCTTCAGGTAGCGCACGTCGCGAATGTTCTGCGGCCCGCCAATTCCGACCAACGGAACAACGCGCAATCGATCATGGTCGTTGAGAACCGTCGCGAGATCGCTCGCGACTTCGAGATACGTGTCGTCGACGGTAGGACTGCCCGAGATAATTGAAACCGTATTCTCGTTGATCTGCTCGTTTGCGTAGACGCCGACACCGACGCAATAGTTGCCCATGCGTTCGATGTAGGTCGACTTGTCCTCGATGGTTTGGGTCAGGGGGCTCAGGAAACGAAAGTCGACCCAGCCACTGCCTGCGCCTTTGCAGACTTCCAGCTG
>JBEKLS010000258.1:0-4022 GCA_050010075.1 Binatus sp. (SeqCode) | reverse complement strand
CTCTGGACGCGTTAGCTAGCGGACGCGGCGATCCATGCTCACCCACGGCCTCTTGCGACCCAGGGACCTCCGGTCTGCCGCGCCCGCTGCTATCTTGGTACGCTGATTCGCAGATACAAGGGACCAAAATTCTTCAGTTTTGCGCGTGGTCTAGGATGTGCGGCGCAACAGACATCGGCGCCACACATTGTCCTCCACCCTAACCCTCCTCCCATTTAGGACGAGGGAATTAGGAAGGAGAGGCAATATCAGTGCGGGAACTCTACCATCACCTTCGCGCGGGTGCCTGGGCGCTTTAGCTCGCTGAACATCTCGGGTACCTGATCGACCTTGATCACGTCCGTGATCATCGGCGTTGCGTCGATGGTGCCGTTTGCGAGCGCCTTGATGGTTTCCTGGAATTCGGCGCGGGTGTAGGCGAGCGCGAAATTGATTTGCACTTCCTTCATCACGCAGCTCAGCGGGAAGATGCTGTCGCCTTCCATGCAGACGCCGATGACGACCACGTGGCCGTGACGTCCGACCATTCCGATCGCGGCGCCGAGCGTGGACTTGACGCCGATACATTCGAAGACGATTTCCGGCGGCCGCCCGGTGATCGATCGCACCGCTTCGGCAGGATCGCCGACAGTCGGATTGACGACGGCGTCGGCGCCCAGTTTCATCGCGAGCTCGGTGCGGCCCGGCGCGAGTTCCGACACGACCACCGCGCTGGCGCCCTTGGCCTTGGCCCAGATCAACGTCGACAGGCCGATCGGCCCGGCACCCATCACGATTACGCCCATGCCCGGTTCGATCTTCGAGTGATTGACGCCGTGGAGGCCGACCGAAAGCGGCTCGACCAGCGCGCCCGCGCGCGAGCTGACGTTGGCGGGAAGTTTGAGCAGGCTGGCGGCGCCGCATGCGACGAACTCGGCGTAGGCGCCGGGGAGCTGGCCCAGGCCGAGGCTGAGCAGCTTCGAACAATGCATCGCGTCGTCGCGCCGGCACCATGCGCATTCGCCACAGGCGATGTACGGCAGCGCGGTGACGCGATCGCCGAGCTGGTAGCCGTCAACGCCGTCGCCGAGCGCGTGGATCTCGCCGCAGAATTCATGGCCCATCACGGTGTCCGTCGCCATCCCGATGCCATATTGCACGGCGTGCAGATCGGATCCGCAGATTCCGCAATTGTGCACCTTGAGCACGACTTCGCCGGCGCCGGGGACGGGACTCGGCAAGTCGATAACCGCCATCTCGTCTCTTTTCTTGAACACTGCTGCTTTCATTACCAACCAGCCTTTTCCGGCGCGCGACGCGAACGGAGCGGTGCTTACTTTTGCTGTATCAGCTCGATTTTGTAACCGTTGGGATCCTCGATGAAGGCGATGGCGGTGGTGCCGTGCTTCATCGGGCCGGGCTCGCGCACGACGTTAACGCCTTTTGCCTTGAGCTCGGCGCAGGTCGCATAGATGTCGTCGACGCCGAGCGCGACGTGCCCATAGGCAGTGCCGATTTCGTAGTTCGAGGTGCCCCAATTCCAGGTGAGCTCGATGACGGCGTTTTCTTTCTCGTCGCCGTAACCGACGAAGGCCAGCGTGAACTCGCCGCCGGGAAAGTCGTGCTTGCGCAGGAGCTTCATCCCGAGCTTGTCGCAGTAGAACTTTAGCGAGTCGTCGAGGTTGTTAACCCGGAGCATCGTGTGCAGCATGCGCATGCGACTTTATCCTTTAGGCTTTTCGCCCGAGCGCGCGCGCCTCGAGTCGATTGCCTTGGTCAGCTCGCCTTTGATCTCGGCGAAGACGTCCTCGGTTGGCGCGATCCCCGCGGCCTTCATCCGCTCGACCAGCTCGTAACGCTCGAGCGCGAGCATCTGCTTGGCCTCATGCTCATGCAGGCGCTTGACCCGCACCAGTTCGAGGATGGCAAGCTCGCGGACGCGCGCGGCAAAGTCGGACTCGGTGAACTGGGCGTCGAAGAGATCGTCTGGCAGATCGAGTTTGAGATTCACAACCGTGCAGCGAGTTTCCGCAATCGGGAAAGTATTGTCAAACGCGGCCGAGGGAGGCATAGGAAGGAGAAATCACTTTATCTAATTTGAAACTCACGGTGGGTTTCAAACTTCCTTCGGCAGGGGTGACCCCTGCACCCAGTAATAGGAGAATCGCAAAATCGCGCGGACGCGCTTTTGCTCCGGTCCTAACCTCTCCTTGTCCGAGGAGAGGTCGGCGCGCGCCGAAGGAGCGCGACGGGTGAGGTGGGAGCTGGCCGTCGCACTTGCGCGTAGTCGCCTATTGTAGAGGGCTGGCAAGTGGTGCTGCTGTTCGGCGGCGGTCTAAGTGTCTCGCATTGCGATTAGACGAGTCGGCGTTGGTGCATCGTCCGGCGTCGCACCTCACCCGGCGACACCGCTTTTCAAGCGGCTTTCGCCGACCTCTCCTCGGACAAGGAGAGGTTTGGATCTTGACCGCCTACCAGTGCGCGAGGCTTTGCAGAGTGCCGCATTATTGTTTTAAGTTCTAGCGCGACGCGCTCATTTGCGGTGATCGTCAAACAGCCGGTGCAGGCGTCGTGCCGTGCCAGGAGAATTGCGCGATGGATTTCAATTTCAATCCCGAAGACGAAGCGTTCCGGATGGAGTTTCGCTCCTGGCTGGACGCCAACAAGCAGTTCGCGCCGCATATGGGCGAGACCACCATCGGGATGGCCGAGGGGAGGGGCGAGTTCGACGCGCAGAAGAGTTGGGCGAAGAAGATGGCCGAGGGCCGATGGCTCGCGCCAAGTTGGCCCGAGAAATACGGCGGGCGCGGCGCCGGAATTTTGCAGAATATCGTGTACAACGAGGAGCTCGGGCGTGCCGGTGTCTCGGCGCCGATGATTGGCATGGGTATCAGCCTGTTCGGCCCGACGCTGTTGCATTGGGGGACCGAAGAGCAGAAGCAGCGGTTCATCCCGCCGATCATGAAGGCCGAGGAAATCTGGTGCCAGGGATATTCGGAGCCGGGATCGGGCTCCGACCTGGCGTCGTTGCAGACGCGTGCGGTTGAGGACGGCGATTACTTCGTCGTCAACGGGCAGAAAGTATGGACGTCGATCGCGCAGCACGCGGACTGGATTTTTCTGCTCGTGCGGACGGATCCCGACGCGCCCAAGCATAAGGGGATCAGTTACCTGATGGTCGATATGCATAGCCCGGGCGTGACCGTTCGGCCGCTGGTGCAGATCACCGGCAACAAGGGATTCAACGAAGTCTTTTTCGAAGACGTACGCGTACCGAAGAAAAATCTGGTCGGCGAGAAGAACCAGGGCTGGCAGGTCGCGATTACGACGCTGATGTTCGAGCGGTCGGGCGGCGGCGGCGATCGCGGCGGCATGTTGCAGGTGCAGGACTTGGCGCGGTTGGCGAAGTCGTTGCCGCGCAACGGCGCGACGGCCTGGGATGACGGCAGCGTGCGCCAGAAAATCGCGGAGTTCTACTGCGAGGCGGTAGCGCTGCGCTACACCGGCTATCGGCAGCTCACCCGGCGGCTCAAGGGGATGCCGCCGGGGCCGGAAGGATCGATGATGAAGCTGTGCGGCACCGAGCTGAACATGCGGATTCAACTGTTCGCGATGGAGCTGCTGGGGCCGTATAGCCAGCTCGAGTACAAGGCGCCGTTTGCGATCGACAAGGGTAAGTGGTCGTTCCGGATGCTGGCGGCGCGCGGCGGCACGATTGCAGCGGGCAGCAATCAGATACAACATAACATTATCGGTGAGCGTGTCCTCGGACTGCCCAAGGGCTGAGAGGCGCAACGCGATTCGGAGTCAAAGGAGCAGAACTCAAGCAGATGGATTTTAACTACTCGCCGGAAGACGAGGCCTTTCGCACCGAAGTGCGCGCGTGGCTCGAAGCTAACAAGAAGTTCGCGCCGCCGCCCTCAAATATCATGGCCGACGAGGGCGCGGGCGACTGGGAGGCGCGCGTCAACTGGCACAAGAAGCTGAACGAGGGCGGCTGGGTCGCCGTTAACTGGCCCAAGGAATACGGCGGGCGCGGCGCC
>JBEKLS010000257.1:0-4096 GCA_050010075.1 Binatus sp. (SeqCode) | reverse complement strand
TGAGCATCGCTGGCGCTGACTACAGGGATTGAAGGCATCGACAAAGTCCTCCGATGTTGAACGCGCCAATGATTCAGCGGCGCACGTCCCATCTATTTTCTTATCAACTAGCTGGGGCCGGTGACACCGGTTGCGATAACCGGCGTTGGCGTGCCTTCACGAACGGCTTCTACTACCTGACCGAGATGCGCGCGGACTGTGTCGGCGGGAATCTCTCCCGCGGCCAGGCGGCGCGCGGGTCCAAGGCGCATCAGGTGGAAGACGAAGATCGCGAATGCGAGGCCGCCGGCCACCACGATCACCGAAGTCAGTGCGCCTGGATCGGTGCTGAGCGTGTGAACACGATGCAGCACATAAATGATCGAAAGCACCGACACTCCGATCGATATCGCGGCGACGGTGAGCACGTCGCGCACCGGTTGCGACGCGCCCTTGATGAGATAGCGCTTCAGCTCGCCGCTCGAGAAGTAGTCGAGGAACCAGCCTACATCCTCATCGTGGCCCGGTGTCGGCGGCGGCACCGTCGCGCCGGTCAGCGGATCGAGCGCCGCTTCGCCGCGCGCGTGCCGGTCGATGCCGTCGAGGATCGCGTTGTGAATCGTCTGGGTTATCGGGAAGCGCCGCGCAATCAGAAATGAGAGAACCGAGCAGGTCGCAGGCGTCAGTGCGAATATCGCACGAATCGCGAAAACCACCCGCGGCGACTGGATGGCATTGGGGACATAACCGAGCGAGGCGAGGATTGCGATCGGAATCGCGGCGCTCGGGATCGCGATGAACTTCGGCAGCATCGACCAGAACGCCGTGTACTGCGCCTCGCGCCGCTTGCCGGTGTAGAGCTCGTCGTAATCGATCACGTCGGCCTGCATCGATGGGGTCAGGAACAAGCCCGCGCCGAATCCGATTCCGGCCCAGCAAATCAGGACAAACAGCGCTTTCAGATCGCCCGGCCCAAGCAGGAACATCAAGGCGCCGCCGCTGATACCCAGGAAGAAGCTGGTGAGCCACGCGTTCAGCTTTCCGATTCTGCGCGCGATCGCGACCCACATCGGCAGCGAGACAAATCCGAAGCCGAAATAGCCGGCCAGCAAGAGCGAAAGCGAGGCCGTGGGATCGGCGGGGCGTATGACGTACGCGTTGAAGAACGGCATCATGGTGGCCGGAATCGCGCCGGCGATGCTGCCGACTACGTAGCTGGCCAGCAGAATCGCGAACGGGCGGTTGCGCAGCGCGCGGCGCACACCCGGCACCAGCGGATTCGATTCGCGCGCGACAAAGTCGGGCCGCTCTTTTACCGTCAGCACCAGCAGCCAGTAGAGCAAGGTCAGCACGATCCCGAAAAAGATTCCCAGGTCGAAAAATACCTGGCGATCGGTCAGATGAAATGCGGCCTTGAGCACGCCCGGCGCCACCGAGGCGACGATAGTGCCGAGAATCGTGAACGATTCGCGCCACGCAAACAGCGTCGAGCGGTCATTGTAGTTCTGGGTCAGCTCCGGACCGAGGGCGTAATGCGGCAAAACGTAAACGGTGTGAAATATGAAATACAGGATGAAGGTCACGCCGAACCAGATTGCGGCGTCCTTTCCTTTCAGCGCGATGGGCGGGTTCAGCAGGCAGAAAAACGCGACGCCACACAGCGGAGCGCCGATCAGCATGTAAGGACGGCGCCGCCCAAGGCGCGTATGCGTGTGATCGGAGATCCAGCCCATCAGCGGATCGCTCAGCGCGTCGAGCGAGCGCGCGATTGCGATCGCCATCGCCAGGTAGCCGAGCGGCACCAGCACCACGTCGGCATAGAACTTCGGCATGTGGATGAAGATCGGGATGATCATCGCGGCGCCGGCGAAACTCGGGGCGCCGTAGAGAAGCTTGACCTTGAGGGTCAACGGCTCGGAAGCGTGCGCGGCAGTGGCGGCGCCTCCGCCGGCAATTTTCGCATCCGCTGAATCCATCAAGACCTCCGGACTACCACGCCATTCGAGGGCGAGTCCGAGTGTGATGTTAGATTACTTAGCGGCGGAATGGGAATGATGAAATGCAGTGAATCCGTTGCATGCGTGCTACATGTGACCGGCGCCTAGCGACCCTTGAATTCGGGCTTGCGCTTCTGCATGAACGCGAGCGGACCTTCCTTGGCGTCGTCGCTGAGAAAAACGTCCATCCCGATTTTGCTCTCGATGCACATCGCCTCGTCTTCGGCGACGCATTCGGTCTCGCGCAATGAGCGCAGAACGGCTTGCACGGCGAGCGGGCCGTTGGACGCGATCAGGCCGGCCAGCTCGCGGGCCTTCGCGAGCGCCTGCCCGTCGGGGACGACGTAGCCGATGAGTCCGATTTCTTTTGCCTCGGCGGCTTTCAGATGTCGTCCCGTCAGCAGGATGTCGGCGGCGATCGTGTAGGGAACCTGACGGCGCAATCTCACGGTCGAGCCCGCGAGCGGAAAGAGACCCCATCGCACCTCGGAGACGCCGAAACGCGCGCTCTCGCCGGCCACGCGGATGTCGGTGGCCTGCAGAATTTCGGTGCCGCCGGCAATCGCGGCGCCCTCGACGGCGGCGATCAGCGGCTTGGTCAATCGGAATCCTTTCAGCAGCGGCTTGATGACGCCGTCGCTCAAGCCTCCTGCCTTACCTTCGCGGAAACTGTCGCCGGGATGCATCCGCGTCATCGCTTTCAAATCCGCGCCCGCGCAAAACGCGCCGCCGGCGCCGGTGATGATCGCGACACGGATGTCGGGATTCGAGTTCACCTCGTCCCAGGTGCTCGACATGATATCCATCATCTCGGGCGACAGCGCGTTGCGCGCCTCGGGCCGGTTCAGGGTGATCGTCAGAACGTGGCCGTCGCGCTCGACGATTGCATGAGGCTGGTCGCTCATCTGTAATTCTCCCCGGTCGAAGCGCTAGGCCGTTTGCGCTGACGTCAATTTGTCCAGCCGCTCGACCGCCGCCAGATATTCCTCGACCAGCCGGTACACGACTTCCTTGACCGAGCGCATCTCGTTCATGCGGCCGACGATCTGTCCCACCGGATTGAAGCCGAGATGATTTCCCTTCTCCCCGTAGTGGCGCGCGCGGGCCGCGGCGGGCGCGGCGACCAGGTATTGCATCGGCATCGGGAGCGGCTTGGGCGCCTCGGGCGATTCCCACGCCTGCGTCCAATCGTTGCGCAGCATGCGGGCCGGCTTGCCGGTGAACGAGCGCGAGCGCACGGTGTCGGCGCTGGTCGCGCGAAAATACGAATCGCGCTGCGCGACTGTCGTGTCGGCCTCCTGCACGGTCAGCCAGATGGAGCCCGTCCACACGCCCTGCGCGCCCATCGCGAGCGCGGCGGCGATTTGCCGGCCCGTTCCGATCCCGCCGGCGGCGAGAACTGGTAGCGGCGCGACGGCGTCGATCACCTCAGGCCACAGCACGACGCTGCCGATTTCGCCGCAGTGTCCGCCGCCTTCGTGTCCTTGCGCGATTAGAATATCGACGCCGGCTTTTTTCTGCGCGAGCGCATGCTTGGTCGCGCCGCACAGCGCCGCCATCAGGCGTCCCGAGTCGTGGATTCGCTCGATCACGTCCGCCGGCGGGGTGCCGAGCGCGTTCGCGACCAGCTTGACCTTGGGATGCCGCAGCGCAACGTCAATTTGCGGCGCAGCCGTGGCCGCGGTCCATCCGAGCAGATCGCTGCCGCCTTTTTCCTCGGCCGGCAAATCGGGGATACCGTGCTGCTCGAGGATTTTATCGACGAACGCGCGATGCTGCGGCGGAATCGCCGCGATCAGTTGCTGCTCGAGCTTGACCGGATCGACTTCGCCCATGCCCTCGTACTTTCCCGGGATTACGATATCGACGCCGTAGGGCTTGTCGCCGACCTGCGAATCGATCCATTTCAGCTCGTATTCGAGCTGAGGCGCCGGATAGGCGAGTGCGCCGAGCACGCCGAATCCGCCCGCCTTGGTCACGGCCGCAACCACGTCGCGGCAATGACTGAATGCGAAAATCGGGAACTCGATCCCCAGTCGGTCGCAAAGCTCGGTATGCATCGTGATGATCCCTTCGTGTGCGCGAATCTCGACGGCGAGAACGTGTTCTAGGCTCGAACT
>JBEKLS010000256.1:0-5269 GCA_050010075.1 Binatus sp. (SeqCode) | reverse complement strand
TTCGGCGGATACAAGCAGTCAGGTTTCGGCCGCGAGAACGGCAAATACGCGATCGATCTCTTCACTCAAATCAAGTCGGTGTACGTGAAGCTGTAGCTCGCGCAGCACTGAATGCGTTCACCAGCGACGCTCCTGGAGAATTCCCGGAGCGTCGCTGCGTAATCATCGCGACCACGTGTGATAGGTCTTGGCCGAAGGCCGGTATTCATCGATTCGATGATTGCCCGTATCGACCAGCAGAATTCTATCGGGAGTATCAGCCACGATTCCGGCCGGCTCGCGAGTGGGAATGCAGACCGGATCGACGCAGGTGAATTGGCCGCCGTCGAAGTCGACGACTTCATGCTTTGCCAGCTCCAGCTCGCGAATCGTGCTGTTGTAGGTATCGGCAACCAATAGCTGATCGCCGTCAACCGCGACTCCGAGCGGATGCTGCAAGCGCGCCTTGTGGAAGTCACCGTTGATCCATCCGAAGTCGAACAGTCCGGCGCCGACGAGCGTAGCGATTTGCGGATCCTTCGAAAGCGTGATGGCGCGCACGGCCGAGCTTTCGCTGTCCGCGACGTAGAGCGTCTTTCCGTCCGCACTCAGCGCGAGTCCGCTCGGCTGCGCCATCGAGGCTGCAGCCGCGCGCCCATCGCGCAGGCCTTCTTCGCCAGTGCCCGCGAGCGCCGCGACGGTGCCGCTCTTGAGATCGAGGATGCCTATCTGATGAGTGCCGGCGTTCGCGAAAAACAACTCGTCGCCTTTCTTCTCGAGATCCCAAGGCGACGCCAGTGCCCTGGTGCGGCCGGACTCCGCGGCCCCTAGCTGTCTCCCGCGCTGGCCAGTTCCGGCGAGAGTCGTCACTGCGCCGCTTGCGAGATCGATGCGTCGAATTGCGTGATTCTCGGTGTCTGCCACATAGATCGCATCGCTCGAAGCGATCACGCCCTGCGGATGGTTGAAGCGCGCGGTGTCTTTTGCGCCGTCGACGAGCCCCTCCGCGCCACTGCCATAGCGCTCGAGCTCCTTGCCGTTGTCGTCGAGCAGGACGATTTGATTGTGCCCGCCGTCAGCCAGCGCCCATCGCTTGTTGTGGCCCGGCACCGGCTTCAATTTTCCCGGGAACAGGTAGTGACCCTTGGGTTCGGGCAACGGCTCGAGATCCAGCGCCGCAGGTTTCAAGGTGCCCGCTTTCGCGGAATTCGCTACGAGGTTATCTATCGCGGCAACGAACCGATCCGGATCCGGCTCACCGGGAATGGAGCCGGCGACGTTGCCGTCGGCGCCGATCACCACCAGTGTCGGCCACGCTTGCACACCGTACTCGCGCCAAATCGTCATCTGCGGATCGTGAATGATCGGATGGCGGATCTCGTAGCGCCGGATCGCGTCCTTGACGCTCGCCGCGTTTTTCTCGTTGGCGAACTTGGGCGAGTGCACTCCGATGACGACCACTTTGTCGGGATACTTTTCTTCGACGCGGCGCAGCGTCGGGATTATCTGGATGCAGTTGATGCAACCTTCCGTCCAGAAATCGAGAATCACGACGCGTCCGCGCAGGCTTGCGATCGGCAGCGGAGCCGCGACGTTGAACCATTGGACCCCGGGGAGTGCGATTTCAGGCGCGTTCATAGCTGCAAAACTCCGCTTATCGTCGATTGCGATCGTAAGCACCGATGCAAGCAGGATACCCTGCACAATTGCCATCAGGCATCTTCGGCGCTTGCTCAAGAGCTGCATTCAATTTGTACTACCATCGTAACAGTTTCTGTTGCTGGTCGCATTTGATTGCTTGCGTTGTCCGGCGGCGCAATACTTCTTTTTCGACGACGGCATCGCGCAAAACTTTTCGATATGAATGCCCACACCTCGCTCGCTGAAAAATCGCCGAGTCCAACTACTGACAAAGTCGTCGACCCTGTTTGCGGCATGCAGGTCGATCCGGCCAACAGCGCCGGATCATTTGAATACAAGGGCACGACGTACCACTTCTGCGGCGTTAGCTGTCTCGATCGTTTCAAAAGCAATCCCGAAAGTTTTCTGAATCGCGCCGAACCGAAACCCGCGGCGGCTGCGGCGTCGTACACATGCCCGATGCATCCCGAGATCCGGCAGGACCATCCGGGGTCGTGTCCGAAATGCGGCATGGCGCTCGAACCTGTCGCGCCAATCTCGTCGGCTTCGAAAACCGAATACGTCTGTCCGATGCATCCGCAGATAGTTCGTTCCGAACCGGGCAATTGTCCAATCTGCGGGATGACGCTGGAGCCGCGCGTCGTAAGCGCCGGCGGAGAGAAGTCTCCGGAACTGGCCGACATGACGCGCCGCTTCTGGATAGCCGTCGCGCTGGCGATTCCACTGATCGCGATCGAAATGTCGGACATGATTCCGGGCCAGCCCCTTGCGCGCGCAATGCCCGCGTCGATCCGAACCTGGCTCGAGCTCGTGCTCGCGACCCCAGTCGTGCTGTGGGCGGGCTCGCCGCTGTTCGTTCGCGGATGGCAGTCGATCGTCAACCGCAGCCTCAACATGTTCACCCTGGTCGGGATGGGCATCGGCGTCGCTTACGGCTACAGCCTGTTCGCAGCCGTCTTCCCGGGTCTTTTTCCCGATTCGTTCCGTACTGCCGATGGTTCCGTGCCGGTTTACTTCGAGGCCGCCGCCGCGATCACCGCGCTGGTGCTGCTCGGCCAGGTGCTCGAACTGCGCGCTCGCAGCAATACCAGCAGCGCGATCAGAGCTCTGCTCGGATTGGCGCCAAAAAGCGCCCGCGTAATCCGTTCCGACGGCCGCGAGGAGGACATCGCACTCGATCGCGTCGTCCCCGGAGATCGCTTGCGCGTGAGGCCGGGTGAGAAGGTCCCGGTCGACGGTGTCGTAGTCGAAGGGAGCAGCTCGGTCGACGAATCGATGGTTACCGGCGAACCGATCCCGGTCGAGAAGAAAGCTGGCGACCGCCTGATCGGCGCAACCATCAACGGCACCGGCGGCTTCATCATGCGCGCCGATCGTGTCGGCAGCGACACTCTGCTCGCGCAAATCGTTCGCATGGTCAGTGACGCTCAACGCAGCCGCGCCCCGATCCAGCGGCTCGTCGACGTGGTCGCGTCGTATTTCGTTCCGGCCGTCGTGCTCTCGGCCGTGGTCACTTTCATCGTCTGGGCGAGCGTTGGCCCGCAGCCGCGAATGGCTTACGCGCTGGTCAACGCGGTCGCGGTTCTGATCATCGCGTGTCCATGCGCGCTCGGCCTCGCGACCCCGATGTCGATCATGGTCGGCACTGGCCGTGGCGCAACTGCCGGCGTACTGATCAAGAACGCCGAGGCGCTCGAAGTTCTCGAGAAGGTGAACACGCTCGTGGTCGACAAGACCGGGACTCTGACCGAAGGAAAGCCGCGCCTGGTCTCGGTCACGGCGCTCGAAGGGTTCACCGACGCCGACGTTTTGCGGTTCGCCGCTAGTCTCGAACGTGGCAGCGAGCATCCGCTGGCGGCCGCGATTGTGGCGCGCGCCGAAGATCGCAAGATAACGCTCGCGACCGCCGAGGACTTCAAGTCGGTGACCGGCCACGGGGTAACCGGGCGCATCGAGGGCCGCGCGGTCGCACTCGGCAACGAGCCGATGATGCGCGCGCTCGGCGCTGCCTTTGACGCGGTTTCCAGCGATGCCGAGGCGCAGCGAAAAGACGGCCATACCGTGATGTTCGTCGCGATCGATGGCCGGCCCGCCGGACTCATCGGCGTTGCCGATCCAGTCAAGGCATCGACCGCGGAAGCATTGAAGATGCTGCAGGATGACGGCGTCGAGATCGTCGTGTTGACCGGCGACAATCGAATCACCGCGGCAGCAGTGGCGAGAAAACTGGGCATCGACCGGGTCGAAGCAGAGGTGATGCCCGATCAGAAAGCCTCGGTGGTGAAGCGACTGCAGTCAGAAGGACGCATCGTCGCGATGGCCGGCGACGGTATCAACGACGCACCCGCGCTGGCGCAGGCGCAGGTCGGCATCGCGATGGGTATCTTCGCCTTCGTCTACAACGTGATTGGGATACCGATCGCTGCAGGCGCTCTCTATCCCGTATTCGGTCTGCTGCTGAGTCCGATTATAGCAAGCGCCGCGATGAGTATGAGCTCGGTGTCGGTGATCACCAACGCGCTCAGGCTGAAGAGTGTGAAGCTCTGAAGAATTCTGGTGCCGAGGGCGGGACTTGAACCCGCACATGCTTGCGCACGGAGGATTTTGAGTCCTATCTTTTTCGAGATCAGTGACTAACGATGACAAAAGAATGAGGTAAAATCTGGGTTTTCCGCTTTGCCGTATGTCGTCAGTTACACCCTCTTGTCACAGGCTTTCGCACAATTTCTGTACAATGTGGATTCAGAATCCCCCTGCAGGGACTTAAAGAGAGCCGCGCAATACCGAAAAATTAGACCAGCGATCCCGTATGCCGCGGGCCGCGGCCTTACTCCGGCGCGATGCTTAAGGTGCCGTGTTCGTCTTTTGTATGGGGCCCGCACGCCGCAAACTTGTAGGGAATGTTGGACATCCCGGCATCGGTTACGTTCGAGGTGTCGATCGAGAACCTGCAATGCGTATACGGCTTCTTTTTAACGAAGACAAAGGTAATCTTGACCTTGTCCGAAGAAGCTTTCCCCTTGATGGTGCCGTAATCTGTGCCCGCTTCGAACGCAAACGACCATTCACCGCTCAGCGTTCCATTCGGGGTTTCGGTAAAATCGACATCGAGCGTCCCGTCGCCCGCCAAATTATCGTCGATGCTTCCGGTCCATTCGCCCGTAATCGTCAAAGGCGGTTTTTTCTTGTCAGGCGATGTTTCCGTATCGCCCTGCTGTTGGCCGCCGAATATGGAGCCGTCTTGAGCGTGAGCACGGGGGGCGGAAAGGGCGACCGTGGCGCCGATGAAGCCGAGGGCGATTCCAACCAAGGGGACAATTCGTGGAATTTTCATCATTTGGTACACCCGGATGTTAAAAAATTACATATCGTCAGTGCACTTACTATGGCTCGCGTAATTTCGTCAAGTTCAAACGAACCCAAATGTAAACGAACGCGGGCCGGGTTATCGGATTGGTAATCGTCTGCGCCTACTTAACATCGCGATGGCCACCGGCACTCACGTCGCGATGAAGAGTGCCGGCGTCACGCTGGTCAAGGGCGATCTGCGCGGCATCGCCAAGGCACGCCGCCTCAGCCGCGCGACGATGAGCAACATCCGCCAGAATCTGTTCTTCGCCTTCGTCTACAACGTGATTGGGATACCGAT
>JBEKLS010000255.1:0-4539 GCA_050010075.1 Binatus sp. (SeqCode) | reverse complement strand
AGCTTCACGAACGGTATCGCGATTCCATAAAGCGCGAGCGCGTAGTATTGCGCGACCACCGACGCGAGAAACGTCGGCGCCTTGATCGACAACACCACCAGGTAGTCGAGCGGCCGCGCCTGCATGTACGTCGCAAGCAGCGCGCCCGCTCTGCCGTTCTCGACCCAGTTGCGAATCCGCGCGCTCCGCCGCGCAATCGCGAAGAAGATGATGATTCCCGCGAGCAGCGCCCATGCTGCAATGTAGACGACGCGAAGGATCGCGACGATCCTTACCTGCGCGTCGCCGACCGGCGTGTAGAAGATCACTCCCAGCGTCGAGAACAGAAAGAGCTGATAAATCTCGAGCAGCGCGATGAATAGCACCGAGCTGAGCGCGCTCAGGAAGCTGACGCCCGCTTTGCGATGCAGATAATACGCGACGCCGCCTTGCGCGAGGCTGGTGTTGATCAGCGCCAGCACGTACATGCTCGCGCGAATCGGCAGGATGTCGCGATAGTTCATGCGCGCGTTGAAGCGCCGCACTACCCAGGTGAGGCACGCCGAATCGATCGCGCAGTAAAACAGCGAATACGGCATGAACACCGCCAGGAAATCGAGAATCGGCACCTGCGACAGCGCCTGTTCGACTTTGCGAAGCGGGATGCGCCAGCAGATCAGCGCAAAGATCGCGACTGTGCCGAGGTACGGAATCGCCTTGCGCCAGAGCGGCGTCACGCGCGCGGCTGAAACCTCGGCGCCCGGCGCGTCGCTCGAACCGGGAATCGTACCTGCGCTCATGCGTCGCCGAGCCGGACCGCGGCGGTGCCAGTCAGCACCTGTTCGCCCCGCTGATTCTCGACATGAATCTGCAGTTCGGCGCGATTTGCCTTCGGATCGACAGAAACGATTTTCGCGTGCGAGGTTAGCGTATCGCCGAAGAGCACCGGCCTGGTGAGCGCTACTTCGATCCGGCCACCGCGAACGAAGCGCATGCCGAAGCTCTCGGCGAGGAATTGCGCGATGACCGCAATAGTCTGCGCGCCGCCGGCGATCGGCGCGACGAAACCCGCTTTGCGCGCCGCGTCCTGGTCGTCGTGGATGCCGCGCGGCGGGCGGCGCCGCGGCGGCAGCTCGATGCCGTCGTGATAGGTCTTGGCCGCGGCCTCGTCGAGAATGTACGGCGCCGAAACCAGCTGCGCGCCGATTCGAATCTCAGCCGCTGCCGCGCTCATCGCATCTCCCCTTTGTCATTCAGCAGCACCGACGTGATCGCCTGGCGCATCAGCAGCTGGTCGGTCACCGCGTCGCGCGATTCATATTCCAGCGTGAAGTAAAATTTGCCGCGCTTGCGGTAGGTTGCGGTGATCGTACCTTCGGTCTTGATCGCCTGTCCTACTCGCATCGGCTCATGAAACTCGCACCAGTGCTTGGCATGAACTCCGCCGCTGCCACCTTTGAAATGAGCCGCGATCAACAGCGCGTAATCCGGCAGGCGCATAGTGGGCGACACCATCGCGTGGGGGTTGCGTTCATCGACGATGAAATCGGGATTAGTTGCTTTGACCGCCTCCGCAAACGCGCGCGCCCGCTCGGCTGCAATGACGTAATGAATTGGGCCGAGGCGCAAGCCTTCGTGCAGGTTGTCGGAGCACATCGGGAGTCTCGTGTCTTCGCTCATGGTACCGATTGAATGACATTAGCAGGCGTGCAAGATTCGGCGAACCGCCGATGCCAGCCGACAAAGTTTCATATGCGCGCAAGGCGCGGATTCATCTTAGCAAGGCCGACCCGGTCCTCGCGCGGATTATCGCCGAGGTCGGCGCGCTGGGAATCACGCCCCGGCGCGAGCGCTTTCAGGCACTGGCGCGCGCGATAATTTTTCAGCAGCTCGCAGGCGCCGCCGCCAACGCCATCTACGGCCGCTTCGTCGCGCTGTTTCCCGACGTCGAGTTCCCGTCGCCGGAACAGGTGCTCGCCAGGTCTGACGCGGAACTGCGCAGCGTCGGCCTCTCGGAAAAAAAAGCGCTCTATATAAAGGACCTGGCCACGCACGTTCGCGACGGCAAGCTGAATTTTGATCGCTTCCATAAAATGACCGATGACGAGATCGTCACCCATCTCACCCAGGTCAAAGGCATCGGCAAATGGACCGCTGAAATGTTTCTGATGTTCCACCTCGGCCGTCCCGACGTGATGCCCGCCGACGACCTGGGCGTTCAGAACGCGGTCAGGCGCCACTACCGGATGCGCCAACGGCCCAATCGCAAGCGCCTGCTCAAGCACGCCGAGCGATGGCGTCCATACAGAACCGCAGCAGCCTGGTACCTGTGGCGCAGCCTCGACATAGTGCTGCCCGACGGCGCGCCAAAGCCGCCCGCGAAGAAATCCGCAAAGCTCAAGAGGCGATAGAACTGCCAGCTATCCCGGCAGCTTCGAGGACTTGGGCAGATCCGGGTTCATGAAGTCCCACGGCTGCGCGCGCGAAGTGTAAACGTCCTGACTGGGACGATAGGTGCTCGGATCGTCCAAGCTGCCGACTCGAATCGTGACCATTTCGCCACTGACACCGGGCAGGCCGAAGAGCGGTGACCCGCAGTCGGCGCAGAATCCTCGTCGCGTGATATTCCCGCTGTCAGCCTTGACGTCAAAGAACTTCGGACTCCCCTGAATTACTCGGAAGGTAGCCGCGGGAACGCCGAGGACCGGAACATACGCACTCCCGGTTTCACGCTGACAATCCCGGCAGTGACAATTCATCGCGAAGAGCGGCTCGCCCTCATAGCTATAACGAATCGCCCCGCAGGCGCATCCACCAAAAACCGCGCCGCTCATTTTAATTCTCCTGCTGGTCATAACTTCGCCCTGACCCGCTGCCCAGTTTATCTCACCAGCTTCCTCAGATCCTTGAGCAAGAGAAACAGGTGAAGCGGGTCGGTTGGGCTCGGCTCGAAGTCGAATTGCTCGTACCATCGGCGCGCATCATCATCTTTCGCATGCACGACCAGCGCACGAATTCCCGCTATATCCGCGGCCTGCGCCGTGCGTAGCAAGGCATCCTTGAGAAGGGCTTTGCCGATACCCGATCTTTGCTGGTAACGGTCGACCGCCAGCCGGGCTAGCACCATTACGGGAATCGGATGGCGCGCCACGCCCTTGACGGCGCGCGGCGGAGAGTCCTCGCGCTGCACCGACCCGACCGCGAGACTGTAGTAGCCAACGACACGCCTCACGCGGCAGGTCACGTAGGTTTGCGCTGCGTTGGCAGCCTGATTCGCAAGCGCGAATCTTTTCAGGAAGCGGTTGAGTTCGTCCCGCCCGCAGTCGAATGCGTCAGTTGCATCCTCAATACTAAGTTTGTGGATTGGTGAGAGCGCCTCAGGCGAGGCAGCCCCGCTCACTCAAGTACGCCCGGCTCGGCGAGCAGTCGCGCAAGTCGACGCTTGACGCGCGGCGGCCGGTCCAGAATTTTCAAAAACTCGTTCCATCGCCGGCTCGACAGCATAAAAGTGCGCCGGTCCTCGAGCGTCTCCGCTGCCGCGGTCAGGCCCGCATCCAACAGAAATTGGCTGACAGTCTTGTTGGCCTGGGTCGCGGCCATTTGCAGCGTGTTTTTGAGTTTTGGACTCACGCGCACGTCAATACGCTCAGTTTTCGAAACTGCCGATGGCATCAGAAGCGTCTCCTGCTCTTTCTTTTCTATCATCCGGACATTGTCCGGACAAGCTACTCGGGTTTATCGGACGCCCACAACCACAACTTTACCGCGTTTTCGCATGGTTCGAGTTGGCCTGATTTGGATGTGGACATCGCATCCCAGCGCATTGAGGTAACGGAGTAGTCTGTCGCTGGTGAACCCGGAGATCCGGCCTCGAACCAGTTTGGATACTTTTGACTGATCGACACCAAGAATGTCTGACACTTGATTTTGGCGCAGTCCTTTTCGGCGGATGAGTTCGGCGATTTGTTTCGCGAGTTTAGCGCGGACCAATGATTCGTCTGGATCGCGGACTCCTATATCCGCAAAAACATTCTCGCTCCCTTGGTTGTAAGGAATTCCTTTGCTCATGTGCCGCTCTGATGTGGGCTCAAATGGGCGACAAGTCCCTTAGGGCCTTTCACATCAATCAAATTAGGGCCTTTCACATCAATCAAATTTTAGGCCAGATATGGCAAGTTCGCAACGCTGGATCGTTGTCGTCCGGACAAGCTACTCGGCCAGCATTGGGTTTGGCTTTGGGAAGCCTAGATTGGTCAGGGATTCGTCGAGGACCTTGAGGTCTTCGGATGGAGTGGGCTCGTGCTCGGCCATCGTATTGAGACGAGCGCGCATTTTTTTCAGTTCCGCGTACAGGTTGCCTGACAGGCGCGTTATCACGACGAAACAAATCCACGGGACCGCAACCAGTCCTGCAATCGTGATTGCGATCATGGTGCGAGCTTTCGCTTCGGTGTTGGACGCGACTGCCATCAGCGCTGCGTCGTCGACGCTCATCAGATCGGCAATCGTACCTTCCAGATCGCGCAGGCGCGGCTCGAGGCTGTCGTCGCCGGGCGCCGC
>JBEKLS010000254.1:0-4289 GCA_050010075.1 Binatus sp. (SeqCode) | reverse complement strand
CGGTCCACCGGGAAGTTGCTCTCGAACATGCATCGCTGCGGGCCGAACTGCTCGATGCTGTGGAGATAGTAGTCGCGCGTGGCGGCCACGAGTTCGTCCGAGGTCGGCGGCGACGGCCGATGATGCCAGCCGAATCCGTTCACCGGCATGTTGATTCCGCCGAGCTTGACCACGACGTTGGTACATCGCGCGAGATCAGTGATGCCCTTCTTCCATTCGCCGAGTATTTCGGCGCGCCGGCCTTCGTAGGGGCCGATTCCGAGCGGTCCGCCGAAATGATTGAGCACGATGGTTGTGTCCGGAAAAGCTCTCGCGAGCGCAGTCACCATCGGCAACTGCAGATGGTACTGCCACGCCTCGAAACTGAGGCCGAGGCCGTGCAGCTTGCCGAAGCCTTCACGAAAGCGCTTCGATTCGTACAGATTCGCCGGCGGGTTGGTGTGCGAATTCCTGATGTCCTCGCTCGCGTCGAAGCCGCCCGCGTGCCGGATGCCGCGAAATCGCGCCGGCGCGGCGGCGATATGCGCCTGCAACACTTCCTCGACCGCGGCGCCCAGCGTCAAATCCGCAAAACCCACGATTCCCGCCGCGACCCGAGTCTCGCCATACTGCCCGCTCGCGCTTTGCGCTGCGATGCCGTTGACGAACTCAGTCTCGCCCACGGGACGCATCGATTCCGGCCCGTCCGCGCGATACATCGACATGCATTCGACGAAGACCGTCGCGAGCACACGATGGCCCGTCGCGGTGTCGCGGAGAATTTCGTCGAGCATGTAGCGGCTGCCCGGATGGTCCCACAGGTGATGATGCGGATCGACGATCGGCAGTTCCGGCTCGAGCGCATCCTCTTTGACCAGCGCGAGCCGCGTTTCGCGATCCTGTTCCTTGCTCGCCATATCACTCTCCTTTGAATTTCGCGGGACGCTTCTCGAGAAATGCGCGCACGCCTTCGCGGGAATCGGCCGAGTTGCCGGCCTTGCGCTGCAGCTGACGCTCGAGGTTCAGCTGCTCTTCATAGGTGTTGTCGGCGCTCTCCCAGTACAGGCGCCGAATCAGGCTGAGCGCGAGGGTCGGGCCGTTGGCGAGATCGAGCGCCAGCGCTTTGGCCTTTTCAATCAGATCCGCGTCGTCGAAAACTCGATTGACGAGGCCCCATTCGAGCGCTTTTTCGGCGGGCAATCTCTCGCCCAACAGCGAAAGCTCCATCGCGCGCGCCTTGCCGACCAGCCGCGGCAGAATCCAGGTCGAGCCGCCGTCGGGAACCATACCGATGCGGCGAAAAGCCTGCATGAAATACGCCGAGCGCGCGCACACCACCAGATCGCCCATCAGCGCAAAGCTCATCCCCACGCCCGCCGCGGCGCCATTCACCGCAGTGACGAATGGCATCGGCAGCTCGCGCAGACGGCGCAGGAACGGATGGTATTGCGTCTCGAGCACGAGGCCCGCGTCGCGCGAGCCGCCGGAACCCTCCGCGCGCGGTTGCAGATTGGCGCCCGCGCAGAAGCCGCGGCCTGCGCCCGTCATCAGCAGGCATCGCACGCCGTTCTTCGGATCCTCGACGTGCTCCAGCACCTGCATCAGCCCGCCCAGCATTTCGAGCGAGACGGCGTTCATGACTTCAGGATGGTTGAGCGTTACGATACCGACCGGTCCGTCGATATCGAGTTTCGCGCGTTCGAATTCCATTTGTTTTCTCCTGGCGCCGCGTGACGGCCACTCTGTTTCACTACCCCAACTAACACCGGGTGTGATAGCTCGACAATCGGTACGTGTTCACACGACCTGGAGCATCGAAATGGAACCTGTAAAAAAACTCAATCGCTCGGTGAAGGGGCGCGCCGTGCTGGTGACCGGCGCCGCCAGCGGGATGGGCCGCGCCACGGCGCACGTATTCGCCGATGAAGGCGCGCTGGTAGCGGTTACGGATATCAACGATGGGGGCGTCAAGAGCGTGGTCGAGGAGATCACGGCCGCCGGTGGAACGGCGCATGGCTGGCGGCTCGACGTGCTCGACCCCGCCGAGATCAAGCGCGTAGTCGCGGAAGTCGCCGCGCGCTTCGGCCGCCTCGACATCCTGATCAACAATGCGGGCTTCGGCGGCTTCTCCCCGCTCGGCGCCGACGACTACGACCGCATCTGGGATCGCACGCTCGCGGGGCTGTTGACCGCGCAGCAGCGGATGGTCCGCGCCGCGCTCGTGCATCTGCGCAAATCCGACGCCGCGCGCATCGTCAATATCGCCTCGACCGAGGGCCTCGGCGCGACGCCCGGCGACAGTCCTTACGCGGTGGCCAAGACGGGAGTCATCGGACTCACGCGCGCGCTCGCGGTCGATCTCGGCCCCGAAGGAATAACAGTCAACTGCATCTGCCCCGGACCGATTCGCACCGCACTGACCGACTCGATCCCCGAAGAGCACAAGACGATTTTCGGCAAGCGCCGCACCGCGCTGAAGCGCTACGGATTTCCGGAAGAAGTGGCGCACATCACGTTGAGCCTCTGCCTTCCGGCCGCGTCGTACATCACTGGCGCGATCATTCCGGTCGACGGCGGCTTGATGATTCGCAACGCATAACTGGTCACAACATTACGGCGGAGGATTTTGCCATGGCCGACGATTCTGCAAAAAAAGGAATGGAGCTGCGCACGAAACTGTTTGGCGAGAAGGCCGCCAAAGACGGCGACGCATTCTTGAGAAACTTCGACGAGGGGTTCGCGACCTTTCTCAACGAACAACTGTTCGGAACCATCTGGACGCGTCCCGGCCTGCCGACCAAGCTGCGTTCGATGCTCACGATGACCGCGCTGATGGCGCTCGGGCGCGGCCCCGAACTTCGACTGCACATGCGCGGCGCGTTGAACCTCGGCATCCCGCCCGAGGAAATCAAGGAAGTGATCGTACACGTGTCGCAGTACAGCGGCGTGCCGACCGCGATCGAAGCAATTCGCGCGTTCAACGAAGTAACTGCGCCGAAGGCGAGTAGCTAAGGTCGGATTTCCGATCGAGATTGCGCCCCGCAGAAGTGCGATTAGGCGTTTGACAACTGGCGCCAATCTGGATATTGAGAATCATTCTCATTTTCAGATTGGTCGTCAGGCATGCGTCGGTCGTTCGTACAGCTCGGTAAACTTCGCTCTCGCGCGGACCAAATATGGCTGGCGATCGCGCTCGCACTACTACTCGCACTTGGCTTTTCGTCCGCCTGCGCAGCAGGTACTCAGGCGATTTCGGGAACCGTTACTGACACGCTCGGCCGGCCGCTCGCGCAGGTTAACCTTGAACTGCGCGACCCCGATGGCGCCGTGCTGGCGCATGCAACCAGCGACAAGGCCGGAGGGTTCGCGATAGCTCCCGCCAGGTCGGGCCTCTATTCGCTGGCGGCGTCGAAGCAGGGATTTAAATCGGCTAACAAAATTGTCCGCTTTCCGCACAGGAGCACGAAGCCAATCTCGCTTGCCCTCGATGCCGAGACTGCGCTTAAGGTTCCCGTTCAGGCCAGTCTGATTCGCGCACCCAACGGCGTTTCCACGACGGGCGCGAACAGGTACACCGTCACCGCCCAGGATATTTCCAACCTGCCGCGGGGCGATAACACTACGATCACCGACGTGCTGGCGCAGATGCCCGGCGTCGCGATCGATCAGAATCAGCAGATTCACATCCGCAACACCGAAGGACCGCAGTTCCAGTACCAGATAAACGGCGTGATGGTGCCGATCGACATCAACACGAACCCGCCCTTTATCTCGATGATCAATCCGATGTTCATCAAGCAGATGAGCCTGCTCGATGGCATCCTGCCGTCGCGCTACAGCTACGCGACGGGCGGAGTGTTGAATATCCAGACCAAGGACGGATGCGAGCAGCCCGGCGGCAGTGTGAGCATGTACGGCGGGCAGCGCGATACGGTCCAGCCCAGCTTTCAGTACGGCGGCTGCGACGGCAAATTCAGCTACTACGTCAGCGGACTGTATAGCATGAGCAATAGCGCGTTCAGCTCAGCCACGCCGGCGCCCGATGCTATCCATGACTCTACAATCCAGGGCCAGGGCTTCGGTTTCTTTTCCTATGACCTGAACCCTACTACCAGGCTGAGTCTTATCACCTCGGTAGCTGCCAGCAACAACGAGTTGCCTAACCAGAACAATCTCGTCCCTGGGTTTAAGCTTATGGGTGCTGGAAACTATCCATCGTCAGATATCAACTCCTATCTCGATTTTCGCGACTACCTGGGAATCTTCGCGCTGAACGGAGCGCCTGCGCCGGGACTTACTTACCAACTGGC
>JBEKLS010000253.1:0-4387 GCA_050010075.1 Binatus sp. (SeqCode) | reverse complement strand
TCCCTGACCCAGCACTACTCCGCGTCTCCCGTTTGCGCGCCCGCGCGAGCCTCGCTGATGACCGGCCGCTATCCGCATCGCACCGGCGTTATCGACACGCTCGAAACGCGCGGGCTCGATCGGCTCGCACTTCGTGAACTGACTGTCGCCGAGCTGCTCAAGCGCGCGGGCTACGCGACTGGGCTCGTCGGGAAATGGCATAACGGCGCGTACGATTCGCGCTACCATCCCAACCGCCGTGGCTTCGACGAGTTCGCCGGATTCTCCGGCGGATGGCAGCCCTACTACCAGTGGAATCTCGATCGCAACGGCTCCATCTCGCGCGGCGACGGCCGTTACCTGACCGACGTCTTCACCGACGAGGCGACCGAGTTCATCCGGCGCCATCGCGGCGAGCCGTTTTTTCTCCATCTCGCGTACAACGCGCCGCATTTCCCGTTCGAAGCGCCCGAAGCCGACGCCGCGCCGTACAAAGCCAGCGGCAACTTCACGCCTGCGGTCTGCCAAATCTACGCGATGATCGAATGCATGGATCGCGGGATTGCGCGCGTGCTCGACGCGCTCGATCAAGCAGGGTTGAGCGACAACACGATCGTGATGTTCTCGAGCGACAACGGGCCGCAGTTCGGCGGCAAGGGCGAGATGTGCACCGACCGCTTCAACTGCGGCTTCGCGGGCGCCAAGACTCTCGTGTACGAGGGCGGAATCCGCCTGCCGATGGTCATCCGCTGGCCGGCCGGACTCGACGGCCGCCGCCAGGTGCATGAGATGATTCATTTCACCGACTGGCTGCCGACGATTCTCGCGCTTGCGGGCGGCGAGCCGCCGCGCGATCTGAAGCTCGACGGAATCGACGTGAGTCCCACGCTGCAGGGCGAGCGCGGCAAGGTCCCGACCGAGCGTTTCTGGCAATGGAATCGCTACACGCCCGACGGCGAATGCAACGCCGCGATGCGCGACGGCCGCTGGAAGCTGGTGCGCCCCGCGATTCGCGAGCTGATGCAAGTGTCGAACGAAGACCTCGCGATGGACGTGCAAGCGAAGTACAACCAGGAAAATTTCCACGACATCTCGCATGCGCCCGAGCCAGAACGCATCAAACCAGAGCCACCGCCAGCGCAGCTCTTCGACATCGTCAGCGACCCCTTCGAGCGAATCGACCTCGCCGCGCGCGAACCCGATCGAGTATCGCGGATGACCAACGCGCTGGCGTCATGGTTCGAAGACGTCGAACAGGATCGCCGCGCAATTCAGGATTGATTGGAAATATCGAGGCGCTCGATCTCAATCGCAGTTTCCGGCCGGGCTCCTGACCTTGGCGACTCCGCCGTTCACCACGTCGCAGGTTGGCGGACTGGTGTCGCTGCCACGAGCTGTAGAGCCTTTGGTTGCGATGGCCGTAACGACACTCCCGGATTTGAAACAAGCGGTTCCGGCGACACTCCCTGAACCCGAAGCGGTCGCGGACGTGTCGCACGCCGCCAACGCGTCCGCCTCGACATTTGCCCCTCCGCTCCCGGTGCCTGTGGCGGTCCCGCCTTCTTCTGCGGCGGCGTTCACAATGCTTCCTGCTCCGCTCGCATTGCTGGTTGCGTTCCCGCCTCCGCCAAGAATTACAGAATTAGCCTGAGCGCTCGCGTCCTTTGCAGTCGCAACCGCGTCACCTCCACCCGATGCGGTAATCTCCGCCGTGGCGTCAGCTCCGCCCTTGGCGGTTGAAGTGACCGTGCCGCCGCCGCTTACTTCAATCAGCGCGATCGCCTGGCTGTCGTCGCCTTTGGCGGTCGCCTTGGATGTACCGCCTAACGCCTGCGAAGTTGCCACCGACTCGTTTCCTTTCACGCTCGCCTTGGCGCTGCCGCCGTCGTCGGCCGAGGCTGATGCGTTGGAGTCGTCTCCCGACGCACTGCTGACACCCATGCTGTCGTCTTGCGACACGGTGAACGCCTGCGCGTCCGTGCCTTTCGCGGATGCCTCGGAGTTGCCGCCGGTAAGTGCATTCGCCTGCGCATCGGCGTCCTCACCCGACGCAGAACTCTTGGCCGTACTGCCGTCTTCCGCGTCCGACAACGCCGTGCCGAGGTCCGACGCTTTGGCCGTCGCCTTGTTGGGTGCGCCGGTTTCGGCGTCGCAGGAAACCCCGGTACCGTCGGCGTTCATTTTTCCGACATTGGTGCTGGTCTCCGAGCACGACTCCTTGTCCGAGTGCGCGAACGCCTCGGTCCGAGTCATCGTGAGCGCCAGCACAAGTACGGCTATCGCCACCACCATCTGAACGATTCGTGTAGGCATAGACTTCCCCTGCGGCCACGCTTTAACAAAGCAACCAGCGACCGACAAATGGCAACGAACAGAACTGTCGGAAATCTCCGCCGAACCAATCTAAACTCCGGTTCCCCTTCCACCAGGGGAAGGGGTTAGGGGTTAGGTCGCTATGATCCACCTCAATGCTCTCCAGGCACGGAGGTCGCCAGTTCCGCGTATGGATTGAATTCATCCGCGGTGGTCTGATTTAAGAGTCTGCACAGGCACCTTTGCCGCCGGCTTTTCTGATGGAGCGCACATGAACGAGCAAGTTACCCGCCAGATCCTGTGGAACATCCCCGTGCCGTTCATCGTGCTGATGTACGGGCTGCTCGGCCTGCTGATCGTCGGCTTCATCTACGCCGGCCTCAGGTGGTACCGGCTCGTCACCCTCGGCGTCGCCGACGCGCGCTTCGACCATCCCGTCGAGCGCCTGCTGCTGTCGCTGCGCGACTCGTTCGGCCAGGGCAACGTGATTCGCGAGACCTGGGGCTGGATGCATTACGCGTTCTACGTCGCCTTCGTCGGCCTGTTCATCGGCACGACCATCGTCGCGATCAACAGCGACGTGCGCGACCTGTTTCGCCTGTTCGGCCTCGACCTCTACTTCTACTACGGCGACTTCTACCTCTACTTCAAAGCCGCGATGGACACCTTCTTCCTGCTGCTGATTCTAGGCGTGCTGATGGAAGGTGCGCGGCGCTCGCTTCGCAAGCCCACCGTGCTGAACGAACCGCCTGCCGACAAGATGCGCGACAATCTCGAGAACCGGCTCGGCTACTGGTTCCCGATGTCGATGATGGTGCTGACTGCCCTCACCGGCCTGATGCTCGAGGGCGCGCGTATCAACGCCGCGCATCCCGCGTTCCACGAATGGGCCTACGTCGGCCGCGTCGTCGGGAGCATCGAAGGCGCACTCGGCGCCGGCGTGATTTACCATCGAGTGATCTGGCTGGTGCACGTGCTGTTCGTGTTCGCGCTGCTGTTCTGCTTTCCGTTCACCAAGCTGCGCCACCTGATCTTCGGACCGCTGAACCTGTTTTTCCGCAACATGGGTCCGCGCGGACGGCTCGCGCCAATCAAGGATTTCGAAACGGCCGAGACCTTCGGCGTCTCGCAGGTCGAGCAGTACACCTGGAAACAACTGCTCGACATGGGCTCGTGCCTCGAATGCGGCCGCTGCACGATCAACTGTCCCACCGTCAACACCGGCAAGACGCTCAATCCCAAATTCCTGGTGATCGAACAGCGCGAGCATCTGCTCGACAAGGCGCCGTTCCTGCTCGCAGCGAAGGCCAACGGCACGAAAGAAGCCGAAGGCACCGAAGCGCCGGCATGGAACGGTCCCGACATGATCACGCAAGTCGCGACCGAGGAAGCTGTCTGGGGCTGCACGACCTGCGGATGGTGCGAAGAGGGCTGCCCCGTCAGCATCGAGCACATCCAGAGAATAGTCGACATGCGCCGTTACGACGTGCTGATGGAATCGCGGTTCCCGACCGAGTTGACGGGAGCGTTCAAGGGAATCGAGAACCAGGGCAATCCGTGGGGACTCGCGCAGGAGAAGCGCGCCGAATGGGCCAACGGTCTCGACATTCCCGAGATTGCCGAGCTCGAAGATCCGTCGGACATCGACGTCCTCTACTGGGTCGGATGCGCAGGCTCGTACGACGAGCGCAATCAGCGCGTCAGCAAGTCATTCTCGGGCTTGATGAAACAGGCGGGCGTCAAGTTTGCGATCCTCGGCCGCGAGGAGAGCTGCACCGGCGACCCGGCGCGCCGCCTCGGCAACGAATACCTGTATGCGACCGTCGCCGCGCAGAACGTCGAGACGCTCAACAAATACAAGCCGCGGCGCATAGTCACGCAATGCCCGCATTGCTTTCACAATCTCAAGAACGAGTACCCGGACTTCGGCGGCAACTACACGGTGCTGCACGAAGCCGAGTTTATCGACGAGTTGATCCAGGCCGGGCGCCTGAAGCCGCGCGGCAAGATCGACGAGCGCATCACCTATCACGACCCGTGCTATATGGCGCGCCACAATCGCAAATGGGACAGCGCTCGCAGCGCGCTCGGCGCC
>JBEKLS010000252.1:0-4436 GCA_050010075.1 Binatus sp. (SeqCode) | reverse complement strand
CCTTTACGCTTGCGAATTTCGTTGAGGAAATAGCGGCGGAAGATTGGCGCATCGAACAGTCCATGGATCGATGTGCCGAAGGTTTGCCCATCCGCGCCGATAGCTCCTTCAGGTTCGTTGAGTGGCCGGCCGCCTCGTGAGCTGATTCTGAAAGGCGCCGATCCGTCTGACTTTGCGATGCGTCCGCAATGAATTTCATAGCCGGAGAATGCCAGGCCGGATGCGATATGCATACCTTCCACTCGCGCGGTGATCTTCTCTCCTTCGAAAACCGTTTCGATGTCCAACAACTGTAGTCCAGGGACTTCGCTGACGTCGCTTTCGATATGATCGGGGTCCGCGATCCGCTGTCCCATCATCTGGTAGCCGCCGCAAATTCCAACTATCGAGCCGCCAGCCGCAAGATGGTCGGCCATGCACTTGTCCCATCCGCGCGCACGCATCCAGGCCAGGTCGGCAATCGTGCTTTTTGTGCCGGGGATGCAGATGACGTCGAGACTTCCAGCCTTCGCCGGATCCTCAAAGTATTGCAGTGACACATCCGGCTCGTGCAGGAACGATTCGAAATCCGTGTAGTTCGAGATGCGAGGCAGGACCACTACTCCTATCGCTATTGGCCGAGCGGGAGACGGTCTGGTGCCAGCCTTCAGTCCGGCGCCGTCCTCTTCAGCTATCTCCAGATTGCCGGCGTGAGGCAGAACTCCAAGGACGGGCACTCCGGTGCGCTGCTCGATTATTTTCAAACCGTCGTACAGCAACGCGGGATCGCCGCGAAACTTATTTATAATGAGTCCCTTGACGCGCTCCCGCTCCTGCGGTGTGAGCAGGGCTACCGTCCCGACCAGTGAGGCTAGCGCGCCGCCTTTGTCGATGTCGGCGATGATGAGTACGGGCGCGTCCGCCAGCTCCGCGACCGACCAGTTTACGATGTCGCGATGGCGCAGGTTGACCTCTGCCGCTCCGCCGGCGCCTTCGATCACGACGACTTCGAACTGATCGGCCAGCCGCCGATAGCTGGCGACTATCTCCGGCCACGCCTGTTCCCGATAGTGGCTGTACTCGCGAGTGGTCATTTGAAAACGGGCGTGACCGCGAATGACTACCTGGCAGTGTCGATCGCTTTCGGGCTTGAGCAGGACCGGGTTCATATCGACCGTCGGCTCCAGGCCACAAGCTTCCGCCTGAACCGCTTGCGCCCGTCCTATCTCTCCGCCATCGAGGCAGACGGCCGCGTTGTTCGACATGTTTTGCGACTTGAAAGGAGCGACCCGAATGCCGGCATTTGCGAAGAGCCGGCATATAGCAGTGACCACGACGCTCTTGCCGACGTCGGACGCAGTGCCCATGACCATCAGGGATTTGGCGCTCATGCTAGTCGTGAAATTTCATTGCACGGTGATCAGCAGACGGATTTGAGCGTCGGAATCGATCGCCACGCCGTTGCGCGACGCGGGATGGAAGCGCCATGTCCGCAGCGTTTGCAGAATGACGTCGTTGAGGCGCGAATAGTCTGTCGGTTTGGTCAGCGAGACCGCGACTTCACCCCTGGAAGAAACTCGAAACCGCGCGACTGCGACGGCTTCTATCACCTCGTCGCGCATGTCGTCGGGAATAGTCGGCGCCGGCGCATAGGTTGGCTCGGGGCCGCTGCCGCCTGAGCCAAAACCGCCTCCCGCGCCCGCGCCGGAACCGGCTCCGGTGCCGACGCCCGCGCCTGTTCCCGTTCCATTTCCGATACCACCCGCGCCAGTGCCAACGGCTCTGCTGAGTTGCGCTGGAGGCGGATTCGAGGCCGGTTCAGTCTTCGAGGTTGCTTTCAAGCTGGCGGGTTCCGGTGCTGGAACGACAAGTGGCTCCGTCTTCACGAGCTCGTGCGACGGCATAGCGTGATCGGTCACCGCGCTGACCTGAAGCCTTCGACTGGCGTGCTGGGTTTTGGGTTTGGCTTTAGCGATCGGCGCCGCGCTGGCGATTTTTGGCGCTGGTGAAACTTGCGCGACGCCGGGAGAACCGCCGCCGCCACCCGGCAATCCGGTCGCAGGCAGGTCGATGAGCCGTGCTTCTAGTGGCTCCGGCGATGGCGGCGACAGGCGCGTCATCTCGAGCAGCAAGCCGAAGACGACCATCAGGCCAAACCATAGGACTATCGATACGCCGACGACTACCGGCAGACGATGCCAGGGCTCGTCGAGCATCGGAAGTCTCAGCTGGCTATGATCGATCATCTCGCTCATCAGCATTGATCCGCGAAGGCAGCGATCGCCTTCATCAAGCTTCGAGCGGCCCACACTAGTCCGGGAGTATGGGAAGGTCGCGTGAGGTCGGAACCAGGGAATTCAAGCGCGCTACGAAGTGGCGCCAGTTAGTCAGCCGGGTTCCGACTATCACCGTCCCCGCACCCCGGAGGACCGCTGATCATTTTGTTGGGAGGCAGGTTTCCTGGCTTCCGGCTCGGCTGCTCGATGCAGCCTTCCTACTCGCGACACCTTCCCACTCCGCTCGCGGGAGCAGTGGTCTCATTGCCGCTTTCGTTCCGGTTACAGTGGCGGGGGCCGCGCCGGTATCTCACCGGTTTCCCTCGCCTACCAACAAACGTTGCAGACTCTCCCAGATGAAAAATTCGGTGTCAAGCAACCGCGCTTGACTTGGTTTGATCGTTGATTTACGTTGCGTCGCACTCGGTGAAAGGGAAGCCGGTTGAATTCCGGCGCTGCCCCGCAACTGTGAAGGGTGACGCGGACCCATTTAGCCACTGCGAAAGCGGGAAGGCGGGTCCAAGGATGAACCCCAAGCCAGGAGACCTGCCGAGCGTATCGAAACGGTTTGCCTTCCGCGGGGAAGGTGGCTCGGCTTTCTGCGCGCGGTCTCGAGTTCCTTTTCGAGATTCAATTTCGCAATAGCCAGTTTCCATTCCGCGGACGGTAGCTCTACGCGGGTGGAGAATTGTCTATGTCGCGGATTCGAATCGGTATCGTCCTCATTATAAGTGTTTTGGCCAGCTGGTCGTTGAATGCGCGAGCGCAGCAACCTGCGTCCTCGCCGGCCGCATCGCCGAGTAGCTCTAGTGCCGCGCCGGGATCGAAGACTGGAACTTCTCAAAAGCCGGCTCCGAGCCCGGCCGCGGAAGCGTCGCCGACGCAGCTCCCTGACGTATCGATCACGGCGACACGCATCACGCAGCCGGTCAGTCAGATCGGCACGACCGTCACCATAATCAACAGCCAGCAGATACAGGATCAGAAGATTCAACAAACCAGTGACGCTCTGCGCCAGGTGCCAGGAGTCCAGGTCACGCAAAGCGGCGGGCCGGGAACGGAAACCGACGTGAGCATTCGAGGCTCGAGCCCTTCGCAAGTGCTAACACTGCTCGACGGGGTCGAGGTCAACACCGGTGGATCGGGCGAATATGATTTCGCGAACCTCACGACCGACAACGCGAGCCGAATCGAAGTCATTCGCGGCGCGGGCGGATCGCTCTACGGATCATCGGCGATTGGCGGCGTTATCAACCAGATCACCGAGGAGGGGACAGGCGCACCGAAGTTCAGCCTGCTCTCCGACGGCGGCAATTGGGAAAGCGAGCGGCAGGTCGCGACGGCCAGCGGCGCGCTCGACCGCCTCGGATATTCGGGATCGGTCTCGTACTACTCGACCAGCGGATTTCAACCGGTCAACAGCGACAATGACAACCTGTCGCTCACGTCGCGGCTCGACTATCACCTCACCGACGACACCGTCTTGCGCGCGTTCGCCCGCTATACGTTCGCCGACGTCGGCCTGCCGGAATTTTCGAATGAAGATCCGGGCGCGCCGCTCGATCCAACTGCGCATCAACGAACCGAATTCATGCTGTACAAGGGCGAGGTCGATAGTCATCTCACGGACAAGCTGCTGGTGCGGTGGTTCGGATCATTTGTGCGCGACGAGGTGCGCATCAACAAGGACCCCAGTCCCGGTCTGACGAATGGGGAATCAGACGACATCCCGGATGAGATTTGGGGTACCAATCTTGAAGCGGTTTATAGCTGGTGCCGCGGATTCGACACGGTTGCGGGCTTCGACTTCAAGTACCGATGGGGTCGTGACGGCGACGATTCCACTTTCCCGCCTTCCGGGGGCTTTCCAGCATCCACATCGATTACCGTATTTACCGAGGACCGCGAGGAGTACGCGGGCTACCTGCAACAGCAGGGGCGGTTCTTCGACGGTCACCTGCTCGTCACGGGAGGATTTAGAGTTGACGGCAATAGTCAATTCGGCAAGGAGGTCAGTCCGGCCTGGTCGGTGGCGCTGCCGTTTGACGAGTACGGAGTCACGCTGCGGGGCAGCTACAGCGAAGGCTTCCAGGCGCCGACTTTCGACGAGTTGTATTTTCCTGGTTTCGGAAATCCGGATCTGAAAGCGACGACCTCGAGCGAATACGACGGCGGAATCGA
>JBEKLS010000251.1:0-4457 GCA_050010075.1 Binatus sp. (SeqCode) | reverse complement strand
AGCACTGCGGCGGCAGCCTCACCCGCCCGAAATCGAGTCGCGATTACCGGATCGCTGCCTGTAATCCGCAACTCATGTTGATCTGAAATATCGGTGCGGCCGAGCGAAGCAAGCAGATCGCGTGTCCAGCCCGCCGGATCCGGCGGTGAAGAGGTCGTGTGCGAAGCGGTCACGCGCCGAAGTTAGCACTCGCACAAATGGATCGGGAAACGCTTCAACCTGGGCGCTTTGGGAAGTTTGCCGGCCGGATTGAGACCTGCTTGAATCGGCCTCGAGGACGGCACCATGAATTCGGAAATCGAACTGCGCGATCATGTGCTCGTCGGCCCCTTGCGACGATCGGTCAATAACGCCAGCAAAGTCGCGGGCAGCATTCATGACGATGCGACGGCGACCAAACTCGGTTTTCGCGGCGGCACCGTCGCCGGATCGATTCACCTTGAACTGTTTCCGCCGCTCCTGCTGAAGGCGTTCGGCAATCGATGGTTCGAGCACGGCACGATCTCGATGTACTTCCTCAACGCGACTACTGACCGCGAAGCGGTCCGCGCGTTCGTCAAAGAGCCGCCTCACGATTCGACAAATGCGCAGGTGGATATATGGATCGAGCGCGATGACGGCATGCGCGTTGCCGAAGGCACCGCGTCGGTCGGGAATCCCGACGAACCGAGCGCGCTGTTGCGCCGTCCGCTCGATCGATTCGATGCGGGCCAGTTGCGAATCCTGGGCGGTCTCAAAGTTGGCGACCAGTTTGAGGAGTGCGACGCGTTTCTTACGAAGGATGTGATGGCGGAACGGATGAAAGTCATCACCGAACCGATGGATTGGTACACGAAGCCGTCGCCGTGGGGCGGCGCAATCGCAACTCCGGCCACGATGGTGCAACTGCTCTACGCGCAATCGATCGCGACTCTTCGCGCCAAGCTCGGCCGGGCTGTGGGACTGTTCGGCGCGATCGAGCTGCGCAACGTCAACGGGCCCGTGCTCGTCGAGCATCCGTATCGCGTGAATGGCAGTATCGTCGCGCTCGGCCAGAGCCCCAAGACGGAATACATGTGGTTCGAGACGGCGCTGAACGAAGTGGACGGCCAGCGCGTCGCCGAGATGAGGATGCTGCTGCGCTTCATGAAGGCGTCGTCGCCGAAATACGCGGACATGAGCGCGAGCTGATTTAGAATTCTACGCGCCCAGCATCCGTTTCGTGCGATCGCGCGCGTCCTGGTATTCCTCGAACGTCTGCTGCACGAGTTCCGCCGCACTCTGAATGCGCGTCACGCCCGAAATCGAGTGCCCCGCACTCCAGATGTCCTTGTAGCGGCGCGGCCCTTCGACCTCGGATTTGCTGCTGAACTTTTTCGCAGCCTCTTCATTCGATACGCGCGGCGGTAGCGTCGCCGGATCGAGTCCCGCCGCAATCATCGACGGCCGCAACATGTTGGTGTCGAGACCTGTGAACGCCTGCGTGAGCATCACGTCGTCCATGCCGGAATCGACCAGCATCTTCTTGTATGCGGGCGCGGCCATGCTCTCATGCGTCGCGATGAACTTGGTGCCCATGTACGCAAGGTCGCAGCCCAGCACCTCGGCGGCCCACAACGCGTCGCCATCGGAAATTCCACCGGCGAGCACGATCGGTCCTTCGAACATTGCGCGCGCGGAACGGACGAAGGCGAGAGGGTTGAGCCATCCGGTCTGTCCGCCCGCGCCTGCAGTCAGCAAAATTAGTCCGTCGACGCCGGCGGCAATCGCTCTCTCTGTGTGATGAAGCGTCGCGACGTCGGCAAAGACGATGCATCCAACGTCGTGCAACGGTTTGATCGCTTCGACCGGAGAGCCGACGCTGGTGATGACCATTTCCACGCGATGCTTCAGCAGTGCCTGCAGTTCCTCGCGCATCTGCGCGCGTTTGATGATCAGGTTGGGGCAAAACGGCGCGGGCGGCCGCTCGGGGGTGTTGTCTGCCGCGCGGGCGAGATCGGTTTCGATTTGCGTGAGCCACGCATCGACGCCTTCAATCGATCTGGCGTTTGCGAGCGGAAACGATCCGATCACACCCGCTTTGCATGCCGCGATCGTGAGCTCAGGCCCCGACACCGCGAGCATCGGAGCCGCAATCAAAGGCAGCCGGAGCCGCTTCGCCATTTTTTCCGGAAGACGATTCGACCGCATCGTTCACGCTCCCTTCTGCAGAATATGCACGACGCAGACGGCGCCGACGCCGACCATGTGCGCGAGCCCCGTCTTCGCGTTCGGTTGTTGACGCACGCCCGCTTCGCCGCGCAACTGCCGCGTGATCTCGGCTATCTGCCCCGCGCCGGTCGGACCAATCGGATGGCCCATCGCGAGCAATCCGCCCGACGCGCTCACCGCGCAGCGCCCGCCGATATCGAACTCACCCTCCGCAATGGCGCTCGCAGCTTCGCCCGGCGCGCACAGACCCATCGCCTCGACGTACAACAGCTCTTCAATAGTGAAGGCGTCGTGGAGTTCCATCAGATCGAGATCACCCGGCTGTATGCCGGCCTCGACGTACGCCTGCTCGACCGTTTCGCGAGTCAGCTCTGCGTCGAAATTTTTCGCCTCGCGATACACGCGCTCGGTTTTTGTGACCGAGGCAATAACTTTAACAGCGCGCTTGCGATCGATCCCCAGCTGCGCGATTGCGTCATCGGACGCGACGATCACCGCTGCCGCTCCTTCGCCAACCGGGCAACATTGCAGCCGCGTCAGCGATCCCGAGATCGCCGGACCAGCCATCACCTCTTCCAGCGTCACGGCCTTCTGCCGCTGCGCGTAAGGATTGTTCGCGCCGTTGCGATTATTCTTAACAGCGACCTGCGCGATCTGTTCCGCGCGCACACCGTAACGAGTCATGTACTCCTGCGTGAGCAGCGCGAAGTGCGTAAACGGCACCACACGCGAGCCGACCAGGTCGCGCATCCGCGTCTTCCCCGGCGCCATCGCAACCGGACCCGGCTTGTCGACTCCCAACGCGAGCGAAACGTCGCTCACGCCGCTGGCAACGTCGATGCACGCCTGGCGAAAGGCGGTCGATCCCGAAGCCGACGCGTTCTCGACCTGCGCCATCGGAATTCCGCTCGCGCCAAGATGGCGCAGCATCGGGCGCGACGCAGCCATTCCGATCAGCGCCGTGCCGGTGTAGGCCGACTCGACCGATCGCCACTCAAGCGCAGCATCCGCGAGCGCCTCGCGCACTGCGGTGAGGCCGAGCGTCACGTACGGAGTCTCACTGAGGCGCTGATATCGATGAAGTCCAATTCCGACGACGTAAACGGGACGCATCTCACGAAGGTTCTTTCTCATCTGCCTGCCTCCGCCCTGGCGAAGCGCATCTCGACCATCTCGTTGCCGTCCTGATCTGCGCCGGCCGCGACCAGCACGCTCTTCATGCGATCGCCGATCGTGAGTCCCTCGTCGGTGCGATTCGTAAGCAAGGATCGAATCGCCGGCCCGTCATCGAGGACGATCAGGCCGACCGTGAACGGCGCCTCGATGTCCTTGGCCTGATGGAGATGAACAGTCGCGTACGAATGAAGCCTGCCGTGCCCGCTCAACGGCACGTTCTCGAGATTTTCCGGGAGCGCGCCGCAGGATTCGCAACCATAACGCTGCGGGGGAAAGAAGACATAACCGCATGCGCGGCACTTGCCGCCGTGCAGGGACGGATTGTCGGCAGCGTCAGGCGAATAGAGTTCGGCGTGAACAGCTTTGCGCTTGGACATGGTTGCCTCCGGCGCGATGATACGCCGATATTTTTTCGTTCGTCAATAGTTGCATGCTGACCAGCAAATATGTATGGTCGGCCAAATGACCACTCCGTCTCAAACCCGGCGTTCGCCGCGCCCGCGCCGCACCCAGGCGCAACGGCGCGAGCTGTCCGATCAGCGCATGCTCGACGCAGCCTTCAAATTGATCGAACGGCAGGGCGGAAGCAGAACGACGCTGGTGGAAATCGGCGATCTGTCCGGCTACAGCCACGGACTCGTCAGCCATCGCTTCGGATCGAAGGGAGCATTGGTGCGCGCGGTGACCGAGCGCCTGCAGCACCAGTTCGCGAAATTGATCGAGCCCGCACTGGCCGCCCTGCACGGCATGGAAGCGCTGATGGTGACGGCCGAGACTTATCTGCGCACCGCCGCAGCGAGCGACCGCAACGCGATGTACGTGCTGATCGGCGAGGCGCTCGGTCCGCTGCGCGAAATTCGCGGCGAGATGGCCGAGGCCGATCGAAAATTTCGCAAGTCGGTGCAGCGCTTGATCGAAGAAGGAATCCGAACGGGCGAGATTCGCAGCGACGTCGATCCGATCGCGTACTCGGCGCTGTTTGTGGGAAGCCTTCGCGGATTGGTCGTGCAACATCTGATGAAGCCGCGCGCCTTCGATGTAGATCGGGTTTGCCGCGAGCTCATTTCAAGTATCGAGCGAAGCTTGAGCCC
>JBEKLS010000250.1:0-4466 GCA_050010075.1 Binatus sp. (SeqCode) | reverse complement strand
TCGCGCGCCGACTCGGCCGCGGGATGCTCGGGCGCCTGCGAAAGAAAACTCTGGTAGTCGTCGAGCGCCGGCTTGAAGCATTCGAGCCGCTCGAACAAGCCGCCGCGCTCGACCAGCTCGTCGAGCGAACGCGGCTCCAGCATGATGATCCGATCGAGCGCGGCCAGCGCACGCATCCAATCCGACGCGCCCATATAGATGACCTTCAGGTTGCGCAGCATCCGCGCCAGGATGTGGCGCGCGCCGCGCGACTTCAGCATCGCGGGATTCAACTCGACCGGCTGTCCGTAAATTTGCGTCAGGCGCGCGCGAATCTCGTCGAGCGCGAGAATTTTCCCGCCGACGAAAGGATCGATGATCAACTCGCCGCGCTCGTCCACCGCCTTGACCAGGAAATGGGTCGGGAACGAGACCCCGTAAAGATTGATGCCGAGCCGGCGGCCCACTTCGAGGTAGACCACCGAAAGCGTGATCGGAATTCCGAGCCGACGGTTGATGACGTCGTTCAGAAACGAGTTGCGCGGGTCGTTGTAGTTCTCGGCGTTGCCCTCGAAGCCCTTCAGCTCGAACAGAAAATGCGAGAGCAACTGTACGCGCTCGACGGTATCCTCGCCCGCACGGACGATCGGCTCGGCCTCGCGCGCCAGCGTCGCCAGCTTGTCGAGGTACTCGTCGATGTCGAGGCTGGGATACTCCTCTTTCGCGATCAGCAACGCGCCGCGCGCCAGGGGGACCGGCTCCTTGGCCGCAAGCGTGGCAAATTCCCGTCGTGCATCGTTCATCGCGTGAGCACCGTTCGTAACAGTGTTGCCTTGCGCGAATGCTTTGACAAGCACCTGCGATCAGATTGTTGAGATGGTTCAGTTCGTTTCGAGCGCGGCTGCGGCCTCTCTGCGCACCGCGGTGTCGCGGTCTCGCAGTGCTCGCTCGAGTGCGCGCCGCGCCGCGGCTCCTCCGATCTCGCCCAGCGCCCATGCTGCGTGCGAGCGAATGAGCGGCTCGGATTCGGATTCAATCGAGCGCGCGAGCGGCGCAATCGCGTCGGGATTTCGCGTGTTGCCGAGCGCGACCGCGACGTTGCGCAACAGGCCGCGCCGCTTGGCGCGCTTGACCGCGCTCACCGTGAAGCGGAGCCCGAACTCGTCGTCGGTGAGCGCCAGCAGCTCGGGTAAGCTTGGGAGCAAATCGTTCTCGCTAACCTCAGCCGAGTGATCTTCGTTCCACGGACAGACGTCGTTGCAAATGTCGCAGCCGAAGATCCAGTTGCCGAGCTTCGGCCGCAGCTCGCGCGGAATCGCGCCGCGATTTTCGATGGTCTGATACGAGATGCAGAGTTCGGGATGCATCACGTAGCCGTCGGCGAGCGCGCCGGTCGGACACAGATCGAGGCATCGCCGGCAGGTCCCGCAATGGTCGCGATACGGCTCAGCCGCCGCGTCGAATTCAACGTCGGTGAAAATCTCGGCCAGAAAGAAATACGAACCGTGCTCGCGGTTGAGCATCATCGTGTTCTTGCCGAACCATCCGATGCGCGCCTGCGACGCCCATTCGCGCTCGAACACCGGCCCGGTATCGACGTAGGTGCGCGTGGTCGAGCCGGGAACAAGCTGCCGTATCACGTTGCCGACCGCGCGCGCCCGCTTTTTCACGACGTCGTGATAGTCGCGGCCCAGCGCGTATGCCGCGATTCTGCCGCGCATCTCGGCGCGCCAATCGACCTTGGGCGTGGAGCGCGCCGCGTACGGATAGCCGAGGCTCACGACGGACTTGTAGCGCGCGTCGAGACGGCGCGGATCGAATCGCAGTTCGGGTTCCTTGGCGAGGTAAGTCATCGAGGCGTGACCACCGCCGGCCAGCCATTGGCGATAGAACTCCTCACGATCATCGAGCGGACGCAGCCGCGCAAATCCGACCAGCGCGAATCCCTGCTCGGCTGCGGCGCTCGTCAGAGTGTCACGCAAAAAATCCATGGCGACACCAAAAAGCTAGCATCTACTTGACGTTTTCGCGCCAATAATTGTGGATGCATTGACTCGACTATTGGGCTACGATTAGTTTTTAGGTGAACTCTTCTTCCTCGGAGGTTGCAGTATAAATGGCCGATGGACTTCATATCGAGCATCATGGGCAAGAGCACGGGCATGAACATGCCGAACACCAACATGCCGAGGCGCAGGCGCCGGTCGAGCGCGCCGATACTGCGTCGCTGCCCGACCTCAAGCTGACGCCCAAGGCGGTCGAAATGGTGCGCAAGATGCACGCGAAGGAAGGCCTCAGCGCCGAGCATGGCATGCGAATCGGCGTGGTCGGCGGCGGCTGCTCCGGCTTTCAGTACTCGTTGAACTTCGACACGCAGAAAGAAGGCGACCGGGTGACGGATTTCGGCGGCGTGATCGTGTACGTCGACGAAATTTCGCTGCCGTATATCGCGGGCACGACGCTCGACTACGTCGAGGGATTGCATGGCGCGGGATTCCGCTTCGACAATCCGCGCGCGAGCCGCACTTGCGGCTGCGGGTCGTCGTTCAGCGCATAAAAAATAAAACCGACTGATTTGCGAGGCCGCTCCGCTCGGGGCGGCCTTTTTCTTTTCAGGAAAGGGCGTGTTAGACGAACCGATGATGCTGTCCGGATTGATCTACTGGCTCTCTCCCGCGCGGCGGCGCTTCATGCGACGGCTGGCGAAGCCGGGACTCGACGCGACGCGCGCGCGCCTGGCCGAGGCGGGATCGCCGCGCGCAGTTCAGTTCATCTCGACCATTCTCGACGCCAACGCCGACTTCCTCGCCTACGCGCTGTCGCCCAAGGGCCCGCTCGCGATATGGCGCGAACGCGCGACGCCCGAGACGGTGGCGGCGTGTATCGCCACGATGCTCATATACTCGGTGAATCTGTTCGCGCGCGACGAGATGACCAACAACGAGAGCGAGATGATCCCGCTGCTGGCGCATCTGGCGGGCGTCAATCCCATGCAGGTGATGCTGCGGCGCGACTCGCTGCGCAAGGCACCGCGCTCCGAGGAGTGGCTGGTGCTGACCTGGCTCGCAAAGGACCTTGGCGCCGAGCCGCCGAAGTACGACGCCGTGCTTGAGCGCGCCTTCGGATACAATTATCTGTCGTACATCGATCAGTACCGGCCGACGCTCGAGCGCGAGATGGCCGCGGCGGACACGGTTTGAGCCTGGTTCGTCGCCACGGATGGAGAAGCATCGCAGATGAAAGATTTCGAGGGGCGGGGAATCATCGTGACCGGCGCGACGCGCGGAATCGGCAGAGCGATCGCGCTCGAGGTCGCGCGGCGCGGCGCCAACGTGTCGTTCAACTACGTCAAGAGCGATCAGCAGGCCGAGCAGCTCAAGGCCGAGATCGAGAAGCTCGGCGTCAAGGCGCTCGCCTACAAGGTCGACGTCGGCGATCTCAAAAGCGTGCGCGAGATGGTCAACGCGACCAAGAAGGAATTCGGGCAAATCGACGGGCTGGTCAACAACGCCGGCATGACGCGCGACAAGGTGTTCGTGATGATGTCGGAAGAGGACTGGAACGAGGTCATCCGCGTCAACCTGACGGGGGCGTTCAACTTCGCGCGTGCGGCGGCGTTCATGATGATGAAGGCGAAGCGCGGCTCGATCGTAAATATCACGTCGGTCAGCGGGCTGATCGGACTGCCGGGCCAGGCGAACTATTCGGCGTCGAAGGCGGGACTGATTGGGTTGACGAAAGCAGTCGCCAAGGAAGTGGGCCGGCTCGGCGTTCGCGTCAACGCACTCGCGCTCGGCTTTATCGAGACCGACATGACCGCGGCACTGCCCGAGGAGAATCGAGCAGCGGCGCTCGCGATGATCCCGCTCGGCCGCTTCGGCAAAGTCGAAGACGTCGTGCCGATGGCGGCGTTCCTGCTGTCAGACGCGGCGTCGTATGTCACCGGCGCGGTAATCCAGGTCGACGGCGGCCTTGCGATGTAAGCGAGTCGCGCCCGGTGATGTGCACATCGAGTTACAAATGAGCCGAACTCCCGCTTGACAAAACACAGTAGGCCAAGCGGAATTGCATTGGTGGGGATGCGTCCGAATCTGCCTGAGATGGCTCGCTGTCTCGTCGGGGTAATCACGCGGCCGGCCATGTTGGCAGGGCTGATTATCCTTTTCTCAATGTTGATGGCCCGCGGTACGCTCTATGCCGCCAGCGCCACCGCAACCGACACCCCGACTGCGACACCAACTGCGACCGACACAACCACCGCGACAGCGACGGCAGCTCCTACAGCCACGCCGACCGCGACTTCGACTCCAAACCCGAAACCGATAAAGCTCACCGTCTCGGCAACGTCGCTGAACTTCAAGAGCGTCAAGACGGGAAGTGCCCTGACCAAATCCGTCACCTTGAAGAACAAGAGCAACCTCAACGACGAGCTGTCCAATCTGCAGGTCACCGGTCAGTATTTCAGCCTGGCGAGCGACGGTTGCGCG
>JBEKLS010000249.1:0-4488 GCA_050010075.1 Binatus sp. (SeqCode) | reverse complement strand
CGCGAATACTTCATCGACACGCTCGGCACGCGCGTGCAGTTCGAGGAGTACCCGAATCAGCCGGTCGAGGAGATGACGATCGACAGGATGAACGGGCGCGGCGGCATCATCGTCGGCACGCCGGATGATGCGATCGCGAAAATCAAGGAACTGCAACAGGCGACCGGCGGCTTCGGCGGCATCCTCGGGCTGGCGCACGAATGGACGACGCGCGAAAAGACGCTGCACTCGTACGAGCTGTTCGCGCGCTACGTCGCGCCGCAGTTCCAGGGACAGGCCGCGCAGCAGATCAAATACTCGAACGACTGGGCGCGCGAGAATCGCGACCTGATGTTCGGCAAGGCAGTCGCCGGCATCATAACCGCGATGCAGGACTACGCGCAGCACAAAGTCGAGAAAGGCGAGCCGGTCCCCGAGATGACGACGCAGCCGATGACGCGCGTCCGCCCGTAACATGAGCGAAGGCGTTCGTGTAGGCGCGCGGTCGCGTTTTTGCTAATCAGGGTTCGGCAAAACTTACGCTGCTGAGGTGGGAGGGGAAAAGTGATGGCCGACGACGGGCGTGTCAGGTACTTGCGCATCGCGCTGATATTGGTTGGGGTGATTTTCCTGGCCGGAATATACCCGCTTACGATCATCTGGCCTTCCGGTTGGATGTGGTGCACGACCTACTCGGACTATCCGATGATGATTGTCGGCGTCTACGCGACCCTCGGCGTGTTCCTCCTCATCGCCGCGCGCAATCCGCTCGAAAATCTGAGCATCATCTGGTTTACAGTCTGGTCGAGCGTCGTCCACGCTGCGATCATGGCCGTTCAATCCTTCGAGGGACCCGCAAATCACGGACACCTGCTCGGCGACGTCCCCGCCCTGCTGTTCGTCGCCGTTCTGCTGGCGGCTTTGACTCCGCGCGGCGGCTCGCAAATCCGCGCTGTTGGATAGTCCGAGTCTTCGGTGCTACTCACAATGCTACTTGCATCGAGAGGAGCACTGCGATGGATGCCCATGCCGAAATAGCACGCGCGATCGATAACTACCGCGACAAGGTCGTCGCGCTCAGCCACGAGATTCATGAGCATCCCGAGCTCAAGTTCGAGGAGCATTTCGCCGCTGATCTGCTGACAAAGGCGGCGGCGGAATTGGGGCTCGAGGTCGAGCGCGAAGTCGGCGGGCTCAAGACTGCGTTTCGCGCCGAGTTCGGCGGCAAGGGTCCTGCGGTAGCAATTCTCGCCGAGTACGATGCGCTGCCCAATGGGCATTCGTGCGGCCACAACCTGATTGCCGGCGCCGCACTTAGCGCCGTCGCGGGATTGAAGAGCATCGCGAGCAATTTGCCGGGGCGAGTCGTTTTTCTCGGCACGCCGGCCGAGGAAGGCGGCGGCGGGAAAATAATCCTGGTCGACAAGGGCGCGCTGCGCGGCGTCGATGCCGCCATGATGGCGCATCCCACCGACGTCGAGTACTGCACGATGCCTGCGCTCGCGACCCACCATCTGAAGATCACGTTCCATGGCCGCAGCGCTCACGCGTCGGCGGCGCCGTGGGATGGTTCGAGCGCTCTGTCCGCGGTGATTCAGACTTTTCAGAGCGTCGACGCGATGCGGCTGCACCTGCGCGACGGCTCGCGCGTCCACGGCATCATCACCGACGGCGGCCAGGCGGTGAATATCATTCCTGAGCGGACCGAGTGCCAGTTCCTCGCGCGCGCGAAGACCAGTCGCTACGCGAACGAGATCGGCACGCGCGTGCTCAGGTGCGCGGAGGCTGCTGCGATGGCGACCGGCACGCGCGTCGAGCACGTGGTGATCGGCGGCTATAAGAACATGATCAACAATCACAGCATGGCGCATCGTTATGCCGCCCATAGCGAGGCGCTCGGCACCAAATCAATCGAGGCGCCGGATAATATTCCCACCGGCAGCACCGACATGGGCGACGTCAGTCATGTGATGCCGGCGATACATCCGTTGTTCGCGATTTCACGCCCCGGCGATGGCAACTGTCACGAAGATGCGTTCGTTGCGCACGCCGACTCGAAACATGGCTACGATGCGATGATCCGGGTGGCGAAGGCGATGGCGCTGACGGCGTACGATTTGCTCGCACAGCCGGAACTACTGGCCGCCGCAAAAAAAGAATTCGAAGCTCGCAAGGAAAGCTGAACGGAAAGAGTGTCTGCTAGTGGCAGCCGCAGCCGCCGCCGCAACATCCGCCGCCGCCCGTGAAGCCGCCGTTCGACGCGCCTGAATTCGCCATCGCAGACGCGACCGCGGCGGCGCTGTCGCCGTTGCTGCCGCGCGCCGCAAACGTGGACATCTCGCGCGTCAGCTTCGAGCCGTGGCAGTGCGGGCATTGCGCGCCGCCGTCACCGGGACGCACGAACGCCTCGAACGAGCGCTCGCAGCTGGTGCATCGGTATTCGTAAATCGGCATTGCGATTGTTCTCTACTCGCCAGGCGGTTGGGCGAATTCGACCAGCACGCCACGCGTGGCCTTGGGATGCAGAAAGCAGATCATGCCCGCCAGGCCGTTGCGCGGTTTCTGATCGATTAGCTGGATTCCCTTGAGGCGCGCCGCCTCGAGCTCGCGCGCGACGTCGTCAGTCTCGAAGCATACGTGATGCAGGCCGCCGCCGCGGCGCGCGAGGAACTTGCCGATAGCACTATCGGCTGCGAGCGGCTCGAGCAGCTCGATCTCGCTCTCGCCCGCCTTGAGCAGCGCGGCGCGGACGCCCTGCTCTTCAATCGTCGCGCTCTTCGTGAAATGCAGCCCCAGCGTGTCGCGCCAGAATTTCAAGCCGGCGTCGAGGTTCGGCACCACGACGCCGACATGATGAATCTTCTTCAGCATCGCGGCCGCGCTAGTTGCTCGCGTGATCGAGGCACAGCTTGCGCTGCAGCTTGTCCCACCTGACCTTCATATCGTCAGAGCCCAGGGTCGGATGCTCGGCACGCGTCTGCGCCAGCTTGCTGCATGCGCCCGACACATTGCCCTGCTTGTCGTAAATCACTGCAAGCTGGTACTTCGCTTCGTACCAGAGAGGGTCGGACTCGGCCGCCGTGTTCTCGACCGCCGTCCACCGCTCGTTCGCTTCCTTCATATCGCCCTTGGCTTGCGCGCGACGAGCGAGACCTGCGTTCGCATCAGGCGACGCCGGGTCGGCTTTCACGACCTCTTCGAAGACCTTGTCGGCATCCTCGTCATTGCCGGTAGCTTGCAGCGCCTGGGCGTAGATCGACAGCGTACCGGTCAGATTCTTGACCGGGATTTTGCCCGACGCGGCCATTTCGGCGAAGCCCTTGTATGCTGTCGCGGTCAACTTCGCGTTGGCCAGATAGGTCTTGTCGTCGTTGTTGTCCTTGGCCGCCTGCGCATTCTTCCAGAACTCGATTCCAAGTCCCTTGACGAAGTCCTGCTTGGCAGAGTCGCTCATGCTGCGTTCGACGAGTGCGGCAACGTCGGTATTAACTTCGTCATACCGGCCAAGATGATCGAGCGCCGTGATGCGCCAATCGACGACATCCTGAAACTTGTTGCTCATCATCGGGTAGTTCGATTCGTAGCCGACCAGCAGCGGCGCCACCTGCGCGTAGTCGACATGGTCCTGATCTTCCTCGAGGATCGAAGCGAGCATGTAGGTTGCTTCGCCGCGAATCTCTCGCACTGCCCGCTTGGCCGTCGGGTTATTGGCAGCACGCTCCGCTTCAGGACCCATCTTGATCGACTCGTTCAGGTTGTCGAGCGCGAGCTTTCTGAGCTGATCGGTATCGACCTTGGGACCCTTGTTATCCTTGGCGGCAGCGCCCGCGCCGACGAGCTGCTTGTAGTAACACTCGGCGGCCTTGAACTTGGCGGTGAAAGTGAACTCGGGGTCGCCCTTGACCCGCGAGTACATCTCGGCTGCTTCGACGAGATTTCCCTGCCGCTGCAGGCGGTCGGCCATCGCTACTTCTATCTCGGCGGCATGATCGCCGTTCGGATCTTTCGACAGATACTCCTGCCCGTCCTTCACCCACTGATCCTCAAGCGCTGCATCCTTCTGACCGCTCTGCACCCATCGATTGTGCGAGAGGCTGTACTTCAAAAACACGGCCTGGCTGGCTTCGCCGCCACCGCCCGCTGCGATCTTGGTCAGCATCGCCTCGACCAGGTCGTAGCGTTTCTCGCGCTGATAGATCTCGGCGGCGAACCTGCAGGCCTTGGGATACTGTCCGCTGTCGCACGCCTCGGCATAGTACTTCGCCGCGCCGGGTTCATCCTTGCGCGACAGCAGCACCGCGGCCAGCAGCCACTTCTCGAACGGATCGCTTGAGTTGCCGAACTCCTCGACTACGTTGTTTGGAAATTTGGACGCCGCCGCCACATCAACCGCCCAGCCTTCCTTGTCGTTCTGTTTGGACTTCATCAGATCGATAATCTGCTTGTGATAGGAGGCCTTCTTGCCCGGGTCACTGCTGGCGCGTTCGGCGCTGAACAGGGTTTGCAACT
>JBEKLS010000248.1:0-4521 GCA_050010075.1 Binatus sp. (SeqCode) | reverse complement strand
GCGTTGCCAGCTCTGAGCTTGGAACCCCGCGGTCTTGCGTTACCCGGCTAGCATCTATCGCACGCGCCGCGCCTTGGGCAAGAAGATGCGTTCATTCGTGCGACGTCGGAGAGTCCACTCCCTGCCTTATCTGTGTCGGTCTAATCCTGCTTGTTTCTCGCGATCTCTGATGTCACAGTTCCGGCCGCAGGATTCGGTAGATTGGGAATGAAATTCAGGCGAACGGGACGGAGTGAACGACGCGGCGGGAAGGTCGACATGCTGCTGAACATCGAAAGAAACCTGGTCAGAGCACTGGCAGTCGCAGCTGCTCCACTCGCGTTCATCGCGATGGTGGTGACGGGTGTGAATGCGGGCGGCGCGACAACCATCCGCCTCGATACTTTCCAGGCGGCGAAGGTCGTAATCGGCCAACCGAACTTCACCGGCGACGGTTCTAATGATACGGCGAACACTATGGACTATCCCTACGGGAGCGCGTCTGAGGGTGGCGGAATTCTGTTTTTGCCCGATTTTGGTAATGCGCGGGTGCTCGGGTTCAAGGGAATTCCGAGTCACAACGGCGCCAAGGCGAAGTTTGTGTTGGGCCAAGCCAACCTTACCAGCGATAGTACCGGTGACGGCGCCCATCAGATGGTCTCGCCTTACAGCGCGGTCGCTTACAACGGCCAGCTGTTTGTCGCGGATTTCGGCAACAACCGCGTGTTGATCTGGAACAAAATCCCGAAGAAGACAGCTACCCCGGCGGATATCGTTCTCGGCCAGACCGAGTTTGGCGCAAATGGAGCCTCATGCGGGCCGTCGGGGATGAATTCCCCGGAGACCGTCTCAGTGGCCGGCGGCAAACTGGTTGTTACCGATTCCTATAACTTTCGCGTGCTCATCTGGAACAGCATCCCGACCGCAAATGGCGCTCCGGCCGACCTGGTCCTGGGTCAGCAGAATCTGAGCACTTGCGTGTCTGACAACAACGGCTCGGGGGTCAGCACAGGCAGTCCAAGCGCCTCGGATTTGGGTTTGCCGGCGGGAGTATGGACTGATGGCACGAGGCTGGCGGTGGCCGACTACCCGAATTTCCGGGTGCTTATCTGGAACACCTTCCCGACCACTAACTATCAGGCTGCGGACATCGTGCTCGGCCAACCCGATTTCACCAGCTCTGCTCCGGACAACAACGGTAGCGGAGACACGGATTCCCCCAGCGCGCAGAACTTCGGCGGCGTGTATGACGGGCTATTCTCGAACGGGACACAGCTTTTTGTCGGTGATTGGGCCAACAGTCGGGTGATGGTGTGGAATACGTTTCCAACTTCGGATTTTCAGGCCGCCGATCTGGTCCTGGGCCAGCCGAATTTCACCTGCGGCGTGCAAAATAGTGCAACCGACGGCTCCTGCACCGAAGATGCGAATCCAAACGCCAAGGGTTTCAATGACCTCGAAGGAATCGCTCAAATCGGCAAGAAGCTGATCGTCTCCGACCAGGTCAACAATCGCTTCATGATTTTCGACCAGGCACCCAAGAAATAACCGACCACTCCGCCGCGAGCCGTTTTGGAAGCCTCGCCACCCGAAGTTGTTCCGTTCGCTCTAAGCCTGCCGCAGGAGTAGTGGATGGCTTTGGCGTAGCAGCGATGAGCTGGAACAACGAAAAACGGGGACTCGATAACTCGAAAGGAGGTACCTTACAATGAAATTTCTGGTAATTAGGAAACCGCGCCCTGGGGCGATCGTACAGCCCACGAGCCAGACGATTCGCGCGCACAAGGAAGGGCTGCTCGCAGCAGTCAAACGTGGCGAGATTGACTGTACCTACGCGTTCGTTAATGGCGGCGGTTGTAGCATTACAAACGCCGACTCTGCAGACGACCTGAACCGGAGACTATTCAGCTCGCCGCTTGGGCTCTTCTATGAGTTTGAGTTGCACCCTCTCTGCGACTACAGCAAATTTATGGACACGGTAGCCGAAGCGTTAGAGACCCGAGAAAAACAAAGTCGATAGTCAAGAGCCGCGAGTCTCCGAGGGACCGGTCCGCAGCCGGTCCCTTTTCATTTGCCGGTCTGGGAAATCGACCTGGCAATCGGCACGCCCAAGACCGGCGGCGTCAATCTTGCGCGACACGATCGATAAATCCCTTGATTATTTGGCTGAATATGGAGCGGGTGATCGGTTTCGAACCGACGACCTCGTGCTTGGCAAGCACTATACTAAGTGAGTAATGGAGAGTAACCAATAGTAATTACCTAGATAAATACACTTCTTTCGCAACTGAGTATAGTAACTGCGTACCCTAGTTAGGTACAGATAGTAACGCAGTCTGTGTACACAGTGATTACACTGAGATATTATTCATCTGATCTGAAACGTCATGTAATCACGATGTAATCACGTCGCGAGAGGAGACCGTCAATGGCAAAACACATCACGAACGCATTGGTGGAGGACATGAAGCCACCCAGCCGAGACCAAGTCTGCATACGGGACGACCAGTAGAAAGGATTTGGCGTCCGCGTGACTAATGCCGGTTTCAAATCGTTCGTACTTCAAACGCGGATAAAGGGGCGCCTTCGCCGCATCACACTCAAGCCGTGCGTAGACCTGCTGATCCGAGTAGCTTCGCAGCCCGCGCAGATGCAACCCACGGATAGGCGCCGGCTCCATTGAAATGGCAAGGCTCTGAGTTCTTCGAGCACGGCATCTGTTTGCTCGGTCGTAAAGAACCCCACGTGAATTATAGGAACATTGAGTGGAGCAGTAATCGAACGAAGACTCTGAGCATTTTTTTCATTCGTGAGTAACGCGCCCGTTTTGGGCCAAGTTGCGTCGAATAAGCTCTACAGGACCCCGGAGTTTCGAATCCCCCTCTCTCCGCCACCCAGTCCGCGATTTTCGCGTTCTCTGCAGGAAACTCGAAAATCATGCGCATGTTGGCGCATCTTCCTCGACCTGAGGGCACCGGAGAAGCTTAGGTTCGGTCGTCATCATCTGATTTACGTTCGATTCTCTCGGTCGAGAACCGAGCCGGTGCCCTTTCGCGCCCTCGACTGCTAAAAGAGGAAGAGAGGCGGGGCATCTAAGACATGTCCCGTGTTTTTACCACCGCGCTATTGCGGGTTAGCTCTAAGTCGAAGGAATTCATGATCATCAGGGAGCCCCAACCAACGGCCGACCAATTGGACAAAGCCCGTCTTATGCTGGCGGCTATGGAGCGGCTGTTTGAAGCGGGCGGAGAAAACGCTTACGCCGCAGTTATTCGAGAGGTCTTACGCGGCGAAACGTCCGTGTTGGAGACATGGCTCACGTCCGGTAACTTCTGGGGAGGAATGGGCTCGATGATCGATTGCGCGTTTTGCACTTCCACCTTTCGCGGACGCGAAGTTGATGAGCGCAACAGGCGTGAATTCAGGAGCCTTATCATCAAGCTGGGCAAGCATCAGTTGGTCTCGGGAATTTTCACGCCAAACATCAAACCTCACATTGAGGAGTGGACGAGCATTTTTGAAGGTTGGCTGGGCTCGAACGTCATTTGAAACAAGATGACATTTCCAATTGCCCTCAACGCGTCGAAGGTGCAGAAGATCCGTACCCTGCCGGTGAAGTTCCATACGCTGGGGCAAAACATGCCGGTCAACCCAAATCCTGAGAGCCTTCGGCGGCCTAGAAAACGCCTTTCGGCGAGTCCAAGAGCCCCGGCTGCATCCCACAGTCCGCTCGGCGTTCCCGGCAACGACAGCGCCATTCTCTACTCCTGGCGCGAGTAGAAGAAATAGTCGGCTGTATAAGGGGTTCGCGCCCGCTCACCTCGGTACGATGCTGCGCAGCCTTTAGCGGGGGCTTTGCCACCTTTTGTCTGCAAGCGCTGGATACTGGAAACGTTCTTCATCACACCATCGCCGCGGTGACCGGTCGCGATTAACAGTAGCCACGGAATCGAATCCGGATCGGGAGTAGCATTGGCTATAAGTCTACCGGTTACCTGGCTGCCGTTCGACCATTGCCAGGTTGGCCCGACGAAGTGAGACCCTACTTCGTGTCCGGCTTCATCAAAGAGTTTGGCATCGGGTCCGCTAAGAATCCATTTGGATCCATCGCAGACGTAGATCTGCTATCGAGGGGAACAGTCGGTACAGCCAGGCAAAGATCAGCCGGTCGACATTTCTCATCCGCACGTGCGAACGAGTCTTGCGGCTCAGTACGATCACCTGCTGCCGGAGGACGATGTTTTCGGCTTCGAGCGTCGCCCGTGATTTCAGTTTGGTTCGCACGACGAGCAGCAGCTTGATCAGAAACTCGAACATTTGGCGTTCGAGTATCACACTACGATGATGTGACCGCGAAGAAGATTTTCGCGGGCCGTTCGCGAACGACTCCTACTCAGAATTTCGAATCACTCGATCGCGCTCATTGCGCCATGAAGCCGCCATCTACCGGCATCGGCAGGCCCGTCACGTACGATGCGTGATCCGAGCACAGCCACGCGACTGTCTCGCCGATTTCCGAGGGCTCGCCGAGACGCCGCAGCG
>JBEKLS010000247.1:0-7918 GCA_050010075.1 Binatus sp. (SeqCode) | reverse complement strand
TCGGCATGGTGCCTTGTCGCGCGCCGCACCTCTCCCGGCGCCACCTTCGGTTGGCGCCGACCTCTCCTCGGACAAGGAGAGGTTAGGAGCTGCTAGGCCTTTTTCTCCCAGCGGACTATTGGGCGGCGGGCTGCTAGCGCTTCGTCTACGCGGGAGACTGGTAGCGTCTGCGGGGCGCTCTTAACGCATTCGGGATCGTTCAACGCTTCTTCGTAAATCCGTTCCATCGCGTCGACGAAGCTGTCGAGGATTTCCTTGCTCTCGGTTTCGGTAGGTTCGATCATCAGCGCGCCCGGAACGACCAGCGGGAAATAAATTGTCGGCGGATGGATGCCGAAATCGAGCAGGCGCTTGGCGACTTCCAGCGTGCTTACGCCGGCGCGCTTTTCGAGATCGTGCGACAGCACGCATTCGTGCATCGAGGGCTCGCCCGTGGCGCTGGGAAAATGCGGCTGCAGGCGCGTGCGCACGTAGTTCGCGCCGAGGATGGCCAGCCGGCTCGCCATCGCGAGGCCGTCGCCGCCGAGCGCGAGGATGTACGCGTAGGCGCGCACGATCATGCCGAAGTTGTTGTGAAACGAGCGCATTCGGCCGATTGAATCCGGCCGATCGGCGTCGAACTCGTAGCCGGCATCGGAATGCTTCAACCGCGGCATCGGCAGGAACGGCTCGAGATGCTTTTTCACCGCGACCGGTCCCGCGCCCGGGCCGCCGCCGCCGTGCGGAGTCGAGAAGCTCTTATGCAGATTGAGCTGCACGAGGTCCGCGCCCATGTGCCCGGGCTTGGCGACGCCGAGCAGCGCGTTCATGTTCGCGCCGTCGAGGTAGAGCATCGCACCGCGCTCATGCAGCGCAGCGGCGATATCCTGGATTTCGGGCTCGAAAATTCCGAGCGTGTTCGGATTGGTGACCATCATCGCGGCCACGTCGTCGCTCACCAGGCGGCGAACCTCGGCCGCCTCGAGATAGCCGCGTTTGTTCGACTTCGCGACGATCACCTCGAAGCCCGCGAGCGTGCAGCTCGCTGGATTGGTGCCGTGCGCAGTGTCGGGGATGATCACCTTGTGCCGCATCTCGCCGCGCTTGCGATGATAGGCGCGGACCATCAGCAGTCCCGTCAACTCGCCCTGCGCGCCGGCGGCGGGATGCAGCGACACGGCGTCCATGCCGGTGATTTGAGCCAGCGCGGATTCCATTCGCGCGATCAGTTCGAGCGCGCCCTGGGCGAGATGCGCGGGCGTCGCGGGATGCAGCCCGGCTAACCCCTGGAGTGCGGCAAGTTCGTCGTTGACGACTGGATTGTACTTCATCGTGCACGAGCCGAGCGGATAGAACTGCAGCGCCTGCGCGAAGTTGAGCTGCGACAGGCGCAGAAAATGCCGCAGCACCTGCGGCTCGCTGAGCTCGGGGAAGCCGGGAAGATCCTCGCGGCAGAGTTCGGCGCCGATTATTTCGGCGCCGCTCCGATCGCCGGCGGCGCGCGGCGCCAGATCGGTGCCGCGGCGGCCGTCCGATGAAAGCTCGAAAATAAGCGGCACGCCCGCGACCGGCTCGGTCCGTTCGAGACTCGAAGGATTTTCAGGCGACGTGATTGGAACGATTCTGCCCGCCGTTGCCATCACCGCACCTCCCCGATTGCCGCCGCCAGCCGTTCGAACTCGTCGTTATGATTCATGTCGGTGACTGAAAGCAGGAGCGCGTCGGAAAGTTCTGGATAGTCGTCGCCGAGTGCGATGCCCGCCAGGATTTGGCGGCGCTCTGCCGCTTCCAGAGCGGCTACGGGATCTGCAAGCTTCAGCGCGAATTCGTTGAAGAACGGCCCCGAGAAGCGCCGCTGGATTCCCGCGGCTTCCAGCATGTCCGCGGCATGATGCGCGAGCTCGACGTTGCGCTCGGCTAGTTCGCGCAACCCGCTGCGGCCCATCAGCGAGAGATAGACCGTCGCGGCCAGCGCGCAGAGCGAATGATTGGTGCAGATGTTCGAAGTCGCGCGCTCGCGGCGGATGTGCTGCTCGCGCGTGTTGAGGGTCAGGCAGAACGCGCGGCGGCCGTCGCGGTCGCGAGTCTGTCCGACCAGGCGGCCGGGCATCTGGCGGATGTGAGTCATGCGCGCGGCCATGAAGCCGACGCCGGGTCCGCCGAATTGGAGCGGGAGTCCGAAACTCTGACCCTCGCCGACGGCAATGTCGACGCCGAGATCGCCCGGCGCGCGCAGCAGACCGAGCGCGATACCTTCTGCCGTCGCGGAGATCGCGAGCGCGCCCGCGCGATGAGTCGTATCGGCAATCGCGCCGAGCGGTTCGATGACGCCGAGCGCGTTGGGATAACCGGTGACCGTGCATAGCAGGCGGTCGTTGGCGATTCGATCGAGCGCGGCTGCGTCGGTTGCGCCGGTTGCGTCGTCAAACGGAACTTCGACGATCTCGACGCCGTCGAGCGCGCTCAGGTAGGTGCGAATGGTTGCGCGATACTCGGGCCATAGCGCGCGCGAGAGGGCAACGACCGAGCGCTTCGGCATCAGGCGGCGCGCCATCAGGACCGCCTCGGCCGCGGCGGAGGCGCCGTCGTACATGCTGGCGTTGGCGACTTCCATCGCGGTGAGCTGCGTGATGAGCGTTTGAAATTCGAAAATCGCCTGCGTGGTGCCCTGGCTCGCCTCGGCCTGGTAGGGCGTATAGCTGGTGGCGAATTCGGCGCGGGCGATGACGGCGCGCACGGCGGCGGGCACATAATGACGGTAGTAGCCGGCGCCGAGGAAGCTCGCGAAGCCCGAAGCGCCGGTATTGCGAGCGGCGAGCGCAGAGATCTCGCGAACAACCTCGGCTTCGCTGCGGCCGGCGTCGAGATCGATCGTCGCGCTCGCGCGCAGATTGGCCGGCACGTGCGCGATTAGGTCATCGAGATGCTTCGCGCCGATCGTCTCGAGCATCGACGCTACGTCACTGTCGGTATGTGGCATGAATCTCATGAAATCAGCCTTTCCTCCCCCGCCTCAGCCGCCACTTCGCCCTGCAATTCAATCATACGCGCGCACTTGATGCCGCAAAGGGTTCATCGGGCCGATAGAACGGGCGCGGCACGATAGTCCCGCGCACTTTGCGTTCGCGAATTTCAACTTCGAGCGGCTCGCCAACGGCCGGCGGACTTTTCGCGTCCGCGACCGCGAGATACGCCATCGCGATCGGCCGTTGTATCGACGGCGCGAAGGTCCCGCTGGTCACGACGCCGGCCTCTTCGCCGTTTTTGAATACGCGGTAACCTTGACGCGCGACCATCCTGCCGTCGTCGGTCTGCATCCCGACTAATTTGGGTCGTGAGAGCGTCGGCCCCGATGAATGGACGGCCCATTTTTACGAATGTCGCGAGACCCGCTTCGAGCGGTGACGTACTGCGATCGAGTTCGTGGCCGTAGAGTGGCAGGCCTGCTTCCAGCCGCAGTGTGTCGCGCGCGCCGAGGCCGACGGGCTTGATGTTGGCGGGAGCGCCGGCGTCGAGAATCGCCTGGAACAATTGGCGTGCGCCGGCGTTATCAACGAACAGTTCGAAGCCATCTTCGCCAGTGTAGCCGGTGCGAGCGGCGAGACAGTTGATTCCTGCAACGGGTCCTTCGGCGACGCCGAAGCGCGCGAGGTCGGCGATCGGAAAATCCGCGAGCGTCGCCAGTATCGCGACGGCGGCCGGTCCCTGGACTGCGATCAGCGCGGTCGCGTCGCTCACGTCCTCGAACTGCGCGCGGCCGGCGTTGAGATCGACGAGCCATTCGCGATCGGCTGCGATGTTGGAGGCGTTGACGCAGAGCATGTAGCGCTCCGGTCCGAGCCGGTACACGATCAGATCGTCGAGCGTGCCGCCGTCGTCAGCGCACATGATGGTGTATTGCGCGTGGCCCTGCTTGAGGCGCGCCGCGGAATTGGTGAAGGCGCGCTCGAGCGTCTCGATTGCGTGCGGGCCGCTGATTTCGAACTCACCCATATGGCTCAGGTCGAACACTCCCGCCGAATTGCGGACCGCAAGATGCTCCTCGATGATGCCGCTGTAACTGACCGGCATCTCGAAACCACCGAAAACCGTCATCCGTGCGCCGAGTTTCTGGTGAAGGTCGAACAGAACAGTGCGCTTGGGCGCGTTCATCAACGGGAAAACTTTAACAGACGCATAGTGATCGAACGAGACGAGCGCCAACGATCTTCCAACAACCGCCGACTTCTGTCCACAACATCTTGTCGGGAGTAAACCGGTGCTATACTCGGTGTGGGACTGAATGGCTGCAATCATCATGGACGGTCGGGCGCTGAGCGCGCATCTGATGCCGGAGCTGCGCGCCAATATCGACGAGCTCAAGAGCAGGTTCGGCTGCACGCCGTCGCTGGTGGCGATCCTGGTGGGCGACGATCCCGCGTCACGGCAATACGTCAAAAATAAACAGCGCGTCGCGGCCGAGCTTGGATGCGAGAGCCGCACGGTGCGAATGACCGAGTCACAGGCGACCACCGAGTCGTTGATCCGCGTGATCGGAGAACTCAACGCCGACGCTAGCGTCAACGCGATACTGCTGCAGTTGCCGATTCCCGATTCGATCGATCGCTTCCGCCTGTTCGACGCGATAGCACCCGACAAGGATCTCGACGCGGTGAGCGCGGCCAGCGTCGGGGGCTTCTACCGCGGTCAGTGGGGACGTTTTATCCCGTGCACTCCCCGCGGCGTGCTGACGTTGCTCGACTACTACAAGGTGCCGGTCGACGGGGCGCGGGCCGTGGTCATCGGGCGCAGCGATATCGCGGGCAAGCCGACCGCGTTGATACTTGGCGGTCGCCTGCGCAACGCGACGGTCACGTGGTGCCATCGCCATACGCGCGACCTTGCCGCGATTTGCCGCGAGGCCGACATCCTGATCCCGTGCGTCGGCGCCGACACCGGCCAGCCCTGGCTGATAACGGCGGATATGGTAAAGCCGGGCGCTTGCGTGATTGACGTTGGCTTCAGGCGCGTCGGTCCCGGCAAGTTTGTTGGCGACGTCGATTTCGAAGCGGTCAAGAATGTTGCGGGATGGATTACGCTCAACCCGGGCGGCACCGGTCCGATGACGGTGGTCGCGCTGATGCAGAATCTTATCGACGCGACCCGCTATCAACTCGGGCTGGAGCGCGTCGCCTACTCGGTGTGAAGACGCCGCAGGCCGCCCCGGCGTTGCTTTGCGCAAGGTCTGACTTTCCCGTAGATTTGCAAACTGCAACGGGAGAAGGCTCGAAAAGTCGAAATGGCATCACCAATCGCCGGTGCGAAGATAACTTCCAGTTCCGCGCAGAAGTCGGGTAAGCGAACGATAAGCGACGTCCTGATCGGACCGCCGCGCGATGTTCGCGACCCGGAAATCTTCCATAGCCTGTCGCTGGTGGCGTTTCTCGCATGGGTCGGGCTGGGCAGCGACGGCCTGAGCTCGTCGTGCTACGGACCCGAGGAGGCTTTCCTCGCGCTCGGGCATCATCAGTACCTCGCGGTGTTCCTCGCGATGCTGATGGCGCTCACCGTGTTCATCATTTCGGCGTCGTATTCGCAGACGATCGACCTGTTCCCGACCGGCGGTGGCGGCTACCTGGTCGCGACCAAGTTGCTCGGCAAATATTTCGGCCTCGTTTCCGGATCGGCGCTGGTCGTCGACTATGTGCTGACGATTGCGATTTCGATCGCGAGCGGCGCCGACGCGATCTTCAGCTTTCTGCCGGTCTCGTGGCTGCCCTACAAGTTCTGGCTGTGCCTGCTGGTCGTCGTGCTGATGGTTCTGATGAACCTGCGCGGGGTCAAGGAGTCGGTGCTGTCGCTGCTGCCGATATTCATCGCGTTCATCGTGATGCATGTGTGGCTGGTCGGCTACGCGATTCTCAGCCGGGCGCCCGAGTTGCCGTCGATCGTTGGCCATGCCGTGCGCGAGGTGCATGCGAGCTCGCATAGCCTCGGAATGCTCGCGCTGGCGGTGATTTTCTTTCGCGCCTACAGCCTCGGCGGCGGTACGTACACGGGAATCGAGGCGGTCAGCAACGGCCTGCCAATCCTGCGCGAGCCGCGCGCCGAGACCGGCAAGCGCACGATGATCTACATGGCATTGTCGCTGGCGTTCGTCGCGGGCGGAATCCTGCTCGGCTACCTGCTGCTCAACGTGGAAGCCGAGGCGGGCAAGACCCTCAACGCCGTCATGTTCGAGCGGCTCGCCTCCAACTGGCAGCTGTTCGGCGTGCATATCGGCCCCGAGATAATCACCTTCGCGCTCTTGACCGAGGGCGCGCTGCTGTTCGTCGCGGCGCAAACCGGCTTCGTCGACGGACCGCGCGTGCTCGCCACGATGGCGAGCGATCGATGGCTGCCGCGACGCTTCGCGAACCTCAGCGCGCGGCTGGTGACGCAGGACGGCGTCATCACGATCGGACTCGCCGCGATTCTGCTGTTAATCGGCACCGAGGCGAAGGTCGATTTGCTGGTCGTGCTGTACGCCATCAACGTGTTCGTGACCTTCACGCTCTCGCAGCTCGGAATGACGTCGCATTGGTGGATCGAGCGCAAGAACGAAAAGCGATGGCTCCGCAAACTGATCATCAACGGGGTCGGTACGTTCTTCACTGCGAGTATCCTGGTGATCACCCTCACACTCAAGTTCCACGACGGCGGCTGGGTGACGGTGGTGATCACCGGCGGCCTGATTGGCCTGTGTTACGTTGTGCGGCGGCATTACGAGCGCGTGTCGAAGGCAATTGAGCAGCTCGAGGCCGACATCCTGCCGAAGCTGTACGCGGTCAAAAAGCTCGAGCCGGCCAAGCGCGATCCCGACGCGCCGACGGCGGCGATCCTGGTCAGCGGTTACAACGGTCTTGGGCTGGCGACTCTGATCGCGGTCACGCAATTGTTCAAGGACGAGTTTCGCAACGTGGTTTTCATCGGCGTCGGCGAGGTGGACGCGGCGCTGCTCAAGGGCGCCGAAGAAGTGCACGAGCTCGAGACGCGGATGGCGGAAGACCTCAACGAATATTGCCAGTTCGCCGCCGACCTCGGGCTCCATCCGGAGCTGCGAGCCGGCCTCGCACCCGACGTGGTGATCGAGCTGCGGCGGCTATGCCTGGAAGTCGCGCACGAATTCCCGCACGTCGTGTTCTTCGCGGGCAAGCTGATCTTCTCCGACGAGATCGAGGGGTTCATCGGGCGCTTCCTGCACAATCACACGTCCGTTGAAATCCAGAACTGGCTGCAGCTCTACGGCTACAGTCTCGTCATCCTGCCGATTCGCGTCGGCGCCGGCTCGATGGCGATCCCGGCGAGCTCGCAAGCCGCCTAGTCGCCGCTTACGTCATTTGGCGATCGGCGTGATCCGATAGAACACCAGGTGATCGTCGCGGAATTTTTCCGCGACCTTGAAACGCGCGGGATCGGGAAGTTCGGAGTTCACCGCGTTGCCATTCTTCCAGCTGATAAGCCATCCTCCGCCCGCCGATGACACCCGCTGCTCTATAGTCGTTCGCGCCGACGCCGGATCGAATCCTGGAATCGCTACTCGCGGATTGGTTCCCTTGAAGTAGTAGTTGAACGGCACCGAGTAGTAGCCGAATGGAAAGCCGCCGTTGGGGACGCTGGCCGTGGCTTCGTTCGAGACGAATCCCGCCTCGAAGAACACCGGATTCGAGGCGCCGCCTGCCGCCACTTGTGCGGCGAACTCTCGCCACGGCTGCGGCTTGGAGCGGTCGAACGGCAGCATGATCAAGCACGCCACCACGAAGCCGGCCGCGAGCAGATTGCGCCACTTGACGCTGAACGCTCCAACGACCGCGGCAATCAGCAGTGACGACGCCGCGATGCCGGGTGCAAGGTAGCGCGGGTTGAGCATCGGATGCAGGAGCACCGAGCCGACGATGAATGCCAGTGCGGGCAGACCGAT
>JBEKLS010000246.1:0-4710 GCA_050010075.1 Binatus sp. (SeqCode) | reverse complement strand
GTGATCCAGGTTCGGCCGACGCCCGACGGTGCCAGCCTTATCGAGATGCGGTCGAAGTCGCGCGACGGCGTCGGCGATTTCGGCGTTAACGCTCGCCGTATCCATCGCTTCTTCGACCGCGTCGCGCTGGCTCGCAACGCTAACGATCAGAACACAGGCGATCAGGAAGACCAGCCGTAAGGCCTCCGTTATTGCTTCAGCGCGCGGATCGTTCGCAGCACGGCACTGTTGCGATCTTCGTTGACCGGATTCGTGAATACGATCGCGGTGCCGATTCCCGGCGCGCACAGCTCCTGCAATCGATCGCGAACGCGCGACTCCGAGCCAACCAGCAAGGTCGCATCGATCAGTTCGTCGCTGACCGCCTTGATCGCCGCGTCGGCGTCGCGTCCCGCCGCGCGAATCGCCGAGATCTCACGCTCGAAACCCGCATGCGCCATCATGTTGCCGTAGAACTTCAGTGCGCCATAGCGCGACAGCAGCTTGCGCGCGGGACGGCGCGCCGCTTCGAGATCATCGGAAATGAATGCGGTCGCGAACAGCGTCGCCTCGATCTGTTTGGGGTCGCGGCCGGCTGCCTTCGCGCCTTCGGCCAATTCGCCGAGCGCTTCCTTGACCCGCGCCGGCGGAAAGAAGTTGAAGATGACGCCGTCGCCGATTTCGCCGGCCAGCTTGACCATCGGACGCGATACGCCCGCCAGGTAAAGCGGCAGCTTGGCGCTGACGCGCGGCCCGGTCTTGCCGCCGTCGAGCATCGCGCGCAGCGTCTTCACTGTTTCACGCATCTTCGTCAGCGGAACGCCCATCTCGATTCCGAGCGCCGAATTGCCCTCGCGATGGCCCGTGCCCAGGCCGAGGATAAATCGTCCACCGGTAAATTCCTGGACCGCCGCGGCTTCATTGGCGAGCAGATTGGGATGGCGCAGGTAGATGTTCGTGATCGCGGTGCCGAGCTTGATTCGCTTGGTGTGAAGGCCGAGTGCGAGCGAGCATGCCAGCGAGTCGTTGTTCGCCTCGGTCATGAAGACGCCGGAAAAGCCCGCGTCCTCCGCCGCGCGCGACCATTCGATGAGGCGCGCCGGCGGGCTGTCGGGAAGTATCGTGCAGGCAAGTGCGGTTTTGGCCATGGTGAATTTCCTTTCGTCAGACCTGACGCGACACTTTCATCAAGCGGCAGTTTCCGTCAAGCCGCTGGACTTTTTTGACCGCCGGATCATACAGATAAATGAGAGTGCCAACGATGAGGCCGTTTTCACCTGGTCACATCCCAAACCTGGAGGACTGGTGCGATGAAACGATTTGCGGTGGCATTGATTGCGACGAGCATGCTGATGACCGCGGCCGGAGTGGGATTCGCAAAGGATCTCAGCACGGTCGGGCTCGAAGAGGCGTTCATTGATTCGGTCGGGGTCTGCGGCCCGTCGAGCAACGTCGCGGGCGCGCTCGGCAAGAGTACCGATCCGCAGGTGAAGATCGCACTGCGCAACGCGTTGATCACCGAAGCTGCCGACGATGCCGCCGGCGTCGCGGGCGCCAACCAGCCGCACAGCGACTGCCTGAAGAAGGATCTCTCGGCGCGCGGATACACTGACAACGACATGGATTCGCTGCCGTATTGCGTCAAGCACGACTGGCCGGATCCGTTCACTAGCCTGGGAGTGTGCGTGAAGAATCACAGCCGTCTGGAAGGCGCGTTGAAAGCAAAGTAATCGCGCGGATAACTCTCTTGGAATACCGGCGCGCTCCATCGGGGGGCGCGCCAGTTTCCTTTTGTGGCGCGTCGCCGCCTGCGGAGGTTACCAGCCGCGGCGATAACTACTAGCGATACGGAAGGTGTCTTCGAATCATAGTCGCCGCGAATCGTGCGGTACCGTGATTGCGTTCTGCGGTTGCCTGGTCGTCTCAATGGTCATAGGCGGATGTACGATTGGGAGCTTGGGGGTCAGTTACGTTCCGCAGCAGAACGCAAAACCAATCAAGGATGCCGCCGCAATTCCAGTGGAAGTTAGCGTCGAGGATAAGCGCCCGCCACCGTCCTATTGGGGCACGCACATCGAAGTCAGCCACGCTGTAGAAACTCTCAAAGGGGCGGCCGAGACCGAACTGAAAGCGCGGGGGTTCAAGATCGGCAACGGTGGGGCGCAGGTAACTATTCAACTCGTCCGATTCGACGCGCAGATCGAACCCGAAGGATTTTTCGGGGTGACCAAAGTCTCGCGCGGTTTTCTCGGGATGCGAGTTCAGGTCTATCAACAAACCGGCAAGGTGACCTATTCAAGAGACATCGATGAAGAGCGCCGCGCCGGCGGAATTTACATTTACAGAAAGGGCACACCCGAGCTTGACGGACCACTCGAAGCCGCGTTTCAGCAATTGTTCGCCGATCCCGCATTCACGGCTGCGATCCTTGCGACCCGTCAGCCGCCTCCCGCCAAGCCCGTCGTCAGTCCAGGCCGTATCGCCGGCGCTTTCGCCATAATGTCGCGACGTTGATTCCCAGCATCTCGGCGGCTTCCTCGAGCGTCATCGCCTGCTCGAGAACCACCTCGATGTGGCGGCGCTCCATTTGTTCCAGCGTATTGCTGTGATCGAGTTTGCCGGGGGTCGCCAGAATCTTGTCCGGCAGATCGCTCAGGTTGATGGTCTCGCCGCGGCTTAAGATCACCGCGCGCTCCATCACGTTGCGCAGCTCGCGGATATTGCCCGGCCACGTGTAGGACACCAGCGCCTCGCGCGCCCCGGCGGCGAGCGCATGCGCGGGCTTGTGATGCGTCTGTGCGGCCTGCGTGGCGAAGTGCTCGGCGAGCTTCAGGATTTCTCCGGGCCGGTCACGCAGCGCGGGCACCTGCAATTCGATCACGTTGAGGCGGTAGTAGAGATCCTCGCGGAAGCGCTTTTCCTTGACCAACTGCTCGAGATGCTGATTGGTCGCCGCGATTATGCGCGCGTCCACCTTGATCGTCTGCGCGCCGCCGACGCGCTCGAACGTCCGCTCCTGCAAAAAGCGCAGCAGCTTGGATTGCACGACCGGCGTCAGATCGCCGATCTCGTCTAGCAGAACCGTCCCGCCCTCGGCCGCTTCCAGCCGCCCGGGCTTGTCCTTGATAGCGCCGGTGAACGAACCGCGCACGTGTCCGAAGAGTTCGCTTTCGAGCAGATGCTCGCTGAGCGTCGTGCACGCGACCTGCACGAACGGCCCGTCTTTGCGCGGACTCAAGCGGTGGATGTACGACGCCAGCATGCTCTTGCCGGTGCCGCTTTCGCCGGTTATCAGCGCGGTCGCGTCGCTGTCGGCCACTTGCGCCGCGATCTCCGCGAGCTTTCGCGAATGCGGACTGTAGGTGAGAAACGGTTCCGGTTCCGTCAGGGTCTCGATCCTGTCGCGCAGCTCCCTATTTTCGGCGCGCAGCTCATGTACCTCGAGCGCGCGCGCGACGACGTGCACGATATGATCCGCCGTGAACGGCTTGGTGACGTAGTCGTAGGCCCCCAGGCGCATCGCCTCGACCGCGTCGGGAATCGAGCCGTAGGCCGTCATCATCACGACCGGCAGCGCCGGGTTGAGCTGTTTGATTGACTCGAGCAGCTTCAGGCCGCCCATCCCTTCCATCCGAACGTCGGAGACGACTACTGCCGGTGCGGATGGCCCAAAGAGCTCCAGTGCGCGCTCGGCCGTCTCAGCCACGGTCACCTGATGACTCGCGGATTCAAGGCTGGCCGCCAGCGTACGGCGTATATTGCGGTCGTCATCGACGACAAGAATGTTAGCCAACTGCTTCCTCGGCGCGCTGTTCAATTAGCATTCTAATGCTCAAAGGGGCGGAAGCATCAAGGGTGTCTCCAAGGCCCATTGTTGCAAGTTGCACGGTCTTAATTGCTCATCGTATTGCCATTCGCAGGCACGGGTTTACAAATGGCACTCAGATCATGCAAAATCATTGCGGTCTGCATCTTGCACCTTGAAATGCCTGCATCGCCGGCGTCTCTGGCGTTTGCTCGGGAGATTTCATACTTGGCAGCGACTCCAAAAGTCATCGGCGCCGAGCGGGTACAACCGCAGGCGACCTTCGGCAAACAAACCAAAGCAATCGTAGTTACCACCGGGATGCTCGCCTTCATCTCTTTCTGGCGAGCCTCGGCGGTCGTGTTATGCGACCTTGCGTCCTCAGCCTACTACATCGGCGGCATCGTCGAGACGGCCTGCGGCCGATCGGCGCCGTACTTCATCCTGGCAGTCATGCTGTTCTCGTACGCGGTGCGCGCCGTGTACGTGGAATCGTGCTCGATGTTCACGCGTGGCGGCGTCTATCGCGTCGTCAAGGAAGCGATGGGCTCGACGCTGGCGAAAATCTCGGTGTCGGCCCTGATGTTCGACTACATCCTGACCGGGCCCATCAGCGGCGTGTCGGCCGGCCAATACCTGGTCGGTCTGATCAACGAACTGCTCAAGCTGGGGCACTCCAGCATTATACTGCCGGCCGATTTCACCGCCGCCTTCTTCGCTATCGCCGTGACAATTTATTTCTGGCGCCAGAATATTCTCGGGATCGAGGAATCCAGCGGCAAGGCGATGCGAATCATGCAGATCACGACCGTGATGGCCGTGATCATGATGGTGTGGTGCGGGCTGACGATTTACACGCGCGGAGCGCATCTGCCGCCGTTCGAATTGAAATTCACCAACGACTCGCTGGGATGGCTCAAGCACTT
>JBEKLS010000245.1:0-4720 GCA_050010075.1 Binatus sp. (SeqCode) | reverse complement strand
CTGCGACGGCGTGACGCTGCGCTCCTTTGCGATCTGTTCGACCACGCTCAGCACTTCGAAATCGTACTCGCGGAAGTACATGTTCTTCGCGAAGTCGTCGGTCTTGGCGCGCGCCGTGCTGCCGCCGCCGCCCTTCTCGCGATTGCCCGCCAGGAATCCGCGTGCGAGCGGACTCCATGGAATCAGGCCGACGCCGTTGTCGATGCAGAGCGGATTCATCTCGCGCTCCTCCTCGCGATAGACGAGGTTGTAATGGTTTTGCATCGCGACGAACCGGTGCCATCCGTTTTCTTTCTGCAGCGCGAGCGCCTTGGCGAATTGCCACGCCGCCATCGAGCTCGCGCCGAGGTAGCGCACCTTGCCCGCGCGCACGAGCGAGTCGAGCGCCTCCAGCGTTTCCTCGAGTGGCGTCGTATAGTCGAATCGGTGGATCTGGTAGAGGTCGATGAAATCCATCTTGAGGCGGCGTAGCGATGCGTCGCAGGCTTCGAGAATATTTTTGCGGCTGAGGCCGGCGCGATTCAGCCCCGACGCCATCGGACCGTGGACCTTGGTCGCGACGACGATCTCGTCGCGCTTGGCCATCTCGCCGAGCCATCGCCCGGTGACCTCCTCGCTCACGCCGATCGAATAGACATTGGCGGTGTCGTAGAAGTTGATGCCCGACTCGACCGCCGCGGCAAAATGCTCGCGCGCCTCGTCCATCGTCAGCACCCAGTCGCGCCATTTCTTGTCGCCGTAGCTCATGCATCCGAGGCAGATGCGCGAGACGGTGATTCCGGTCTTGCCTAATTTCGAGTACTGCATGATTTCTCCGACGTGAGGAGTTGCGAACTCAGAGCAAAGTCCGTCGGTCGCCGTCGCGTGTCAAGTCCGATGCGCGATGAGGGGGCGTCAGGGCGACGAGAGCTTCGCCACCGCGGGATGGCGCAGGCTGATGTCGTAGCCGTGGTCGTGAATATAGTTCGCCTGCACCTGTGCGATGAGGAAGGCGTCTATCAGGATAACGACAAAAATGACTGCGATGACGAGGAGAGAGTTTCCCCGCTCCGGCTTACCCGGCTGTGGCTTGCCCAACTGGGGTAGCTCGTGCGACGCCATAAGCAATATTAATAGCATGAGGCGGAGATCGAGTCTCGCTATGCTATTTCATTGACTCCGCCAGCATATTAGGATGCAGGCGAATCCCGCTGGCCGATTGGTCAGGCGGAGGAATATCGCGACCGAAGACTAGCGAATTGAGCGGAGGCGTCGCAGGGCCTTAACATGCGGCGCCGGAGGGAAACTAATGCGGGTCCTATTCGTACATCCGAGTCCGCTTATGTACAGCGAGATTTATTTGCGGCTCGAACCGCTGGGCATGGAACGGGTAGCGGCGGCGACGCGCGCGGCCGGCCATGACGTGAGAATCCTGGACCTGCAGATTTTCAAGCATCGCGATCTGTTCGCCGAGCTCGAGAGCTTCCGCCCCAACGCGGTCGGCTTCTCGCTCAACTACCTGGCCAACGTGCCCGAGGTGATCGATCTCGCCAAGGACGTGAAGCGGCTGACGAAGGACTGCTTCGTCTTCACCGGCGGTCATAGCGGTTCGTTTGTCGCCGATGAAATCCTCGAGCATGCCGGCGGCGCGATCGACGCTATCATTCGCGGCGAGGGTGAGACGGCGACACCGATGCTGCTCGACGCGATCGGCACTGGCTCGATCGGCAAAGTTCCCGGCGTGCTGACGGCGCAGGGGTCCGGGCCGACGCCGGTGATGCTCGACGATCTCGACAAGTTTTTCCCGGCGCGCGACCTCGGCCGTCGGCGCAACAAGTATTTTATCGGCGTGCTCGATCCGTGCGCCTCGATCGAGTTCACACGCGGCTGCCCGTGGGATTGCTCGTTCTGCAGCGCGTGGACGTTTTACGGCCGCAGCTACCGCAAATCGACGGCGGAAGCTGCCGCGGAAGATATGTTGTCGATCAAGGAGCCCAACGTCTTCATCGTCGACGACGTCGCGTTCATCCATCCCGAGCACGGCTTTGCGATCGGGCATGAAATCGAAAAGCGCAAGATCAGAAAGCAGTACTACCTCGAGACTCGCGCCGACGTGCTATGCCGCAATCCCGAAGTCTTCCGCTACTGGCGCAAGCTGGGGATGGAGTACATGTTCCTCGGGCTGGAGGCGATCGACGAGGAAGGCCTGAAGCTGCATCGCAAGCGCTCCTCGATGGGCGTCAACTTCAAGGCGCTCGAAGTCGCACGCGAAATCGGGCTGACCGTCGCGATCAACCTGATCGCGGACCCGTCATGGGACGCGAAGCGCTTCGAGGTGATTCGCGAATGGGCCATTAGCATCCCGGAGATCGTTCACCTGACGGTGGCGACGCCGTATCCCGGCACCGAGTTGTGGTTCACCGAATCGCGCAAGCTGACGACGCTCGACTACCGGCTGTACGACATCCAGCATGCTGTCCTGCCGACCAAGCTGCCGCTGCTCGATTTCTACAAGGAGCTGGTGAAGACGCAGGACGTGCTCAACCGCAAGCACCTGGGGTTTGCGGCGCTGAAGTCGGTGGCGTCGATTGCAGGCAAGCTCGCGCTCAAGGGGCAGACCAACTTCCTCAAGATGCTGTGGAAGTTCAACAGCGTGTACAATCCCGACCGGCAGTTCGCCGAGCACTCGCGCGAGGTCAAGTACGCGATGCGCCCGCCGTCGATGCATACCGACGGACGTCCGTCGGCCGATCAGCTCTACATCCACATGCCGAAGCCGTCGCGCCCGACCGCCCCGACGCCCGCCGCAAGCACCAGTCCGGCAAGCGGCGGCAGGTGAGGTTGCGGACGAATGGTGCTACAGTCTGCTAGCACGATGAAGTTGACAGTAGAATTCGATCGGGAAACAGACGGTCGCTGGATCGCTGAAGTCCCGGAGTTGCCGGGAGTGATGGTCTACGGCAAGACCCGTGCGGAGGCGCTTGCGGCCGTTGAGGCGCTGGCTCTGCGCGTGATCGCGGATCGAATCGAGAACGGAGAGCTTGTACCCGTACCGTCCAGCTTGATGTTCGAAGCTGCGTGAGTAACTGGCCTTCGGTCAATGCTCGACGAGTCCTGGCCGCTCTGCTCCGAACGGGTTGGACGATCAAGCGTACGCGCGGCTCTCATCGAGTTCTCCAGCGTCCCGGTTTTCCTGACCGCATATTCGCCTTTCACGATGACGACGAGATCGGCCCGCGCATGCTGGCAAGAATTGCCAAGGCCACCGGTCTGCGCCCTGAAGATCTCTGAAGGCTCGTTTTTCCGAACACTGCGTTGCGTCTGCAAGCATCGCTGTTCGTTGCGACATGCTTGCTTCTCGTAGGACTTTCGTCCAACTTGTTTCCCACGTTTTGGCCGGGGAGGCGGTGTGGGCAAAGGTTTGATCTTCGCGAGTCGTCGTTCTGTTCTTCTCTCGCTCGTATTGACCCTGTTGGTCCTGGCGGGATGCGGCGGCTCTTCCGGCGGCGGCGAACAGCATCACCATCATAAGACTCCAACTCCAACTGCGACCGCCACTTCAACCGGCGCGCCCACCGCGACCGCGACTGCGACGACCACGGCGACCGCGACAAGGACCGCTACTGCGACCGCAACCCACACTGCGACCGCTACGGCGACTCCAACGATCACGGCGACCACCACGCATACCGCGACTGCGACCCCGACCACGTCGCACACGCCGACTGCGACCTCGACTCCGACCGTCACCGCTACAGCGACCGCGACTGTCACGGCGACTGCGACCGCGACCGCAACTGCCGGCACTCCCACGGCCACGCCTACCTCGACGCCGCCGGCGGTAATCTCGGGCATCGTCGAGGGCGGCACGACTCCGATCCAGAACGCGACCGTGCAGCTCTACACCGTCGGAACCAGCGGCTACGGCTCAAGCCCGACGTTCCTCGAGGGCACGACGACCGACTCGTCCGGAAATTGGTCGCTGAATTTCTTCACCTGTTCTCCGCCCAACGAGCTGGTATTTGTTTACGCCGTTCACGGCTCAGCCTCGGGCACCGGAGTAAACACCGGGCTTGAAATGCTCTCAATGCTCGGCCCGTGCAATCAGATTGCAACTCCCCTCGCGCTGACGATCAACGAAGTAACGACGGTCGCGTCGACCTACGCGATGTCGCAGTTTATGAGCACGGCAGCGGGGGAGGGGATCGATATCGGGTCTCCGTTCGTCAAGACGGTCGGAATCACCAATTCGGCGGCGGTCGTGAAAAATCTTGTCGATGCCGGCATGGGTTCCGCTCCGGGTCCGGCGCTGCCGAGCGGGGCGACCGCGCCGTCGTCCGAGATCAACACGATTGCGAATATCCTCGCGACCTGCGTCAACACCGAAGACTCCGCGATGAACGTTCAGTCGACCGCCTGCCAGGAGCTCTTCTGCGACGCGACCCCGGGCGGAGTATGGACGGGCACTTGCAACGTCACGCCCTCTATCAAGGATACGTTGAGTGCGACGCAGTCGATTGCGCGCCACCCAACGAACAATATCAGCGCGCTGTTCGACTTGGCGGCGGCGAATTCGCCCTACAGCCCGAGCCTCGGGTCGGCCCCGAATGACTGGACGATGGCGCTGAACTACGTTGGCGGCGGATTGAATTCGCCGTTCTTCATCGCGATCGATTCACTCGGCGATCCATGGATCACGAATTTCGAAGGCGCCAGCATCACCAAGCTGAGCCCGACCGGA
>JBEKLS010000244.1:0-4739 GCA_050010075.1 Binatus sp. (SeqCode) | reverse complement strand
ATGGCGGAAGTCGCCGCGCAGATCGCCAACGGCGGCATCCGCTATAAGCCGCAATTCGTAAAGTACGTCGAGGGCCTCGACGGCAATATCGCCAAGTCGTATCCGCCGATCGTCGAGAACCGGATGACGATCGATCCCGAGGCGCTCGCCGACGTCAAGGACGCGATGGCCGACGTCGTCAACGGCGTGGGCGGCACCGCGCACAAGGCGCATCTCGACAACATCATCGTCTGCGGCAAAACCGGCACGGCGCAGGTCGTCGGCGACAAAGGTCCTTCGAGCGAAGACGAGACCGAAGACAAGACGCCCGAGCAGTTCAAGGATCACGCGTGGTTCATCGCGTTCGCGCCCAAGGATCATCCGACTATCGCCGCCGCCTGCATAATCGAGCACGGCGGCCATGGCGGCAGCGCGTCGGCGCCGGTGATTCACGACGTCTTCCAGCGCTACTTCCAGCTCTATCCGCCACCGCCGGAACCGGCAATCGCACACGTGCTGGAAGACGAAGACAGCTCGCGATGACAGGAGTGCGGGCCTGATGGCGGCGGGGGATCGCAGATTCATACTTCACTTCGACTGGACGCTGTTCATCCTCGTGCTGGCGCTGGCCGGCATCGGGCTCGTCAGCGTGATCAGCGCGTCATACACGGGTGTGCCGCATAAGTCGCTCGACCCGCTGGTGCTGCGCCAGATTGTCTGGATTGTCGCCGGCACCGTGGCGATGCTCATCGCGGTGCTGATCGATTACCGAACGCTGCAGGCCTACGCCTATCCGTTTTATGTGCTCGTGATCGGACTTCTGATCGCGGTGATGGTTGCGGGACATGCCACTGGCGGATCGCGGCGATGGATCAATCTCGGCTTCTTTCATCTCGAACCGTCGGAGCTGGCGAAGCTCGCGGTGGTGCTCGTGATGGTGCGTTACCTGCGCGAGGATCCGCCCAAAGGCGGCTGGGGCCTGCGCAATCTGATCATCCCGTTCATTCTGCTCGGCGTGCCGGCGGTGCTCGTGCTGAAGCAGCCCGACCTCGGCACCGGGTTGATCCTCGTGCTGCTCACTATCACCCTGATTTTCGTCGGCGGTCTGAACTGGCGCACGATGCTGATACTGGGAGTGGCTGGGATGCTCGCGGCTCCCCTGAGCTGGCACTATCTGAAACCGTATCAGCGCCAGCGGCTGGTCAGCTTCATCAATCCGCAAGCCGATCCGTTGGGATCCGGCTACCACATCATACAATCTGAAATCGCGATCGGCGCGGGCGGGCCGCTTGGCAAGGGCTTTCTGAAAGGGACGCAGGCGCGGCTGAATTTTCTGCCCGAGCAGAGCACGGATTTTATCTTCGCGGTTTTTGCCGAGGAGTTCGGCTTCGCCGGCGCAATGCTGCTATTGGCGCTGTATGCGAGCGTGATCGCGCGCGGTGCATATATTGCGCGGCACGCGCGCGACCGCTTCGGCGCGTTGCTCGCGGTCGGACTGACGGCGATCGTTTTCTGGCAGGTGGCGGTCAATATCGGGATGGCGACCGGGATGCTGCCGGTGGTGGGAATCACACTGCCGCTGGTGAGTTACGGCGGCTCGTCGCTAATTGCGATGATGGCGGCTATGGGCATTCTCATCAGCATCAACCACCGCCGCTACCTGTTCTGATTTTTTCGATGGCAGCAGCAAGCTGCGCCAGGTCCGCGTCGTTCTACCAGCTAAACGACGCCCCTCCCGGTGTCATTGTGCGATAGCGTTGAATGGGATCCTCTCCGAAGGAAGCCGCTCTTTTGGCAAAATCCGCCACCCGCGAATCCGCGTCGTTGCTCAGCGTCTTCAGATCCTGCTCGGCTTCCTGGGTTCCAAGGTACGAAAAAATCGCAGCGGCGAGTATGCGCTTATTTGGATCATTGCTTTCCGAGTCCTTGATCGCGGCGCTCATGGTTGAGTCTGAATTGATGCTAAGAAATGCCTCGGCCTTCGCGGCATCAATTCTCGCACAGGGATAGTCCCGCTGAGCCTGCCGCCGAGCCTGCCAATCAGGTGTTGGTGCAGCTTCAGGCGTTGGAACAGCAGGGGCGGTAACTATGCACGGGGACCCACCTGTCCCAAGGTTGTTACAAAATGTCATAGCGCTCGGCGCAAGATTGACCGTCTGAGCGGCTGTCAGCCGCGGTTCCGGAGAATATGCGGCTAGTTGCGCCTCCAGGGACTTGAGATAATTCCGGTAATAGTCTTTGTACTGATCACTGACCTCCGAATAACCGTTACCCGTCCAGGCGAAAACAAGGGGCCATTCCGCGTCGCATCCGACCTCGCTAATGCGCTGGCTGCGTTCGTACCCTGTGGTGGCTAACAGATCGCCCCAAAGAACCAACTCGTGCCTGCCGTCATGATTGATATCGAACACGCTGTTGGCCAGATTCTGCCCATATGCAGCGTCCGTGTGGTAAATCTCAAATCCTGTTGGCGTCTTGTCGAAAATGTCTAATTCATTGCATTCCGGCCACTGCCGCCCTCCGGGGTTGACCGCTGTAATCAAAGACACATTCCCGGAGTTCCGCAAATCGGCGAAACGAAACTCACACACCTTAACGAAAGGCTCGTCGTCGCCAAAGGCACGATCGTAGAAATCCTGCACAGCGTCCAGCGAAGGCGGATTCGAGGCGAGGTTGTGAGCGGCGTTCACCGACCAATCTGCGGAGACAAGGGCGGGCGGAGCACCGCCGGCATTGATCCGGATCGGCATTGAGAGAGAGAAGGTCAAACAAAACGTGACCGCGATGAGCGTTTTTTTGTTCATGGCTCAAGGCGATATAGTATTGGTTATTAGGATGATTCCAACCAGCAGAAGAGCCTTCGCTGATCGCGATGGGCATTCTCATCAGCATCAACAACCGCCGCTACCTGTTCTGATTTTTTTCGACGAGGTAAAGCCCGTGGCGCACAAAAAAAAGTTCACCGACCCCGTGGACCTCGAAATTGTAGAAGTTCAGCGGCGGTTCATCGACGTGATGGAAAACGTGAGGCTCGAAACGATCAGCCCCGAGATGAAGCAGCGCTACCTGACGGTGATGAAGTCGCTGACCGAGAAGCTCGCGATGCCAAGCAAGCCGCTACACGAAATCCTCGGCGAAATGATGAGCGAAGCCGGCCCGCTCATCTTCCAGTCAATGCAGCGCTAACGCGCGAAAAAAAGAAAGAGGCGACTCGGATGAGCCGCCTCTTTGCGTGTTTGTTCCTGAGTGATTTCTCAGCCCTTCGGTAGTTGCAAGATTCGCTCGCCTATCATGTTTTTCTGCACCGGCGAGGTGCCGCCTGCGATCGTCATCGACTCCGACGACAGAATCCGGCGCATCCAGTCACCGTCGGGCGCGAATGGCGTATGCCGCTCGAGCAGCGCGTATTCGCCGAGCAGGCGCGTGATGAACTTGGTCATCCGCTGACCGAGGTCGGTCGACAGCAGCTTCGAGATCGACGCTTCGGGTCCGGGCTGCTGACCCTTGAGGCGTTTCGAGAGGCTGCGCAGGCCGTTGTACTTCTTCGCGGTCGCCTCGATTGCGAACTGCGCGATTGACTGGCGGATGTCGTTGTCCTCGATCGCGGGGCGGCCGTTCAGCTCGACCGACTTGGCAATCTGGACCAGCTGATGGAGCAACTGCTCGGTGCCGCCGAGCGTCTCGCCGATGCCGAATCGCTCATGCATCAGGGTCGAGACCAGCACCTGCCACCCCATGTTGACGGGGCCGAGCAGGTTTTCCTTGGGCACGCGCACGTCTTCGAAAAAGATTTCGTTGAACTCGCTGTCCCCGGTGATTTGCTTGAGCGGGCGGACGCTGACGCCCGGAGCTTTCATATCGACCAGCAACGCGCTCATGCCCTTGTGCTTGGGCACGTCGGGATCGGTGCGCACGAACAGCTGCACGAAGTCGGCGCGATGCGCGATCGTGGTCCAGACCTTCTGGCCGTTGACGACGAACTCGTCGCCCTTGAGCTCGGCCTTGCACTGGATCGACGCGAGGTCGGAACCCGCGCCCGGCTCCGACATTCCCTCGCACCAAATCTCGTCCCCCGCGAGGATCGGATTCAGGTAGCGCTTCTTCTGCTCGTCGGTGCCCCATTGCATCAGCGCGGGGCCGGTCATGATGACGCCGAGCACGTTGCATCCCATCGGCAGGTTGAGGCGGCCGAGTTCCTGCTGAAAGATGACCTGCTCGATGAAGGTGGCGCCGCGGCCGCCGTACTCCTTGGGCCACGTGAGTCCTGCCCAGCCGGCGTGATAGAGCTTTTTGTGCCAGGCCTTGAGGCGCTGCCAGACGGCATCGTCGCCGCCTGCTTCGGGATCGTCGACGCGGCCAAGAGCCGGCGGGCGATTGGCCTCGAGCCATTTCCGCACGTCCATCCGATAAGCGTCCTGTTCAGCGGTCCAGGTAAAATCCATTTGATTTGAGACTCTCCCTTGAATTACCGACGTTGCACGCCATGGCGGCGCACATGGGTATCTCTTGAGTACCGCCCAACAGGACTGCGGAGCAAGCCCCGCGCGCGGGGAGTCGGAACAGGCGCCGGCGAGACGATCAGATCACGGAGATGTATCGACGCACGGCTCCGCCAGTGTGCTGTCGGGGCTGAAGCACGCGACGAAGCCGTCCAGCGTCGCGTTCGGCGCGGACACGTTCGAGGTCTGGCAGTTCGGAGCCTCCGCGCATGGGAGTGATGAACCGTCAGTATCTTCCATCACGACACCTATGGCATCATC
>JBEKLS010000243.1:0-4769 GCA_050010075.1 Binatus sp. (SeqCode) | reverse complement strand
ACCTACGCGATCGGCAACGCGTTCCTGGGCGATTACGTGCTGCCGTTCGAGGTCGCGTCGCTGGTGCTGCTGGCGGCGCTAATCGGCGCGATAGTCATCTCGCGCCACGAAGCGCGGGAGTAGGGGAGCGGGAGAATCGCGGATGGGCGGAGGAATAACGCTGAATCACTTCCTGGTGCTTAGCCTGATCGTATTTTCGCTCGGACTCTTTACGGTTCTGACCCGGCGCAACGCGATCGGAATCCTGATGGGCGTCGAGCTGATACTCAACTCCGCCAACATCAACTATCTTGCGTTCGCGTTTTACGGCGGCGGCAAATACGACGGGCAGATTTTTGCGATTTTCGTGATCATGCTGGCGGCCGCCGAAGCGGTGATCGGATTGGCCGTGGTGCTCGCGATTTATCAGAACTTCAAGACCATCGACGTCGATGCGACCGAGACCCTGCGTGGTTAGCTGAGCAGCGAAACAATGGATCATCCGATACCGGTTACGTTCATCCGATTGATCGTGCTGCTGCCGCTGCTGGGCGCCGTGATCAACTTTCTTGCCGGCGCATGGCTGCAGAAGACCTTCGGCAAGCGCGCGATCAGTATCGTCGGATGCGGCGTCGTACTCGCCGCGTTCGCTGTGGCGGTCACCGCGTTTCTCGCGATCCTGAAGCTGCCGCCCGAAAACCGCTTCATGCTCGACGACTTGTGGAAGTGGTTCGACGTCGGCGGACTCAATCTCGACATCGCGTTCTGGCTCGATCCGTTGTCGATGCTCATGACGCTTATCATCACCGGCGTCGGCGGGCTCATCCACATCTACTCGACCGGCTACATGCACGACGACGACGGTTTCTGGCGATTTTTCGGATGGCTCAACCTGTTCACCTTCGCGATGCTGGTGCTGGTGCTGGGCGACAACATGTGGCTGATGTTCGTGGGCTGGGAAGGCGTTGGGCTGTGCTCGTTCGCGCTGATCGGGTTCTGGTACAAGGTGCAGGCGAACTCGACCGCCGGCAACAAGGCGTTCATCGTGAATCGCGTCGGCGACCTGGCGTTCGTGATCGCGCTGTACAGTTTGTTCGCGGGACTGCAGGCGATCGGGCATCCGACCCTGGTGACGCGCGAGGTCGCGCATTACGCGCCACTGCTGGCGGGAGTGCCGATAAATTTCGCGGGCTACCAGTCGGCGCATACGCTGGTGGGATTCGTCACGCTGCTGATGTTTATCGGGGCGACCGGAAAGTCGGCGCAGATTCCTTTGTATGTGTGGCTGCCGGACGCGATGGCGGGACCGACTCCGGTCAGCGCGCTGATCCACGCGGCGACGATGGTGACGGCCGGCGTGTACATGGTCGCGCGGCTGAATTTTTTATTTGCGATGTCGCCGTTCACGATGGGCGTGATCGCGCTGGTGGGCGGAGCGACGGCGCTGTTCGCGGCGACGATCGGCGTCGCGCAAAACGATATCAAGAAAGTGCTTGCGTACTCGACGGTGAGTCAGCTCGGCTACATGTTCGCGGCGCTGGGCGTCGGCGCATTCGCGGCCGGCGTGTTCCATCTGATGACGCATGCGTTCTTCAAGGCGTGCCTGTTTTTGGGCTCGGGCTCAGTGATTCACGCGATGGGCGGCGAGCAGGACATGCGCAAGATGGGCGGGCTGCGGCACAAGATGCCGATCACGTTCTGGACCTTCGTCGCTGCGACCTTTGCGCTCTGCGGCATTTTCCCGTTCGCCGGATTCTTCTCCAAGGACGAGATCATCTGGCAGGCGTTTTCGCATGGACACTACCTTGTGTGGGCGTTCTTGCTGCTAGGCGCCGGATTCACCGTCTTCTACATGTCGCGCCAGGTGTACATGACTTTCTTCGGCGAGTTCCGCGGCACGCATGAACAGGAACATCACCTGCACGAATCGCCGCCGTCGATGGCGTACGTGCTCATCGTACTCGGCGCCCTTTCGGTCATCGGCGGCTGGCTGAAGTGGCCGGAATTCATGGTCTCGTTCAAGCCGTTCGAGGAATTCCTGGATCCGATCTTCAGTTCAGACGCGACTCGCCGGGTAACCGAAGCTGGAATTCACAACCATGGCATCGAAGCGGTATTCGCACTTATCACAATCATAGTTGTCGTCGCCGGATGGTATCTTGCTGATTTGATGTATCGGCAGAAGACAATGGATCCCGCGCGCTTTAGTCAGATGTTCGGCGGAGTGCCGTACGAATGGGTATACAACAAATACTACGTCGATGAATTTTACGATCGAGCAATAGTACAGCCGTACCTGATGGCGACGCGGGCGCTGGCATGGTTCGATACTAACATCATCGACGGATTCGTGAATCTCGCGGCGCGCGTAATAGTATTCCTGTCGTGGCTGTCTGGACTATTCGACCATTACGTAGTCGATTGGCTGGTGAACTTCGCCTCGAACGTCACCTACAACGTCGGCGGCAGGCTGCGGCGGCTGCAGACCGGCTCGATCAACGGATACCTTTACGGAATTCTGGCGGCGGTGATGCTGATACTGCTGGCGCGCGCGGTCGCACGAACATAACGCGCTATCAAGGCAAACAGGAAGAACGAAACTGAAATGAGTCACGCGCTTACGCTGATAACCTTTGTTCCGATCGCCGGGATGATCCTGATTCTCGCGCTGCCCGACTCGATGAAGCCGGCATTCAAATGGATCGCGGTGGCGGCGACGATACCGCAACTGCTGATAGCCATTTACCTCTACGAGAACTTCGACACGACCACCAGCGCCGTGCAGTTCGCCGAGAAGGCGTCGTGGATGCCGGCCTACCACATTAGCTACTTCATCGGCGTGGACGGGATCAGCATCTCGATGATTCTGCTGACGGCGCTGATCATGTTCATCTCGGTGTTCGCCAGCTTCGGCATCAATCGCGCGGAGAAGGGCTACTACGCGATGCTGCTGATGCTCGACACGGGCATGATGGGCGTATTCGTGTCGTTGGATTTCTTTCTCTTTTACATTTTCTGGGAAGTGATGCTGCTGCCGATGTACTTCCTGATCGGCATCTGGGGCGGTCCGCGGCGCGAGTACGCGGCGATCAAGTTCTTTCTCTACACACTACTCGGGTCGGTACTGATTCTGCTGGCGATGCTCGGACTGTACTACTACTCGGCGACTCCTACGTTCGATTTGACCGAGTTGGCGGCCAATTCGAGTCATTACTCAATTGGATTCCAGCGAATAGCATGGATCGCGCTGTTCATCGGCTTTGCGATCAAGATTCCGGCGTTCCCGTTCCATACCTGGCTGCCCGACGCGCACGTCGAAGCGCCGACCGCTATTTCCGTGATCCTGGCCGGCGTGCTGCTGAAAATGGGCACCTACGGCATTCTGCGCGTCAACTTTGCGGTGCTGCCGGCTGCCAGTTACCAGCTTGCGTGGCTGTTCCTCGGCGTGATCGGCACTATCAACATAGTATATGGCGCGATGTGCGCGATGGCGCAGACTGACTACAAGAAATTGATTGCCTATTCGTCGATTAGCCACATGGGTTACGTGATGCTCGGGCTGGCGGCGTTCACGGCGGCCGGAATCAACGGCGCGGTGCTTCAGATGTTCAATCACGGCACCATCACGGCGATGCTCTTTATCCTGGTCGGCGTGATTTACGATCGCGCGCATCATCGCGAGATAAACGGCTTCGGCGGACTCGCGCAGCAGATGCCGATATACACGGCGATCACCGGGTTCGCGTTTTTTGCGGGCATGGGACTGCCGGGCATGTCGGCGTTTATTTCGGAAGTGCTGGTGCTGCTCGGCGCGTGGCAGACGCATCCGCTCATGGTGGCGTTCGGCGCCGCGACCGCAGTTCTCACGGCGGGCTACCTGCTGTGGACGTTCCAGCGAATCTACCTCGGGCCGTTGAACGAGAAGTACAAGGACTTGCCTGATCTGTCGTTTCGCGAGGCCTTCACGCTGGTGCCGCTCGGAATCATCGTGTTGATACTCGGCGTTTATCCGCACGCGATTCTGGGCCTGCTCAACACCTCGCTGGTGCATCTCAACCAGGTTGTGCTGTCGACCTCGGGCGCCGCCGTAGCGATGCTTCACTAAGCCCGCGGGAAGTTAGATGGACCTCGGAAACCTCGCGAGCCTTCGACACTTCATTCCGGAGATGATCCTGGTGGCCGGAATTCTGGCCATCGTGATCATCGACCTTGCCGTCCGCGACAAATCGCGACTCGGCCCGTTGGCTCTGATATTGGCCGCGCTGTCGCTGGTGGCGATTGGCCTCGAGCCGGCGTCGTCGGGCGCGTGGCTGTTCCATCGGATGCTGGTGTTCGATTCCTTTGCGATCTATTTCCGCGCGCTGATCGCGCTGGCTGCGGTCGTGGCAATCTGGATGTCGATCGGCTCGAATGAAGTGCGCGGTTGCGACCAGGGCGAGTACTACGCGATTTTGCTGGCGAGCACGTTCGCGATGTTCCTGATGGCGGAGTCGGCGAACCTGCTGATGGCGTATCTCGCGCTCGAGTTCGTCAGCCTGACCTCGTACATCCTGACCGGCTTCCTGCGGCACAACCGGCGCTCGCTCGAAGCCGCGCTCAAGTATTTGATTTACGGCGGCGTCGCGTCGGGCACGATGATTTACGGGATGAGCTGGATTTTCGGAATCACCGGCTCGCTCGACTTCAACGTGATCAACAAGGCGCTTTCGACGCCGGCGCATCTGCCGGTGCTCGCGGTGTTTATCGCGCTGGTGCTGATCCTGACCGGGATGGGCTACAAGGTGTCGTCG
>JBEKLS010000242.1:0-5612 GCA_050010075.1 Binatus sp. (SeqCode) | reverse complement strand
GGAGTTGTTCGCCTTGGGGCCCGGATCGAGCCAACCCGCCCACTAGCCGAGCGAAATTCCACTACGAAGCCAATCTCGCGCTCCTTAAAAAACTGCTCCACTAGGTATTTCTTGTCTTCCAGATCTTCGCGAAGTTTGTCCAGAACCGGACTTCGTTCAGCATCCTCCGGGTCGCCAATAAAGACGAAGCGGAAGCAGACTTGATCCACGATGGATCGATTTTCCAGTAAACAGCTTCTCAGTTGAAGCAACAACTGGTTTTTGGAATCGTCTTTGTTTGGAGCAACGAAAATCCGCTCCATTCCATCTTCAATCAAGCGCTGCAGCGACTGTTTAAATTGGCTGTGAGAACGGGAGTACTTAAATTGGAACAAATATAGGGTGCGTCTCGGCTCGTCGAAATGGAAGCCGTCCAATCCATAATCGTGGCCGCCAAACGCTATTTGGTTTACTGCTTTTTCGCGTGCCACGTCGTGTTCCTGCTCTAGGTAGAGAAGGCCGAAATAGTCCTCCCGCAAGCCTCCGCAGGTACGGCGAAGGTCCGAAAAGCATTGGTCTACTTTCTGATCAGAAATCATGCGGCGAACGCCTGCTCGGTGACGTTCAACGTCTGATCGATATCGCGCTCGGTGTGCGCCGCCGAGATGAACCAGTTGTGGCGCGGCGCGAAGTACGCGCCGCTGCGCGCGCATGCGCCGCAGAAAACCTTGGCGCGATCGAAATGCCCCGCGTCGGCGTTGAACGTCATGTACGGCAGCGCCGGCGGTCCCGAATACGTCACTTCGAGTCCCGCGCTGCGCGCCTGCGCCAGCAGACCCGTGCGCAACTTCTCGCCAATCGTGCGCATCCGCTCGATCGCGCCACTCGCCTGCAGCTCCTTGAGATTCGCCAGGCTCGCCGCCATAGGCACGGCGCTGGTGAAGTATGAGCCGGTGAAAAATACTTCCTGCGCCGCCTGCTTGAGGCTGTCGCGCCCGAGGCATGCGGCAAGCGGATAGCCGTTGGCGATTGCTTTGCAGTAGGTCGCGAGGTCGGGTCGCACGCCGAACAGCTCGCCCGAGCCGCCCATGTGCAGCCGGAAGCCCGCGCGAACGTCGTCGAGGATAAGAACGATCCCGTTGTCGTCGCAAATCTTGCGCACGCCCGACAGAAATCCTTCGACCGGCAGCTCCGAGTCATGCCCGGCGTCGTGCTTGAACGGCGATACGATCACACCGGCAATCTTGCCGCTGTTTTCCTCGACGGTGCGGCGCAGACTCTCGAGGTCGTTGAAGCGAAAATAGACGATGTTCGCGCGATCTTCCGGCATCACCCCGGCAGGCGCCGGCGTGCACCACGCATGCGTGCCGTGGTATGCGCCCGAGCACATTGCGATCTTCGGCCGGCCCGTTGCCTGACGCGCGACCTCAGTCGCCCAGGTGCATACGTCGGAGCCGTTTTTCGCGAACACTGTCCAGTCCGCAAACGGAGTGATCGAGACGAGATGCTCGGCGAGATCGACCCACACCGGTCCCGGCGCGTTGAAACAATTCCCGAGCTCCATCTGGTGGCGCGCCGCTTCCTCGACCTTGGGATGCCGATGGCCGAGCACGATTGGGCCGTAGGAGCACATGAAGTCGATGTACTCGTTGCCGTCGACGTCCCACACGTGCGAGCCCTCGCCACGCGCGAAAAATGACGGATAGGCGCCCCTGGTGAGCACCAGCGGCGTCTGATGGCCGTAGATGCCGCCGGGAACGACTTTCTTGGCGCGCTCCATCAGCGCGTCGCTATTCTCGAATGTGTAGGGTTTCACGAAAACTCCTGTGCGACGATTTTCGCCTCAAATGCAGGTCGCGTCTGCTGTCGGGCAGACCGTCAGCGAGAATCCTATTTGCCGGCGTGAGCGTCAAGTCTGCGAAAGCAAACGGGCCGTGAGTCCTAAGACTCACAGCCCGTGTATAGATTCGATCGAGTCTGATTAGTGCCGATACGCCGGATCGCTCGGCCGCTGCGACGCTGGCAGCGCGCCCACGCGCACGAGCTCGTCGCGCAGTTTGGCGCGCGAAAGCGGCTTGCACAGCACGGCCGACGCGCCAAGCTGGTAGCTCTCCGCGATATCGCGGTCGTAGAGCGAACTGGTGATCACGAACATCGGTACCGCGGTGAGCGCTTCATTCGCCTTCGCGGCCTGCAGCACGGAAAAGCCGCCGTTATCAGGCAGGCGAAGGTCGACCAGGAACAAATCCGGACGATCCTGCTCGGTGAACTGCGCGATCATCAGCAACGCCTCGTCCGCGTTCGACGCATGCACCAGTTCGATATCGTCACCCAGCACCTGCCTCACCACCGTCAGTGCGATAAAAACGTGATCAGGATTGTCTTCGACCAAAAAGATCCTCACCGCCGGAAACAACATGCTGAGGTCCTTGTCTGAATCTTTTTCTTTTTCTTGGTCGCTCATAGTCCCCCGTCACCTGAAGGAATCCGGGCCCACAGGATTCCGATACGTATCAGTTGCATCCACGAAGCCGGGTGAAATCTCTACTGAACTGTGATCCAATTGCCGTGCCATTTCTCGAAACTTGCGTTCGTTTCACGGCATGACGAGGGACGATGTGCCTAGTGGAAGTATGGTGACGCGAAAGCAATTGAAACCCTCGATGACCCGCAAATCTCCGATTTGAACCTTGAACCTTGCTTGCTTCCTGCACTCCGTCGCCGAAATCGCCGCCCTTCAATGTCTCGCAACCGGTTTCTTGTGGCAAATATGCTACATCGTCGCGGCGAATGTGCCACGTCGATACAGGATATTAACCACCGAACCCGCCGCGCCGTTCCAAGCCGCGCAATCATAGCACCATCGCGGGCCAAATGAACTGCCTTGGATTCGAGACTCCCTCATACGAAAACTCTCCCCTCCGGTTACTACGATAACACTCCTCCTTCCCTCTACTACCTTACCCGTCATTGGGCAATGGCCACTTCGTCTTCGCCAGGTTTATGCTGAGACCCGTCAGCAGATGCACGTGCTCCACCAGGTTCGCGACCCCGACCGATGAATTGTAAACCCCGTGCGTCGATCTTCCCTGCGCGCGATTCCTGCCAACCGTTACCAGCTGAACCACGCAATTAAATACCTGGTAGTAGCGAAGTGCGGTCTCCATTTCCGGCGCAGATGGGCAGCTCCGCGAGTGCGCGCGCGCCAGGTTGTTCATAAGTCCGCGCAACGCAAGATGCAATCCGGCTGGGGCGCGAATCGGCACCGTCGCAAGGATGGCGAGAACGGCGCCGTAATCGAAAGCGGGATCGGCGACCGTCGCCTTCACCCAGTCGATCACTCCCGTCAGGTGTCCGTTATCGGCAAGCACGTTCAGTGGCTGAAAATCCCCGTGGCAAATCACCGCCGGTCGTGAACGGGATGGCCGATGTTCCGTGAGCCAGTCGAAGACTGGTCGAAGCTCATCGAGGCCAAATTCTTCGGCCGAGGCGCGCAGTCCGGCGAAACTGGTGTCAAAGGAAAGGCTGTCGCAAGGGACGCCGGCCCTCTCGACGCGCTCGGCGAAGGCATCGACGGGCAGACCGTGCAAACGCGTCTGCGCCTCGCCCCAAAGCCTCAGCATGTCTCGCCGGATGCGCGGAAACTGGCTGAGAAGACCCAGTGTCTGCCCGAAGCCTTTTATGCTCAGCCCTTCAAATTCCGACCCGAGCGGATGTCCCGACACGCGTTCCATGATTAAAAACTGGCCGCCCAGCGGCTCGATCCGTGCCTCGGCAACAAAAACGCGAGGAGCCGGATACCCGAGATCCGCGAGCGCGTTCTGAACAGCGGCCTCGCGTTGCGCCCGCTCCGCATGAACGTTTGGCTGGAAAAGCCGCAACACCAGCGGACCGGTGAGCGGATGAGGCGCGCCCTGCAAACTGAATCTGAGTATCGTGGCGTCATACCCACCGCTCATCCTGGTCGGCGCCTCGGCGTAGGCCAAACCCGGGCAGGCGGTCGACGATCGCAGGTAGTCCAACAGCGCGAGGACTATCTCTTCGTCGATCACCGTCCGTGCTACCTCGCGCTACTGGAACTTGGGCATCACGCGATCCGCGAACAGACGCATGGCGGCTAGCACGTTCTGATGGCCGCTGATTCCGCCGATTTCAAACCAGCAGACCAGCCGTGAGAAGCCGAATTGCTCTTTCAGTTGCGCGATGCGGTCGATGCAGTATTCGGGGTCGCCGAAAATCGCCATGGTCGAATCGACGGTCGAGTACTCGACCGAGCGCAGGCGTTCTTGGACTTTCTGAAATTCCGCCTGCGCGCCGGCGGCGAGGCTTTCGGGCTCGATAATTTCGCCGACCGCCTTGAAGTAGTTGCGCAGGCTCGGCTCGATCGTCGCTCTCACCTGAGCGCGGTCGCGACCGACGAACACCATTAGCGCCGCCGCCAGCCAATCGTCGGGGCGCTCGTGTCCGGCGTTCTTCAGCGCTGTCTCGTAAATCTTGAGCCGCTCGGCGAGTACCGGAATCGGATTGACCGGGCCGCCGGCGAAGATCGGATAGCGATTTGCGCCGGCAAAAATGAAAGTTTCGGCGCTGTTGGCGGCGAGGCGAATCGGCGGATGCGGCCGCTGAAGCGGCTTGGGAATCACCTCGACTCCATCGGCGCGCTTTTGCGTCCACGCGGTCTTGATTGTCGCGAGGCCGTCCTCGAACAGCTTGCGGCTGTCCGCCATATCGACGCCATAGCCGCGATAGTTGAGCGGGAACGCACCGCGGCCGGCGCCGAACTCGACGCGGCCACCGCTCAGCACGTCGAGCGTCGCGATCTCCTCCGCCAGGCGGATCGGATGATGCAGCGGCATGAGGTTCACTGCCATGCCTAGGCGAATGTTAGTGGTGCGCTCGGCAATCGCCGCGAGCAGCAGCAGCGGCGTCGGCATCACGGAAAAGCGCGGCGCAAAATGCACCTCGGCGAGCCACACGGTGTTGAAGCCGAGCCGATCGGCCTCGGCCGCCTCTGCGATAAGCTCGCGATAGCGTTCCGTAGTGATCTGATTGGCGGCTTCGGGGAGCTGGTAGAAGATGTCGAACTTCAATTTTTCCGCCTCAATACGCGCCGAGAACGGCGACGCGCTCGCGATGGAACGCGGGCGATCCTCGCACAGGCGCGCCTTCGCCATCGCCGCCGTGCGTGACGCGTCCGCCGCGCCGGTGTCCTGCGCGTAGGCGGCATACCAGAGCATAGCGCGCGCGGGCTCAATGTCGGCAACGATTTCCGCCGCGGCGTGCTTGAGCGCCTGGAACGATCCGATCGGCTTGCCGAACTGCTCGCGCACTTTCGAGTAATCGACGGCCATCTCGAGCGCGCGTTCAGTACCGCCGAGCGAGTCGGCCGCAACGGCGATAGCTGCGATGTCGATCAGCCTGGCGAAGAGATCGGCATTCGCGCCGAGCCGCTCGGCCGGAGCGTCTTTGAGCTCGACGCTCGAGACGCGCCGCGTCAGGTCGAGATTCTTTAGCGAGCGAATTGTCACGCCAGGCGATCGCGTATCGACTACGAATAGAAAAATATCAGAGTCATGCTTTCCGGCGACCACCATGAAGTCGGCGACGTTGGCGTATGGCACGAACATCTTGGC
>JBEKLS010000241.1:0-4827 GCA_050010075.1 Binatus sp. (SeqCode) | reverse complement strand
CGCGATCAGTTCCTGCGCTTCAGCCTGAATCCTATGCAGGTGATCGGCGCCGCGGAAGCTCTCGGCGTATATCTTGTAGACCTCTTCGGTGCCCGACGGACGCGCCGCAAACCAACCGCTCTCCGCAACCACCTTGATGCCGCCGATTGCCGCACCGTTGCCCGGCGCGACAGTCAGCGTGTTCAGAATCTTCTCGCCCGCGAGTTCGCGGTCAATCAGTTGCGACGGCGTCAGCTTTTTCAGAATTTCCTTCTGCGCGAGCGACGCGGGCGCGTCGATGCGCTCATAAACCGGGTCGCCGAACTTCTTCGTCAGGTCGTTGTATATCTCGCCGGGATCGCGCCCCTGGCGCGCGGTCATCTCGGCTGCGAGCAGACCGAGTATTAGTCCGTCCTTGTCTGTAGTCCACACGGTGCCATCGGTGCGCAGAAACGATCCGCCCGCGCTTTCCTCGCCGCAGAATCCTACCGATCCATCGATCAGCCCGTCCACGAACCACTTGAAGCCGACCGGCGTCTCGATCAGTTTGCGCTCGAGACTCGCCGCGACCCGATCGATCATGCTGCTGCTGACCACGGTCTTGCCGACGGCCGCGTCCTTGCGCCATCGCGTCCGATTGGGAAACAGGTACGAGATGGCGACCGCGAGATAATGGTTCGGATTCATCAGTCCGCTCGAGCGCGTGACTATCCCGTGGCGATCGGCGTCCGTATCGTTGGCAAATGCGACGTCGAAGCGGTCGCGCATCGCAAGCAGCCGCACCATCGCATAGGGCGACGAGCAGTCCATCCTGATCTTGCCGTCCCAGTCCGCCGTCATGAAGCGAAACGTCGGATCGACGGTGTCGCTGACCACGGTCGCCTTGATGCCGTATTTTTCGATCACCTCGGCCCAATAGTGCACCGCCGCGCCGCCCAGAGGATCGATACCGACCTTCACGCCGGCGCTGCGAATTTTCTCCATATCGACGACGTTGCCCAGGTCTCCAACGTACGCCGCAATGTAGTCGTGCTTGTGCAAGGTCTCGGCTGTAAGCGCGCGCTCGTATGGAACGCGCTGCACGCCGGCCAGCTTGTTCTTCAGAAAATCGTTGGCGGTGTTCTGAATCCAATCGGTGATCGCGGTGTCGGCCGGACCGCCGTTGGGCGGATTGTATTTGAAGCCGCCGTCGGTCGGCGGATTGTGCGACGGCGTGATCACGATGCCGTCCGCGAGCCCGCTCTTGCGCCCGCGATTGTAGGTGAGGATGGCGTGCGAGATCGCCGGCGTCGGCGTGTAGCCGTTGCGGCTGTCGACCATCGTCTCGACGCCGTTGGCCGCCAACACTTCGAGCGCGCTGGCGAACGCCGGCACGGAGAGCGCGTGCGTGTCCATCCCGAGGTAGAGCGGACCGTTGATATTTTGACTCTTGCGATACAGGCAGATCGCCTGGCTGATCGCGACGATATGCGCTTCGTTGAATGCCGCGTCGAACGCGGAGCCGCGATGCCCTGAAGTACCGAACGCGACGCGCTGCGCCGGATTGCTCACGTCGGGCATCAGGCTGTAGTAGGCAGTAATCAGGCGCGGCACGTCGACGAGCTGCGATTGTTCGACCGGTTTTCCGGCAAGCGGGCTTACGTTCATAGAATTAATCCGAAGGCCATTTCCGTTTGCGAGTGGCGGGAATCTCTTCGAGACTCTCGACGATACTCATCAAAGAGGCAATTCAAATCTTCGCATTGCCGCCCGCTTATGAACAGACGCGCGCATGCGGTCGTTGAAATGGCGAAATTCGGTTTACGGAGCTACGGTCTCAGTTGCTACAGGCGTCGATGTCGGTCGGGAAAGGAGCGCCTATCAGCAAATCCGCGCTGCAGTTCGACACGTCGCAATTGCCGCCCGCCGTCACGAATTGCTTCGGCGCTTTTTCGATCGGGCACGTGCATTTCGCCAGCGCCTGGCCGTTGACGGTGCCGTCGAGCACGCACGAGAAGCTGAAGCACTCGGCGTATTGGCCCGAGCTGCCGCCGGGGCAGGTCAGCGGGGTCGCGGCCACGGTCTGCCACGCCGGCATCGTATCTTCCTGCGGGACTTCGGTGAGTGGAAAGTAAGTCGACCACACCCCGCCCGACGGCGGATCGCAGCTTCCCGTCATGTTGCCGCCGCTCAGGTCCGCGATGTTCCATCCCGTCAGAATCGGGCATTCGCATGACGCCGCCGGAAACTTCTTGCCCTTGACCTTGATTTTTCCGCCCGTTGCCGTGCAGTTGGCCGCCGCGCAAAGCGCGTAATCGCCGTAGCAGAACGTCAGTCCCGAGCTCTTGCCGTCCGCCAACACCTTGAGCGCGTCGGCCGCGTTGGGCTGAGTGGACAGTAGCTGCATGGTTTGCGCCGCGGCTGGCTTGGGCATCAGCGCGAGCCATGTGACGAACAATCCGACTAACAATGACGCACATATACGAACACTCACAGAAAGCGTTTTCGCAATCATCGAGCGGTCCTCCCTTTGTCGTAACTGTTGTTAGAGTAACGACGCGATTTTCGACGAGGATACCCAGCGTGCGCGTTTCGGTGCGAAAATAGTTCTCGAAGGAGCCATCACGATGGATAACGACCAGCTTCAGTTGCTACTCGACCGCGCGGAAATCAGCGACGTGCAATTGCGCTATGCGACGGGATTAGACTCGCGCGACTGGCCCCTGTTCCGCTCATGCTTCGCCGATGAAATTGAAACCGACTTCTCATCGGTCTTCGGCGGCGAGCCGCGCAAAGTAAGCGCCGATCGATGGACCGAGGCGGCGCGCCGCTCGGTCGGCGGCCTGGCCGCGACGCAGCACATGATCACGAATCACGTGATCACCGTCACCGGCGACGATGCGACCTGCGTCGCATACGTGCAGGCGCGGCACTACTTGCCGAACGACAAGGGCGAAGATACGCAGACCATGTTCGGCTACTACACGAATCGATTCATCCGCACGTCCGCGGGCTGGAAGATTCGCACGTGCAAGCTGACGCTCACATGGCAGACCGGCAACTGGGGCATCTTCGCGATGGCGAGCGCGCGCCTAAAAGCAGCCGACGCAGCGAAGAAGGCGTAGATGGCGCGCAAATTTGCAAGATGGAGGAGCCGATGACGCTCAACCTCAACCCACTGATAGCGGCGGGCGTCGTCGCATCGACGGCCGCAACCGACGCGGTCTACGTAATGTTCAACGCGGCGGTAACGGCGCGCCGCCCGTCGCGAGCGGCCTCGTGGAGCGCGCTATGGTACCTGCTGTCGGCGTTCGCCGTCATCAGCTACACGGGAAATTCAGTCTACGTGATCTTCGCGGCGACCGGCTCGTTCATCGGCGCCTACTTCTCAGTGCGATGGCTGGATAGATCAGACTCGAAGGTCACGCCGGGAGGGCCCGCCGCGCTGGGGAATCCTCCGGCGTGATGTAGCGCCGATGTGGCCGCGTCGAGCCTCGCTGCCCGACGACGTCGTGGTTACTTGCCGTCTGTGCTGTCCGGGAACACCCACATGCGCGCTTCGCCTTGCGGGTTTTCCTTGATGGACTTCGCGTACGGGCCGTCGTTGTCTTCGCTCAGCGAGGTCCACTGTTCCGCCCAGTCAGCCTCATCGGGATTTTGGGAGATCACATTCCCGTAGTAGGGATAATAAGGGAAGCCAGCAGAGGTGGTCTGAAAAAACCGCTGGTTGCGCTGTCTAAATCCCGCCCGGTTTGCCGTGCCAGCTCTGCTCGAGATGCGCGGAGCTGCAGCGTGGCCGCTGCCATATTTAACCCCTGCGCTGGCAGGACCAGCGATCGCAAACGTCATAGCTAGAAGCATTGAAGCAATTGATTTGGTGCCTTTCATCGCGATTCACCCTGTAGACAAACCATATCACAACGAAGCAAACAGCGGCAAAGCCCAACGAAGGGCCAAAAACCCTCGTCAGGTCGGACTGCCGGCGGCGGAAATACCTGCTCCCTAGTGGCAATCGCCCATAGGGCTCATAACCTTGGCGATGCCGCCGTTGATTGCCGTGCAAGTGGGCGAAGCGAAATCGGAGCCGATGGCGGTCGAGCCTTTGGTAGCGGTTGCCGTTATAACGCTCCCCGCACTCGTGCAATATGCGTCTGCATATCCACCCGCTCCGGAAGCTTTGGCGGTCGCCTTGCACTTCGCCGACGCCTTGGCGGCTGCGATAGCTTCCGCCCCGCCGCTCGCAGTAGCTTTCGCCGTTCCGCCGTTTTGCGCGCCGGACTCCGTCATGCTTCCTTCGCCGCTGGAAGTGGCTTTCGCCGTCCCGCCGCCGCCTTCCACAAAAGCCCCTGCAGCAGCGGACGCGTCCGTTGCCTTCGCGACGGCGTCACCGCCCCCTGCGTCGATAATCTCCGCCATCGCCTCGCCACCGCCGGAGGCCTTCGAAGTGGCCTTGCCGCCTCCGCTCACCATGATTGAGGCGGTGGATTCGCTGCCCTCGCCGTCGGCAGTGGCATTGGTGGTCGCGCCGTCTTGCGCTTCGGATATCGCGTTGGTGCTCGATCCTGTCGCCTTACTGCTGGCTTTGCCGCCGTCTACGGCCTCGGACGACGACTGGGAATCCGTTCCCGATGCGTCACTGCTGGCAGTGGCGCCGTCGTCCGCCTCCGATTCTGCCGAACCAAGGTCCGACGCTTTCGCAGTCGCTTTGTTGGGTGGACCGTCTTCCGCATCGCAGGCAGCTTGAGTACCGTCGCTGTTCATACGAGTCACGTTCGTGCTTTTTGCCGAGCATGACTCCTGGTCTGAGTGCGCGAACGCCTCGCCTCGAGCCACCACCAGCGCGAGGATGACCGCGAACGTTGCCGCCGC
>JBEKLS010000240.1:0-4841 GCA_050010075.1 Binatus sp. (SeqCode) | reverse complement strand
GGCCAGAATTCTCGTATTTGCGATCATCGTGGCCGGGGCGTACGCCGCGCTCTCGCACTACTGGCTTAGTCCCACCGAGAGATTTGCGCCGCCGCGCGAGGTCACGATTGAAAAGGGCGAGTCGTTTCGCCAAATCGCGCGGGACCTTGCCGATGCCGGCATCGTTCGGAGCGAGCTGGCACTGCGCGTCTACGGCCGGCTCAGCCGGACCGCGAGCCAAATCAAGCCGGGCGACTATGCCTTCAAAGGAGGTGAGCGCGTTCCCGACGTGATGCGCCACCTGGTGCGGGGCGATTTCATCGTCGTGACGATCACGATTCCCGAGGGCCTGACGGTGCATGAGATTGCGGAGCGGGTCGGACAGACGGGGCTCGTCTGCCAGGACGAGTTCGAGCAGGCCGCGCGCGGCGGCGCGATGGTGCGGGCGCTCGGGCTGATGCCGCTCGGCGCGGAAGGCTACTTGTTTCCCGCGACGTACAAATTTTCGCCGCACGCGACGGTTGACGACGTGCTCGGTGCGATGCTGGCGCGGTTCTACCACGTGCTGACGCCGGCGGTTGAGGAGCGGATGTTCGCCGAGGGCCTCGACGCGCGGCGGCTGGTCACAATGGCCTCGATCGTCGAGAAGGAGGCGAAAGCGCCGGAGGAGCGCCCGCTCATCGCAGGCGTTTTCTATAATCGGCTGCGGCTTGGAATGCCGCTGCAGTCCGATCCGACGGCGCAGTACGATCTTGACGGCGCCAAGGAGTCGGCCGAGGACGCCGTGCATACAGAGTCCGCCTTCAACACTTATGACTTCACCGGCTTGCCGCCGGGACCGATCGCGAATCCCGGGTTGAAATCAATTCAGGCGGCGCTCAATCCGACGCCGACTGATTATCTCTATTTCGTCGCCCGCGAAGGCGGGACGCATGTCTTTTCGAAATCATATGACGAGCATCGCCACGCGATCGCGCTCGAACGGAAACCGGCCGCCGGCAAACCAGCCGCTGCGCCGACAAAATAAGCTGGTTTGGGCCGCCATTTGGACGGTCGCATCTGGGTCCAGTACGCTATAATTTCATCCTGTGGCAAATCCGGTCGAGACTATCGGTAGCGCGAGCACGCGCATCGCACGGCTGGCGGCGATCCGCGTGATTCTGTGCACGATCGCGCCCGCGCTCACCGCGATTGCGCTCGGACTGTTCCTCGAACCGATCGGCAGCGTAACCTGGGAGCAATATGGCTACTCGCTCGCACCCGATCGCGCCGACTCGCTGAGTCTCGCGCTCGTCGCCGCGGGCTTTGCGGTGTTGTTGGTGGGATTGGTGATGGCGTTTCGCGCGTATCGCCGATCGCACGACTTTGTCGGGGCTGCGGCCGAGCTCGACGATCGGCTGGAATGCAACCAGGAGATCGTGACGTTCGCGACGCTGGTCAATCCGTCGTCGCCCGACAGCGGCCGCGCGCGGCGCACACCGCTGTTCCCGGTTTTGTGGCGGCGCGCGATTGCGCTGTTCGGCGGCATGGACCTTCGCCAGGAATTCAGACTCGAAGTTGGCGAGCCGCTCAAGCGCTCTTCGATCCTGGTCGGCCTCGTCGCGTTCGCGATGGTGCTCGCGACATTGGGCCTGGTACGCGCGCCGACGCCCGAGACTCGAGAAGCTGCCAAGCTGCGGTCGATCGCCGAGGAAATTGCCAGGACCGTCGGCAGTTCCGACGATAAGGCGCTGGCCGATACGATTCGCGAGGCGGCGGACGCGCTGGAAAATCCCAAGCTGCCGCAAGAAGAGAAAATGAAGCGGCTTGAAGATGCGATGCGCCAGGCCAAACGCGCCGCCGAGAAGCGCAACAACAGCGAGTCGGGTAAGAATCAGGCCGCCGGCAAATCAAGCGCGCAGAATGGCAAGGGCAGCGGCAAGAGCAATGGCCAGGGCAACTCGTCGGGCAATGGCAGCGGCCAGGGCAAGAGCGAGTCGGGATCGGGCCAGACGCTAGGCGGCAACAACTCGGGTTCGGGCAAGGGCGGCGGCGGCAATAATTCAGGCAAGAATCAAAACGGCGGCAACTCGGCAAACAACGATAAAAATCAGAACAAGAGCGATCAGCAGAATATCCAGCTGCAGAACGAACTGGCCAAGGCCGAAACGCAGGTCGAAACCGCCAACCCGAAAAATCCCGGCCTCGACAGCAAACCCGGCGACGACAAGAACCAGGGCGGCGCCAACAAGCCGGGCGATAAGCCCGACGAGAACAGCGGCAGCCATCTGGATCCCAACCGGGCCGGCAGCGTCCCCAAAGCCGGCGCCAACGGCGATCGCAATATTCCGTCGGCTGGCGGCAACCCGAAAAATAATCGCGACATGGGCTCGAACCTCGGCGATACGCATCTTGGCGAGATGCCGACGTCCACCAATGCGCAGCGGTTCCTGAAGCCCGGTGAGAAAGGCACGACCGTGGATATCAAGGATGCGCGCTACGTGATGTTCCGGCTGCCGGGCGTGCCCTCTTCCGGTAGCGGCGGGAAAACGGTACTTGACACCGATCGGCCCACGGCGACGACGGCCTACGTCAACGCGCCGCTGGCGCCGACCAGTGACGATGCGCCGCCGGATGAACGACAACTCGTGCCGCCGCGCTATCGCGACATGATTCATTAGACTCAGGCAAGGAAGGAGAACGGATGGGAGCGGCTCCTCAACAGGTTTCACCCGACCAGCGGGTCGCGGATTTTCGCAAGATTTTCTCGCGCGCCGAGAACGAAGTCGCGCGCGTAATCGTCGGCCATCGCGAGGTCGTGCGCAAACTGCTGACCGCGTTGTTCTGCGGCGGCCACATCTTGATCGAAGGCGTGCCCGGACTCGGCAAGACGCTGATGGTCAAGGCGGCCAGCGAGACGCTCGGGCTCAGCTTCAAGCGAATCCAGTTCACGCCCGACCTGATGCCGTCGGACATCATCGGCACGCAGGTGCTGACCGAGGCCGATGGTCATCGCGAGTTCCAGTTCAAGGAAGGGCCGATCTTCGCGCATATGGTGCTCGGCGACGAGATCAACCGCGCCACGCCCAAGACGCAGTCGGCGGTGCTCGAGGCGATGGAGGAGCACCAGGTCACGGTCTTCGGCACCACTTACGTTCTCGACCCGCCGTATATCGTGCTGGCCACGCAAAATCCGATCGAGCTCGAAGGAACCTATCCGCTCCCCGAAGCGCAGATGGACCGGTTCATCTTCAAAGTCGTGATGGGATCGCCCAAGCCTGACGAGCTGCGCGAGATCCTGAGCCGCACCACCGGCGTCGCGCAGAACAAGATTCAGCCGCTGTTCGAGCCCGCGCGCGCGCCGGAGGCGATTGAAAATCTCAAGGCGCTCGTGCGCGAGGTGATGGTGGCCGAACCGCTCGAGCGCTACATCATCAGCGTGATCGGCGGATGCACTCCCGGCGGTCCCGGCGCGATTCCCGAGGTCTCGCAATACCTGCGCTTCGGGCCGAGTCCGCGCGGTGCGCAGGCGCTGATTCTGTGCGCCAAGGTTAACGCTCTCCTCGCCGGCCGCGTCAGCGTGGGCTACGACGACATCGACGACGCCATCGTGCCGTGCCTGCGGCATCGCTTGTTGCTCAACTTCCAGGCCGAGGCCGAGAGCGTGTCCGCCGAATCGATTCTCGAGCAGGTGATCAAGCGGCTCAAGAAGCCGCGCACATAGCCGATGTTCGGACTGCCGGATGAGTTCACACCGGGATTTCTCGCCCGGCTCGAAAAGCTCAGGATCAGAACGCGCCAGCGCTACGCCGGGCTGGGCCGCGGGATGCACCTGTCGCCCAAGCGCGGATCGTCGCTCGAGTTCAACGACTTTCGCCACTACTCGCCCGGCGACGACTTCCGCTACATCGACTGGGGACTTTACGGCCGCAGCGACAAGCTCTACATCAAGCTTTTTCAGGAAGAGGAAGACCTGCTCACCTACATCTTCGTCGACGCGAGCGCGTCGATGGGATTTCCCGTGGCGGACCGCAAGTTCGAGCACGCGATAGTGACAGCGCTCGCGCTAGCGTACGTCGCGCTGGCCAGCGGCGACCGCGTGATGCTGCGCGTGCTCGGCGGCAAGGGCGCGAAGGTCGATCCGTCGTTCGTCAACGGGCGGCATCGAATCGTCGAGCTCGCGCGGCGCCTGGCCGAGCTCAAGCCGGGCGGACAGTTCGACTTCGCGACTTCGCTGGCGACCGAGCTGCTCGCGATTCGACGCGCGGGCAAGGTGTTTATCGTTTCCGACTTTCTGATGCTGCTCAACTCGGTCACGCGCGGGCTTGGCATGTTCACCGCCGCCTCGATGGACCTCACGGCGGTGCAGATTCTTGGCGGGCGCGAGCTTAACGGCCAGGGACTCGACGGCGACGTCGAGGTGGTCGATTCGGAATCGGGCGAGCGGCTGCGCGTGTCTATAGGCGAGCGCGAGCGCACGCAGTATCGCGACACGATGACGCGCCTGACGCGTGAGATAAAATCGTTCTGCCTCAAGCGCGGGCTGCATTACGCGCTCTACACGACCGACCAGGACTTCCAGCAATTTTTTATTCGCGCGGTGCGCGACCTCGGCCTGGCGCACTGAGAAGCACTACGATGGGACTCCTTTATCCAGGCGCGCTCGCATTTTTCGCACTGATTCCGGTGCTCGTGCTCGCATACCTGGCCAAGGAGCGGCCGTCGCGCGTGACGGTCTCGAGCGTGCTGGCGTTTCGCGCGCTGCGCGGTTTTCGGCGCGAGCGTTTCGGCGGATGGCCGCGGCTGGATTGGATGTTCTTCGCCGAGGTTTTAATTCTGAGCCTGGTGGTGCTCGCGCTGGCGGGTCCGTTCATCTGGAAACG
>JBEKLS010000239.1:0-4964 GCA_050010075.1 Binatus sp. (SeqCode) | reverse complement strand
ATCGTCGAGCCGACCTCCGGCAACACCGGCATCGGGCTCGCGCTGGTCGCCGCCGTCAAGGGCTACAAGCTGATTCTCACGATGCCCGACACGATGAGCGAGGAACGGCGCTCGCTGCTGGTCGCTTACGGCGCGAAGCTGGTGCTGACGCCGGACACGCGCGGGATGCATGGCGCCATCGCGAAGGCCGAGGAGCTGTGCCGCGAGAATCCCGGCTACTTCATGCCGCAGCAATTCAGCAACGTCGCCAATCCCGACATTCATTATCGATGCACGGGGCCCGAGCTGCTCGAACAGTTCAAGCGCATCGACGCGTTCGTCGCCGGCGTCGGCACAGGCGGCACGATTACGGGCGCGGGCCATTACCTGCGCGAGCATCTCGACAAGAAAGTGCTGATCGTCGCGGTCGAGCCGAAAAATTCGCCGGTGCTGTCGGGCGGTGAGCCGGGCTTTCACAAGATCCAGGGAATCGGCGCCGGCTTCGTGCCGAGCAATCTCGACACCAAGGTCTACGACGAGATAATCGCCGTCAGCGACGAGGATGCGACGCTGTTCTCGCGCCGGCTCGCGCGCGAGGAGGGCATCCTGGTCGGCATCTCGTCGGGCGCGAACTGTTTTGCCGCGCTGCAGATAGCCAGGCGGCTCGGCAAGGGCAACGTCGTGGTCGTCGTGTTCTGCGACACCGGCGAGCGCTACCTGACGACGGATCTTTTCCAGGCCGAGGGAATCTGACGACAGAGTCGATGGAGACGAACACGCTCGACGCCAAGCTGGACCGGATGCGCGCGATATTTGCGCCGATGCGCAGTCTCATCGTGGCGTTTTCCGGCGGCGTCGATTCAACCTTCGTGCTCAAAGTCGCGCACGACACGCTCGGCAATTCGGTCCTCGCATTGACGACGACGTCGCCGACGATGCCTGACGAAGATCGCGATTCGGCGCTCGCGATGGCGCGCCTGATTGGCGCGCGCCACCTCGTGATCGAATCGAACGAGCTCGAAATTCCCGGCTACGCCGCGAATCCGCTCAACCGATGCTACCTCTGCAAGCACAACCTCTTCACGGTTTGCGAGGCCAAGGCGGCTGAGCTTGGTATCGACGAGATTGTCGATGGCCTCAACCTCGACGACCTGCACGACTACCGGCCCGGGATGCAGGCGGCCAGCGAGAAGCGCGTGCGCCATCCGCTGGTCGAAGCCGAAATGACCAAGGCTGATATTCGCGCGCTCTCGCGCTCGATGGGATTGCCGACGTGGGATCGTCCGGCGTCGCCGTGCCTGTCGTCGCGCTTTCCATACGGCACGCAGATAACGCCGGCCGGGCTCGAAAAAGTCGCGGCTGGCGAGAAGCTGCTTCATTCGATGGGCTTTGCGGTCGCGCGCGTGCGCTACCATGGCGACGTCGCGCGGCTCGAGCTCGAGCAAAGCGAGATGGCACGCGTGTTCGAGCCGGAGCTTCGCGAAACCGTCGATCGCGAATTCAAAAAGATCGGGTTTCGATTCGTTGCGATCGATCTGAAGGGCTTTCGATCCGGATCGCTCAACGAAGGCGTGATTGCGAAATCACCGGGGCCGGGCGATCCGATTCGCCCGCCGCGCGATCAAGCCTGACTCCATGGCCGACCGCGCAAACGATGGTTCGGCGCGGCTGGGTAACCTGGCGCGATCTCCCGTCCGCAGCGTGGGCCCGCGATATTCAGGCGACCGGCTGAACAATCCGAGCGGCGGTCTCGCGCTGGCCGCTATTGCTGCCGTCGCCACTGCGTTGCTCTACGAAGTTGCGTCCCTCGAGCCGGCGCTATGGCCATGCGCGCTGCTCGCGCCCCTGCCTCTGCTGGCGGCCGCACCCGAAATCCGGACGGCGTCCGTCGCGCAGCTTGCGTTCATGGCCTATCTGATCGGCAATCTCGGGTCCTGGGGCGGCGAGAGCTTCGCGGTGCCGCTGGTGAACACATTCGTGTCGCACCTGGCGGGCGCGGCGGTGTTCGCGGCCTTCGTGGCGTGTGCGACCGAGGCGACGCGGCGATGGTCGGGGCTGCTGGCTGCGCTGGTCTTCCCGACGTTTGAGACCGCCTTTTATTTTACCCTCGGCCAGCAATCGCCCCACGGCACCTGGGGCAGCCCGGCGTACTCACAAGTTGATTTCGTGCCGTTGCTGCAAACGGCGTCGTGGCTCGGCATGTGCGGCGTGATGTTCATCATGTCGCTGTTGCCGGCGGGGCTGGCGGTGGCCTGGTATCGGCGCCGATGGAACATGGATTGGAAGGAGCCCGCAATCCTGGCGGTCGGCGTGTTCGCGCTGGCGGTCATCGGGGGCTGGATTCGGATGATTCGGACGCCGAGCACTGGGTCAGTGCGGGTCGCGATGGTAGCCAGCGATTCGTTGATACCGCAAGCCGAGTCCAACGACGTAAGCGATGCGGCCGACATCGTCACGCTGTACGCGAAGCTGGTGAGCCGCGTCGCCGGCCAGGGCGTGCAAATCGTCGTGCTGCCCGAAAAGGTCGTTGGCGTCGCGCCGAGCTACGAATGGGACGTCGTCAAAGGATTCCAGCGAATCGCGAGCATGGCGCACGTATACCTGGTGGTCGGTATCAACCAGCTTGATCGCACGCCCAAGAAAAACATCGCGGTCGTATTCGGTCCCGACGGCAACATCGTCGCCAAATACGCCAAGCATCATCCGATTCCGGATCTCGAAGGAGACTACAAGGCGGGCCGGAAGCAGGCGATCTTCGACGCGCCATGGGGACGCACCGCAGTGCTGATTTCCCAGGATTTGGACTTTCCCGATATCGCGCGCGATCTTGCGGCCAACGGTGTGCTCGTGGTGATGGCGCCGGCGGCGGACTGGGCGGGCTCGGAGTTGATTCATGAGCAGATGGCGGTCGTGCGTGGAGTGGAATCCGGCTTCTCGATCGCTCGTTCGGCGCGCGGCGGGATGATCTCGGCGACGGATGACCGCGGACGGCAGCTGGTGGTGCAAGCGCCGCTGTCGGACAAAAACGCCGTTGCGGTCGCAGACCTGCCGATGGGCACCGGTCCAACTTTGTATTCGCGCACCGACGACTGGTTCGGTCGTCTGTGCGTGATCTTCACGATCCTGCTGATGATCCGGCTCACCATCAGCATCTGGTACGCCGCGCGCATGCGCCGGATGTCGGCAGCGAATCGAATCTCACATCCGGGCGTGGTGTCGGTCGACGTGATGAGCGCGGGGCAGGAGGAGCAGAACAAGGTGGACGAGGATGAGCAGCGAATCTACCGCCCGCCAACGCGCCCGCCCCAATCGTCGTAGTCTTTCCTGAATAGCCTCTCCCTATCAGGGAGAGGCCGCGCCCGCGGCGCGGGTGAGGGTCCGAATATGATGTCCTTCTGTTGTCTCTTTGTCTCTCGCTACGTCGGGATCGCTTGATTCAGGTTTGGGAAACCTCTAAATGTGCGGCGCGCGGATTTTATCGTGCAACAAGGATTTGTGATGTTGAAGTTTAGTGAAATCGATCTGGATCAAATGGTCGAGGAAGTTCTGGCTGGAAAAGAAATCGCACGCGAGACCGCCGCTGCGATCCTGAATTGCCCCGACGACCGGCTGGCCGACTTGCTCGCCGCAACGCGCGCCGTGCGCGAGGCTGCCTTCGGGCGGCGCGTGAAGATTTGCATGCTGCGCAACGCGCAGAGCGGCATCTGCCCCGAGGATTGTTCCTACTGCTCGCAGTCGCGCATCTCGAAGGCTGAAATCCCGGTGTACAAGATGCAAAGCGTCGCGCAGTTGGTCGAGGGCGCGCGGATGGCGGTCGAGAGCGGCGCGCGCCGCTACTGCATGGTCTGCAGCATGCGCGGGCCGGCGCGCAATGATGTCGAGCATCTGGGCGAGGCGTGCGATCGAATCCGTGCCGAGCTGCCGGGGCTGGAACTGTGCCTGTCTATCGGTCTGATGACGCGCGAGCAGGCGAGCGAGCTCAAGCGCGCGGGCGCCGGATGGATAAATCACAACCTCAACACGAGCCGCCGCTTCTATCCGGAAATCTGTACGACGCACACCTACGATGATCGGGTCGAGACGATCGAGAATGTGCGCGCGGCGGGATTGTCGACCTGCTCGGGCGGGATCATCGGGATGGGCGAGACTGACGACGACATTATCGATCTTGCGTACGCGACGCGGCGACTCGCGATCGATTCGGTGCCGGTGAATTTTCTGCATCCGATCAAGGGCACGCCGCTCGAATCGATGCGCGCGCTGACGCCGGAGAAATGCCTGAAGGCCGCGTGCCTGTTCCGCCTGCTCAATCCGCGCAGGGAAGTGCGCGCGGCGGGCGGCCGCGAACTCAATGTCGGCGCGCGTCAGGCCGATTTGTTCAGCGCGGTGAATTCGATTTTCGTCAACGGCTACCTGACTACCGCCGGCTGGGACTGGGCGCGAACGCGCGAACTGATCGAAAGAGCAGGCTACGAGCCCGAGCCAGCGTAGACCGAATCCGGCCTCTCCCTGTCAGGGAGAGGCCGCGCCTCCGGCGCGGGTGAGGGTCCGAATACAAGGATGTCCTTCTGTATTCGGTTCGCTGCGCGGTGCTATCGCACAAGTTATGAGCGAGGCGCGGAACTAGGAATTTTGACCCTCACCCGACGCGTGAGGACGCGCGTCGGCCTCTCCCTGACAGGGAGAGGCCAGGATCACGTTCGCGATCCGATGATTGCTTCGACGATCTCCAGATCTGATTGCGTCGTGATCTTTATGTTGGCAGTCGAGACCTCGACCACTTCCACGCGAGCGCCGGTGCGCTCGACCAGGTCCGCATCATCGGTGGCGACGATTGCTTCAGTGATCGCGCGCTGATGTGCTGCGACCAGCAGCTCGCGGCGAAATGCCTGCGGCGTTTGTGCTTGCCATAGACCGGCGCGCGCGACCGTCGCCGCGATCGCATTGTCGCGGTTTGCGACGCGCTTCAAAGGATCAGCTACCGG
>JBEKLS010000238.1:0-7036 GCA_050010075.1 Binatus sp. (SeqCode) | reverse complement strand
TCATCAGAACTACCTCGAGCTGCACCCGGATCAACCCTACATCGTCTACAACGATTTGCCGAAGCTCGAGGCACTGCAAAAGGACTTCCCGGGGCTGTATAAGCCAACGCCCGCGAAATAATGGTAGCGATCAGCCGTTGGCGGCTCGGCGAATTTCGATTTGCCGCATCTCGTCGGCATGCGCCTGGGCGTGATCGGCCGCGCGGCGAGCTGAATTGGTGTTGTGATAGAGCTCTAGGTCGTCGCCAAACTCGCTGTCATCGACGGGGCTGAGCGCAACATCCATATAGAGTTTCGATGCAGGATCGTTCTCGATCTTTTTTCGCAGCCGTTCCAGCCGCCAGAAGAACCACAGCCCCGGCAAGTAGGTCCCGAGCGTCTCGCGGGAGCGCCGCACGAAAAAACTCACCGCGTTCTCTCGCGGAAATCCCGGACGGCGCTGTGTGCGAGGCTTGCGGCGAATAATCCCGCCTTGCAGCGGATGCACCCGCTCGAAGGCGTGACTGCCGTAGAAATAAAAAATCATCGAGGTCATCCGCCGCGAGCGCATTCCGCTGGCGACCGCCCGCTTGATCAGCGTCTCGATGTGGGAAGGCGAATAGTACAGATGCCATGCTCGCTGGTAGATGTCCTGCCACTCGACCGCGCTCATCTGCGGATGATCGGCGGTCGCATGCTCGGCGTCATACTTGTTGGTGTCCGCATCCATTCGATCGCCGCGCAGGTACATCTCCTGGTGGTCCTTCGAGCCGGGCAGCGGCGTCAGCATGAAGAACTCCATGATGTCGATCGGCAGTTCACGCTGGATGATCGCGATATCGCGCTCGATGCTCGCGGGCGTGTCCGACGGGAAGCCGAGGATGTAGCCGGCATAGGTCAGCACCTTGGCGCGCTTCCACGCCTGCAGCATCTTGCGATACTCGGTGATGCGATTCTGACCTTTGGACGCGCCCTTGAGGCTGTCGGGATTGATGTTCTCCAGCCCGATGAAAACTTTCTTGCATCCCGCGCGCACCGACTTCTCGACGAAGTTCGGAATTTTGTGGCACATCGTGTCGACCTGCATGATGATGTTTATCTTCAGCCGGTCGCGGCGTTTGAGCATAATGATGCGGTCGAGGATCGCTTCCCAGTTCTTGTTGCGCGCGAAATTGTCGTCGGTGATGAAGAAGCTGCGTACGCCTTGCGCCGCGTGCGCGCGCACGAGTTGCTCGATATCGTCGGCGCTGCGATGACGTGACTTGCGTCCCTGCACATTTATGATCGTGCAGAAGCTGCAACTGAACGGGCATCCGCGGCCCGCGTCGAAGCATCCGAGCGCGCCGGCATAGCGCTTGACGTATTTCATCGGCAGGAATGGCAGCGGCTTGCCGTCCATCGCCGGTAAATCCGCCATGTAGTTGTAAACCGGCTCGAGCCGATCCTCGAACGCCGCGAGCAACAGCGCGTCGAGCCGCTCCTCGGCCTCGCCGGCGAACAGCGTGATTCCGAGCGCGAGCGCGTCGGTCATCTCTGGCGGCATCTCAGGCAGCATCGCGAGGCATCCGCTGACGTGGAAGCCTCCGATGGCGACCTGGATTCCAGCGGCGCGCAGTTCGCGCGCGATATCGACGGCGCGGGCGAACTGGTTGGTCTGCACTCCGACCAGCAACACGACACCGCGATTCGAGTTGCGTTTGAACCGCCGGATTATCGATCGTACCGGGACTCGCGCGTTGGTTTCGTCGTGCGCTTCGATGTCCAGGTCGACGCTCTCGCCCAGGATATGTCGCGACTGCGCGTCGAGCGCGAGGCCGTACAGGTTCGACAGTGAGCTCGACGGCACGAAGCCGCGCCACCACTGTATGAGGTAGCCGTCGTCGTCGTAGTGCGAGGGCTTGATCAGTTCGACGAGAAATTTGGTGCGAGAGACTTCGTTCACAATTCTTCCAGCAAAACGCCGGCTCACTCTATTGCTAATCGACGCTGTGCGCTACCGGTAATTTTAAGGAAGCTCAACAGGCGCTCGGACGGAGGAGAACTAGGCTATCCCACTGTCGGGGGTAGCGCGAGAATGCTGGCACCGGAGAATTATCGTTTGGCGGAGTGGGTAGTCGCATTGCGAATTCAGATAGCTAATGACAGCATAGGGAGCTAAATCGGATTGAAAGGTGCGAGCTGCACACAGCATCGGCACCAAAGGAGCTGACCTTGGATCTGGAAAAAATTGTGGCGGACATGAAGAAGGAGCGAGATAGGCTCGGTAAAGCTATCACGGCGCTGTTAGGATCGGCCTTCTCGGGTGGTGGTACGAAGAAGAGCGTCGGCAGACCCAAGGGCAGCACCACGAAAAAGCGCAAGCGCGGCGGCCTGACGCCGGCGGGCAGAAAGCGTCTGTCCATCGCGATGAAGAAGCGTTGGGCCGAGCGCAAGAAGAAAGCCTAGCAACGGCTGGAACTGCGCGTCGAAGAAAACATCTTGCGCCCGGCGCGCCAGTTGGTTACGCCAATCCGCAGGAGGCGATACCGATGCGGCCGATTCTTCTCGCTTTGGCGATCATGGCGCTCGCCGGATGCTCCGCGGCTCAACAGGATGTCACTCAGCTTCAGCAGAAGCAGGATGCGATTAGCGCCGCGACCAAAAAGATACAGGTCGTACACGGCGCCACCATCAAGGGTCATGCGCAGTACACTGCGCTCGGGCGCGCGGAGGGCTTCTGCTTCAACCTGCCAAATTCGACCGGCGGGCAGGTCGTCCATGGCGATGGAATTAGGGCGGCGGCGTATCGCAAGTATGGTGATCAGGTCGATGCGATCGTGAACACAACGGTGTGGTTCGTTGCGGACGACAACTATGGTGCGTTCGAGCCCTACACTGAAAACGGATACTTCGAATGCGCCGGCACCGCCGTCCACTTCACCGATCAGCCGGCGCCGGCCGCGCCAGCAACTCCCGGTTGATAGGCAAGCGGTTATAGCAACCGGTTAGGGAGGATCACGATGGCTCTACTTATGCCTGTGTTGGGAATCGAAGAGGTGAGGGCGCATCGCACCTGGTATTTCTGCATCGGGCTCGCGTTGATCATCCTCGGCACCATCGCGATCGGCAGCGCCGAACTCATGACGATGGTTTCCGTGATGTTTATCGGATGGATATTGCTCTTCGCCGGTATCTTCGAAGTGGTTCACGGATTCGCGCGCCGCGCCTGGGGCGGTTTCTTTATCAACCTGATGGGCGGCCTGCTATACGCGGTCACCGGCATTCTGATGGTCACGCATCCGGGGATAGCCGCTATCACGCTGACCTTCATGATCGCGATGCTGCTGATAGTGGCCGGCACCTTCAGACTCTTCGTCGCGTTCTCCACCCCGATTCATCATCGCGGATGGCTCATCCTGAACGGTGTGATTTCGCTGTTCCTCGGGTTTTCGATCATGAGTTCGTGGCCGGTTTCAGGACTGTGGATCATCGGCCTGTTCATCGGCATCGACATGATTTTCGACGGCTGGACTGAAGTGATGCTTGCGTTGAGCAGTGGAAGCGGCGGCACAGGACCTGCGGCCGGGGCTCAGCCCGCGCCCGCATGATTGCTGTTGGCGGAGCGTCAGCTCATTGCGGCAAGTGTTCTGATTTGTAGGCCTCGAGCGCGACGCGGACCCGTTCCGCTTGCGCCACCATCGCATCGATCGCCGCCTGAAGGCCCTTGGTATGCTTCGTTCTGACCTTGTCTTCGAGCTCACTAGCGAGGTCCATCAGGCGCATCGCGCGGAAGTGTCCGCAACTCCCCTTGATCGCATGGGCCATCGGCGCAATCGGGTCGTAATCGCCCAGACTCATCTGCACACTGATTTTGCTCACGCGCTCGCCGAGGTCGGCGAGAAACAGGTCGATGATTTCGGCGACGAACTTCTGGCCCAGCCCGTCGCCCTCGGCCAGCTGGGTAATCGATTGCATGTCGATCGTAGGTGCGTCTGTGGGCTCGTTGTTCATCTGGATAATCTCGATCCAAGTTGCGTGCCGCGGCGGGCGAGAAGCCGCCCTTGATTAGCTTCGTCGCGCAGGTTGCGTGCCTGGTTTGCCAACCGCGTTCCTAACGTCGATGCGGCTCCGGCATCCATCCGCGCCAGCCGTCAGAATCTTATCGCGGTGTCATTTGTTTGCCGCCACGCGGCGCGAGCAAGGCCAGGAGACGGCTTGGCATGGCGCTGCGGAATTCCATCGACGCGCCCGTCACTGGATGGCGAAACTTCAGCTCGCTCGAATGGAGCGCGAGCCGCCGCGCGGGATCGGTCGCTGCGCCGTATTTGCGATCGCCAACGATCGGATGACCGAGGCCGGCAATCTGCACGCGAATCTGATTCTTGCGGCCGGTCTCGAGCGTGAACTCGACTAGCGAGCTGCCGCGCCCGGTGCGCAGAACGCGATAATGCGTGATCGCCAGCTCTCCACCGCGCTCGACGCGATGCATCCTGAGCGACTTGCTCTCGACAAGATTGTCGCGCAGCGTACCCTCGGTTTTCGCGGGCACGCCCTCGACGACCGCCAGGTACCTTTTAGTGACGGTCTTCCAGTTCTCCTGCAGCGCCGCCTGTGTTGCGCGACTTCTCGCGAACAGCATCAGGCCAGAGGTCTCGCGATCGAGCCGATGAACGATAAAGGCCTGTTGGAGCGCCAACTTCGTGAGTGCCTTCAGATGCTCGTTGAGAATCCGATGCGCAGTTCGTTCTTTCTCGCCCTCCGATCCCATCGAGAGCAATCCCGCGCGTTTGTCGACCACAACAACGTCATCGTCGAGGTAAATGATTTTGAGTCCATGACGCTCGATCGATTCAGCCGGGACCTGCTTGCCCGAAGCGATAGTGACAATGTGACCATGGCGACGCGCTTCACGGTGACCGCGCGAAAGCGCAGCAGATCCTTAGCCTGCTTGCGCGACAGCCTGTGCGGCAGCGTCATCAGGAATGGCAGCAGTTCACATCGCGAGGAGACGCTGAACTGACGCTGGTTTGAGGGGGGCGAACCGTGAGGCATCGAAACTAGGCGACCATATCACCGCAATGGCTCCGCGTGACCAGTTCGCATCGCCTCGAAGATCCAGTGCTAGAAATAGAGAGCGCGCGCCAAGTCTTCGAGCGGCGGAATAGAGTGGCGCGGGCCGCCGTGCCCGCGTCTTCGGATTCATCGCGCGCGCGTCGAGCGACTTTAAAATAAACAATCTCAGGCGCAAAACGGGCGTGGCACATCATCTTCGGGAGGTTTCAAGCGTATCTCGACGTCGTAGTCGCCACCATACGGCACCACTGTATTTTCCCAGTGATTGCGAAAAGAGACTAAACACGCCTCCGAATAAGAAATCTCAAGCAGCCTGGCCGAGATCCATCTGAACTTAAGATCATTCTTGCCGATCGCTCCGAGGACTGTGTTACCTAGCTCTTTTGATCCGGTCTTAGTCAGGTAAACCTCGTAGGCGGGCGGCTCAAGTGCTCCCGGATTGCTTTCGACGAGAACAACTTGCACTTCATGATCCGGCGATTCCATCCGCTGAACCTCAATTGAGGCCGACGCAAACACAACTGGGCGCACGACACGCACGTACGTGATCCAGATAGCGGGCAAAGCCATCAAAGTGATCAAAACTTTAAAGTACTGAAATAGACGCGGGGCCATTGCGCTAAACATGGTCGCTCACTATCGATGAAGCGGCAAGCATGAGCAGCCCGAATCGGATCCTATGGCTCGCGCCGCCTTTTATTGTGGCGCTCCTGTTTTGGGTCATCCTGAAGATAGCGAAGGAACCCGGTCGTGACGCGAGATCGTAGTTCTTTAGTCGACAAGCTGCTGCATAGCGATGAGCCTTCGGTTCGCTGGAAGGTTTTGACCCGCGTGCTTGGCGAAGATCCTTCGGCGCCGAAGATTCGAGACCTACAGGAAGAAATCAGAAACTCCCCGCGCGCTAGAGCTCTGATCGCCGGCCGCGACAAGCAGTTCGTTCGCGAGGCGCATGTGTACGCGAGCTGGCGGGGCGCTCATTGGACGCTCGCGATGCTGGCCGAGATTGGCTATCCGGCCGGCGACGAGTCTTTGCGCCCGATGCGCGATCAGGTACTCGACTGCTGGCTCGGCAGTTCTTTCTACGCGGAGTTCGAGTCCAAGGTCAGCGTCCCCAAGCATCGAAGCGCCGAAGGCGTTCCCATTATTCAGGGGCGCTATCGCCGTTGCGGCTCGCAGCAAGGTAATGCGCTCTACTCGATCACCCGGCTGGGTCTCGCCGACAAGCGAAGTGACGGCCTGGCCGAGCGTCTGATGCATTGGCAATGGCCCGATGGGGGATGGAATTGCGACCGCAAGCCGTCTGCGCACATTTCATCGTTCAACGAATCGTTACTGCCGATGCTGGGCCTTGCAGCTCATGCGGATCGAACCGGAGACGACGCGGCGCGTGCGGCCGCATTGAAGGCTTCGGAAGTTTTTCTGAGCCGGCGACTTTTCCGAAGCCGTACAGACGGTAAGGTGATTTCGCCGCATTGGCTGCGAGCGAAATACCCGCGCTACTGGCATTACGACATGCTAGGCGCGTTAGTGGCGTTGGCGGAAATGGGACTTATCAACGATCCTCGATGCGGCGAGGCGCTGGACCTACTGGAACGCAAAGAGTTACCGGGCAAAGGATGGGCCGCTGAAGGCCGCTTCTACAAGGTGTCGGCGAATATCGATACCAGCTCGCGCTTCGGATCCATTTCACCCGTTGATTGGGGTGGCAGCGGGAATGGCCGTGCGAATGAGTGGGTTACCGCTGATGCACTTTATGTTTTGCGCGCGGCGGGGCGAGTCTAGAACTGGAAATCTATTTAGTGTGGAACCCCTCTGCACTATCAAGGAAAAGCGGCGATTGCGCGCCGCCGAGAACTGAATCCGCACATCAGTAAGGCTGGCCGCGGCTTTCTCGACGTCTCGGTTTTGCAATTCTGATAGACTTGCAATCGGGATTGCGTATTTGACGCGTCGTCCGCTGCATGTCTGCGCATCGTTCACTCTGCGCGGCTCGCATTGATTTATT
>JBEKLS010000237.1:0-5016 GCA_050010075.1 Binatus sp. (SeqCode) | reverse complement strand
CTGACCGGCGACGGAACCCCCGTCAACACCATTTCCCCGACGCCCGCATCGTCGCCCACCCCGTCGATCACGGCGACTGCCACGCCGACTACGACCGGGTCGCCAACCGCGTCCGCCACGCCGACGGCAACTGGTGGAGCGTCGGTTACAGCGACTTCGACACCTACCGCAAGCGCGACAGTAACCGATAGCCCGACTGCTAGCGCGAGCGCCTCGCGGACCGCAACCGCAACTGCTACTCCGACAGCGACGGTCTCCCCAACCAGCACAGCAACCGCAACTGCCACTCCGACAGCGACGGTCACTCCAACCAGCACAGCAACCGCAATTGCCACTGCGACGGTGACAGTCACCCCAACCAGGACATCAACCTCAACTGCTTCGCCCGGCGCGACTGTGACTGCAACCGCAACGCGCACCGCGACTGCCACAGCCACTGCAACTGCTACTCGCACGTCAACTGCCACTGCCACATCAACTGCGACCCCGACCATTACGCCGACGCCGATGCCCACGGTGGCGGCGGCGCTGGCGGTAGCGCCAAGCTCGGCAAGTTTTTCCGCGAAGGTCGGCAAGAAGAGCAAGGCCAAAAAAATTACCGCGACCAACCAGGGCAAGGTCGCCATAACGCTGACCGGCGCTCAGATCACGGGCAGCTTCGCAATCTCAAAGGATTGCAGCGCCTCGCTGCAACCCAAAAAGAAGTGCACCTACTCCGTAGTCTTCGCGCCGGTCGCAGCAGGAGCGAGCAGCGGCGTTCTGACCATCGACAACAACAGCTCGAGCGGCCCGCAAACCGTAAGCCTGTCCGGTACCGGCCAGCAATCCGCAAAAAAGAAAGGCGACCCGCTGCGGGGCCGCCCTTCGTCGATTGGCCAGTTGTAACTGATTAGCCTTTCGGCAATCCGAGCACGCGCTCGCCGATGATGTTGTGCTGGATTTCGCTGGTGCCGCCCGCGATCGTCAGCGCCCGCGACGCCAGCATCCGGTACGACCACTTGCCCTTGTCCATCGCATGCGGCGCGTGGAATTCCATCTGGCTGTACGGTCCGAGCATCTCCATCGCGAACTTGTTCATGCGCAAATTCAGTTCGCTCGTGCATAGCTTGAGCACCGAGCCTTCGGGCCCCGGCGGCAAGCCCTTGAGCCGCCGCGTCAGTTGGCGAAATCCCGTGTAGCGCAGCGCGGCCGCCTCGCACGCAAAACCTCCCAGCCGCTGGCGCACGCTGGTGTCATCCCACGCCGTGTGCCCGTTGCTGCGCACGCTCTTGGCCAGCTCGACCAGCTCCCTGACCTGGCCCATCATGTCGCGGCCGCCGCCGATTCCCGACCGCTCGAACATCAGGGTCGTGATGGCGACCTGCCAACCCTGGTTTTTCTCGCCGATCAGATTCTTCTTCGGCACCTTCACGTCTTCGAAAAACACTTCGTTGAAGTTCGCGTCGCCGGTTATCTGCACGAGCGGGCGCACCGTCACGCCGGGACTGTGCATATCGACCAGGATATAGCTGATGCCCTTGTGCTTGGGCGCGTCGGGGTCGGTGCGCACCAGCAGGATGCACATGTCCGCATGATGCGCGTCCGAGGTCCACACCTTCTGCCCGTTGACGATAAAGTAATCGCCTTCCTCGACCGCGCGCGTCTGCAGGCCGGCCACGTCGGATCCGGCGCCGGGCTCGGAATAGCCCTGGCACCAGAGTTCGTCCGCCGACAGAATCTTCGGGATGTGCTTCTTCTTCTGCTCTTCAGTGCCCCAATGAATGATCGTCGGGCCCACCAGCATGATGCCGAGGCCGTTGACCAGCATCGGTGAGCTGACCTTCGCGAGCTCCTCGTTGTAGATGATCTGCTGCGTCAGCGTCGCGCCGCGGCCGCCGTATTCCTTGGGCCAGCTGATTCCGACCCAGCCGCCCGCGTGCATCTTCTTGTGCCACTCGACCCGCCGCTTCCAGTCGTCGGCGCTGCTCTCGCGCATGAAGTCGGCGCCCTCTTCGCTGGTCCCCGCCTTCGGCAGGTTGGCCTTGAGCCAGCCGCTAAACTCCGCGCGAAACGCCTCGTCTTCGGCGCTGAACTTGAAATCCATTGATGCCCTCCGCTTGGGACTCGCGCGTGATACCTCCTGGCCGCGCTCATTATGAGCGTCAGCCGGCTGCAGCTGCGGTCCCTAACACTTGTTATATAGAACAGCGGGCGCGGCCCATTCAAGAACGCGAGTAAACGTCCGGGTCCACGATTTCCATCATGATGGGCGACGGATTGTCGACCGGCGTGAAACCGAACTGCGCGTATAGGCCATGCGCGTCGCGCGTGCCGAGACTCCATCGCCGCAGCCCCTGTAAATCAGGATGCGCCATGATCGACGCCATCAGCTCCTTGCCGAGTCCGCGCTCGCGATATGGCTCGAGGATGAAAACGTCGGCGATGTATGCGAACGTCGCGAAGTCGGAAATCACGCGCGCGAACCCGACTTGCTCGGCGCCGTCGTAAACGCCGAAGCACAGCGAGTTTTCGATCGCGCGAACCACGGTCGCGCGCGGAATACCCGCCGCCCAGTACGACCGCGCGAGAAACGCGTGAATCAGATCCACGTCGAGCTGCGACCGATCCGTGCTGATAAGAAATCTGCCCGTCTTCATCACCACCATCGCCGTCATGTGATTCTCGCTCCTCGATTTGCCGGCAGCCGGTAATCCGTCACGTGCACGGGCGTCGCAATCGACGCGTCCAGCCGCCCATCCGGGATCGGCGCAATCGCGCTCGTCGCAATTGGAATCTGTCCCGCCCAAACAGGCAGCGCGTAGTCGGCTTCGTCGTCGATCGCGTCGCCGCTTCTGAGCTTGGCCGACGCCTCGACGATCGGAATCGACAGCACCGACGTGGCCGCAAGCTCCTTCTCGTTAGGCTGCCGGATATGGTCCCATCGGCCCGGCGCGATGTGATCGATAAGCCCTTTCATCACGGCGGACTTCTCAGCCGGGTCGGCGACCAGAGTCGCGGCGCCGAGGATCACGACCGAACGGTAGTTGACCGAGTGATGGAACGCAGAGCGCGCGAGCACGAGGCCGTCGATATGCGTCACCGTGACCGCTATCGGCGTTCCGCCGGCCGTAGCACCCAGCATCCGGCTCGCCGCCGAGCCATGAATATAGAGCCGGTCGCCGATTCGGACGTGTAGCGTCGGAATCACGTAAGGCTGCCCCTCGATCGCAAAACCCACGTGACAGACGAGCGCGGTGTCGAGGATCGAGTAGATGGCGTCGAGGTCGTACGACGCGCGCTTGGGCAGACGCTTGACCCGGGTGCGCGCGGTCGGCGCGATCGCGTCATGCTTGCTGACGGCATCTGTCTGGGATGTCTGCTCCGCGTTCTCTTCCATCGACTTTGCCTTTTTGTTACAGTACGTAACTATGAACGTATCGGTACAATATCAAATCCGCGGAGACTCAAGCAACCTGATCGCCGCGAGCATCGAAAATGGAATCCGCAGCGGGCGGCTTCGCGTCGGCGAGCGGCTGCCCACCGTGCGCGCATTGGCAGCGCGCCTGCGCGTCAGCCCGACCACCGTCGCCGCCGCCTACAACGCGCTCCGCGTGCGCGGCCTCGTGCATGGCTCCGGCCGTCGCGGCACCGTCGTCAACCGCCGGCCGCCGCTGCTGACGCGTGCGGTCTTCCCGTCGCCGGCGCCCGGCCTGCGCAATCTGGCGGACGGCGGCCCGGACCCGGCAATGCTCCCGCGGCTGAAGCCGTATCTCGCGCGGCTCGACGGAATCCAGGGCCGTTACGGCGACGCCGAGAATCGCGCCGCGCTAATCAAGTTGGCGGCGCAGCAATTCAAGAGCGACGGGGTTGCCGCCGGGTCGATCGCGGTTGTCAGCGGCGCGCTCGACGCCGTCGAACGCGTCCTGCAGGCGCATCTGCGGCCGGGCGATATCGTCGCCGTCGAAGATCCCAGCTACACGGGCGTGCTCGACCTGGTTGCCGCGCTGGCTCTCGTGACGGAGCCGGTCGCGATCGATGATTCGGGTCCGCTGGCGGCGGATTTGAATCGTGCGCTCAAGCTTGGCGCGAAGGCGTTCATTGTTACGCCGCGCGCACAGAATCCCAGCGGCGCCGCACTCGATCGTAAACGCGCAGCCGAGTTGCGGCACGTGCTCGCAGCCTTTCCGGACGTCGTGCTGATTGAAGACGACCACGCGGGTCCCGTTTCCGGCGCGCCCGCGATCACATTGTCAGGCGGCCGCGCGCGTTGGGCGACCGTGCGATCGGTATCGAAGTCGCTCGGGCCCGATTTGCGCGTGAGCGTGATAGCGGGAGACCCGCTGACAGTTGCGCGCGTTCAGGGACGTCAGAGTTTAGGCCCGCGATGGGTCAGTCATATCCTGCAGGACCTCGTTGCCGCGATGTGGTCGGACACGAAAACGCCCGCGCTGCTCCAGACCGCGGCCAACACTTACGCCGAGCGCCGCCACGCGCTGATCGAAGCGCTGGCGGGATACGGAATCGAAGCTCGCGGTCGCTCGGGCCTGAACGTGTGGGTACCGGTCGCGGAAGAGGCGTCGGTAGCGAACGCGATGGCAGCGAAAGGATGGGCGATTCGCGCGGGCGAGTGCTACAGAATCAAAAGCGCGCCCGGAATCCGCGTTACAGTTTCAACCCTGACGCCCGACGACGCGCGCAGACTAGCCGCAGATCTGGCCGAGGCGATTACGCCGCGCGCACATGCGCAGTCGGCGTAGGAAAGAACTCACTTTATCTAATTTGAAACCCGCGGTGGGTTTCAAACTTCCTTCGGCAGGGGTGACCCCTGCACCCAGTATTAGGAAAAAGAAAGAAGCGGGACTTCGTCCCTGGTCGGGACTTTTTCCTACGTCCGGTCCCCCTTCCACCAGGGGAAGGGTTAGGGGTTAGGTGTCGGGTTGCAACAGGTTGTCCGGAGGGAGGCGAGAGATAGGAGTGCGATCGCCGATGCCGCGATGAGAGCGATGATGGTTGTAGGAGTGGAGCCAGGCGGGAAGG
>JBEKLS010000236.1:0-5031 GCA_050010075.1 Binatus sp. (SeqCode) | reverse complement strand
AGGCGATCGAGCGCGAGATGGGATCGCTGCCGGAAGACGCGCGCGCGAAAATTCTCGGCTTGAATGCGGCGCGCTTGTTCAAGTTCGATGTCGACGCGCTGACGAAGTCGCGCCGCGAGCGAGTCGCCGCGGCGAACTGAGCCGATTGTCGATGCCGTCAGAATTTTCGCATCGCTACGCCAACCTCGAAGGCGTGCGACTCCATTACGTGACGATGGGCGAGGGTGCCCCCGTCGTGTTGCTCCATGGATGGCCGCAGACCTGGTACGAATGGCGCCGCGTGATGCCGCTGCTAGCAGACAAGCACTCGCTGGTCGCGCCCGATATGCGCGGCCTCGGCGACTCCACTCGTCCCGTCGCCGGCTACGACAAGAAGACCGTCGCCAACGACATCTGGCTGCTGATGAACAAGCATCTCGGGCACGCGCGCTTTGCAGTCGTTGGTCACGATTGGGGCGCGCCCGTTGCATTTCGCCTCGCCGCTGATCATCCCGCTGAAGTGACGCATCTCGCGCTGCTCGACGTGCCAGTGCCCGGCGATCAGCCGGCCGGTTCTGCGATTGGCGGCACGCCGCGATGGTGGCACATGTTCCACCAGGTGCTCGACCTGCCCGAGGCGCTGGTGTACGGCCGCGAACGAACATATCTCGAATGGTTTTTCATGAACGGATGCGACCAGGCTGGCGCGATCGGCGACGACGACATCGCGGAGTACGTGCGCACCTACTCGCAGCCGGGCGCGATGCGCGCAGGCTTCAACTTCTACCGCGCACTCCCGCAGGACGTCGCCGACAATCGCGCCACCTTCGCCAAAGGATTCAAACTGCCGATGCCGACGCTGGGACTCGGCGGCGGCGGTCCGCGCGGCCGCGGCGAACTGGTAGTCGAATCGCTTCGGCGCGTTGCGCTTCAAGCATCCGGAGGCGCGGTCGCCGATTGCGGCCATTTCATTCCCGAGGAGAAGCCGGCCGAGCTCGCCAATCGTTTGCGCGAGTTCCTGGCGACGTAAGTTTCCGCTTTAGTTCGAAGCGCGACCCCTAACTCGCCGAAAGTAGGAGACTTCTTGCCTAGTTCGATCGCCTACCGCATCGCATTCGCAGCAGCGACCGCGTCGTGCGAGACACGTGCTATCTCACCCAGCGAGAACAAGATGGCGACAGGAGACAAGTCGAGGATCCCCGTCTGCAGAACAACAGCGCCCAACCCACGCCACGCAGAGAAGCGGTGCACCTCGGAAACGCACTTGATTAGCAAAACGAAGCACCAAAGGACTAGCACCACGAACGCGGTAAGTAAGAAAAATCCAAAGCCGCACTTACTGCATGGCGCCGAAGAACCCGGCCGAAATGCAACAATTCCGAATATGGAAGCAAGAACAATGGGAATATGCCCCCACGCGATCGCAGCCCGTACCTCAAGCGAAGTCGCGGTCCCGCCCAAGAGGCGTCCGGTCCACTTCAGGATCGAACCTGCGATATACAGCCAAACGATCCCAAACATCCCTCCGAGCGCCGTGAGGATGGTGACCTTAATCGGCCACGACGCCGGAATGCCAGCCGGATTGTACAGAGCCACCAACCATTGCACGAACAAACCTGTTCGGAAGTACTCTGAAGGACGCGGAATCCGCGGCGCAAAAGATTCGACCCCTTGCTGGACGTTCAGCGTGCCCAGCGCAGACTGGATCGCAGCCAGCACCAACACATGGATGGTTGCATCCGAATCGACGATCTTGCGGATCGTTGCGCGAGGCCGCGTCCAGATAGTCAGGAATGGCGTTATTGAATCGAGCGATGAGCTAGCCACGAATTCCCCCACTTTCGTCGCCGAACAGCCTGACGCCAGAACGTAGCATCTGAGCTTCAGTGAGGAAATTGCCTTGGTGCCCTACATACCGATCGGTATTGCTTCCGCTTTAGTTCGAAGCCGCACTCTGGTACGCCTCGCACATAACGTATTCGCCCGAGGAGAAACGCCGTGGACTTTAATATTCCTGCCGATGTAACAGCCTACCTGGCCGAGCTCGACGCGTTCATCGAAAAAGAAATCAAGCCGCTCGAACGCGAGAACGACAACATCCGCTTTTTCGATCATCGCCGCGAATGGGCGCGCACTGACTTCGAGCGCGACGGCCTGCCGCGCCACGAATGGGAGGCACTGCTAGGCGAGATGCGCCGCCGCGCCGACAAGGCCGGGCATTATCGCTACGCGCTGCCGAAAGAATACGGCGGCAAGAACGGCACCAATCTCGCCATGGCGATAATCCGCGAGTACCTGGCGGCCAAGGGTCTCGGCCTGCACAACGATTTACAGAACGAAAGTTCGATCGTCGGCAATCTGCCAACTGTCCTGATGTTTCGCGACTTCGGCAACGATCAGCAGAAAAAGGAGTTCATTCCCAAAATTCTCGACGGCTCGATGCGCATCGCATTCGGACTCACCGAACCCAATCACGGCTCCGACGCGACCTGGATGGAAACGCGCGGCGTCCGCGACGGCGATCACTGGCGCATCACCGGCGCCAAGATGTGGAACACCGGCCTGCATGTCGCCACGCATGATTTCGTCTTCGCGCGCACCAGCGGCAAGGACGGCAGCCCGCGCGGCATCACCTGCTTCATCGTTCCCACCAAAAACGCCGGCTTCAAGATCGAGGAATATTTGTGGACCTTCAATATGCCGACCGATCATCCGCGCGTCTCGCTGACTGACGTCGCGGTGCCGGCTGACTCGATTCTCGGCGATCCGGAAAACGGGCTGGCCGTCGCGCAGCATTTCGTCCACGAGAACCGCGTTCGCCAGGCCGCAAGCTCGCTCGGCGCGGCGCAATATTGCATCAACGAGAGTGTGAAATACGCCAAGCAGCGCAAGCCCTTCGGCAAACCGTTGTCGAGCAACCAGGCCATTCAGTGGCCGCTGGTCGAGTTGCACACCGAAGCCGAGATGCTGCGCAACCTCATCCACAAGACCGCGTGGCAGATGGATCAAATGCCAAAGCCCGAGGTCGCGCTCAAACTTTCCGACAAGGTCGCGATGTGCAACTACCGCGCGAACCGGCTCGTCTGCGACGCCGCGGACCGCGCGATGCAGGTGCATGGCGCGATCGGCTACTCGCGGCATAAACCGTTCGAGCACATTTTCCGCCATCACCGCCGCTATCGCATCACCGAAGGCTCGGAGGAAATCCAGATGCGGCGCGTCGCGCAATACCTGTTCGGATTTTTCAAGGACCGCAAACAGGCCGAAGAGTGAGGCGGTCGCGCACGAGACAAATATGAGCAACGAAGACTTCACCGCGCGCCTGCAAGCCGCCGTCGCGCGTCACGTCGGGCCGCCGGGCACCGTCCACGACCTGCAACGGCTGACCGGCGGCGCGAACAAAACGACCTGGTCCTTCGACGCGGAAATTGCAAATTCGCGCGAGCAATTCATCCTCCAACTGGCAAGCGCTCGCGCGAACGACGAAAGCAATCCGTTGGCCGGCGTATCGCCGCATCTGACTGCCGAGGAAGACGCGCGCCTGATGATCGCCGCGGTGAAAGCAGGCGTCCCGGCGCCGCGCGTGCGTGCGATTCTGCGTGACGACGACGGACTAGGCCCCGGCTACGTCACCGAAAGAGTGGCGGGCGAGACGCTCGCGACGCGCATCCTGCGCGAAGAACGTTTTGCCGGCGCGCGCGCGACGATGGCGAAGCAGTGCGGCACCATCCTCGCTGCCATCCACAGTATTCCAGTCGCCGAAGTTCCCTTCCTCATGAAGCTGACGCCAGCGCAGCATATCGCGGCGCAGCGCCAGATCATCGAGTTCCACGGATTTCACTTGCCCGCCCTCGAGCTCGGGCTCAAATGGGCTGAGCAGCATGCGCCGAAAAGCACTCGCGACACGGTCGTGCACGGCGACTTCCGCGCGGGCAACTTTATCGTCGGCGAACAGGGAATCCGGCTCGTGCTGGATTGGGAAATAGGGCAGCGCGGCGATCCGATGCAGGACCTCGGCTGGGTCTGCGTCAAAACCTGGCGCTTTGGCGGCAAGAAACCGGTCGGCGGCTTCGGCACGCGCGAGGACCTGTTCGAGGCGTACGAGAAAGCGAGCGGACACTCCGTCGATCCTGCGCACGTGCGCTTCTGGGAGGCGTACGGCAGCGTGCGCTGGGGGATAGGATGCTTCGGCCTGGGCACTCGCGGAGTTGAGGAAATGAGTATCGAACGCTGCGCCATCGGCCGGCGAGTCGAGGAGCCGCTGTGGGACTTTTTGAATCTGGTTGAAGGGCGCGACTGACTAATCGCCGAATCACTACTGACTATTAGCGATTCAAGGACTGACTATGCCACAGAGTACTCCGAAAGCCGCCATCCTGCTCGAGGCGGCCGTCAAATACCTGGAATCCGAGCTGATGCCGACGCTCAACGGCTATTTCCACTTCCAGACCCGCGTCACCGTCAACGTGCTGAACACGCTGCGGCGCGAGCTGGAACTGCGCGGCGCGCAGGCCGACGCCGAGCACTCTCGCCTGGTTGCGATGCTCGGCCATGACGGCGACGTCGAGACACTTAGCGTCGAGCTGGCCGAGCGCATTCGCACCGGCGCAATCGCGATCGACGATCCCGCGCTGCGCGCTCACGTCCGCCAGTCTCTCGCCGACGCGCTCGCAATAAATAATCCAAAATGGCTGACGCGCTAATCGCTGGCGACGCCAAACGCTGGCCGCGCGACCTTCTAATCTTCGCCAGCCTCTGCGTCGTATGGGCGGTGTTTTTGGCAGCGCGCGCGATATTCAACCTCTCAGGCGGAGGCGCGCCGCTCCAGGACGTTATCTTCGGCGTGAAGTTTTACGGTGACGAGGCGCGCGTCACGATGGCTCTGCAAGCCATTATAATCGCCGCCTTCGGCCTCGGAATTCTGCGACGCCAGCGCTGGGGACTCATCCTCGGGTTGCTCTACATGGCGCAAGTCATCGCCGGCCACGCAATTTTCATCCTCTCGAACCTCGGCGTCGAGTCGCAGCGCATCCACGTGAAAATAGCGTCAGC
>JBEKLS010000235.1:0-5081 GCA_050010075.1 Binatus sp. (SeqCode) | reverse complement strand
AGCGAGCGAATTGTCACGCCAGGCGATCGCGTATCGACTACGAATAGAAAAATATCAGAGTCATGCTTTCCGGCGACCACCATGAAGTCGGCGACGTTGGCGTATGGCACGAACATCTTGGCGCCGTCGAGATGCCATCCCTCGTCGCCTCTCGTCGCTATCGCGTTGATGTCGCGCGGATCGATGCTGCCGGCGGTCTCGACGATCGCGACGGTGCCGACTGCTTTGCCCTCGGCCAGCGCCGTGAGCCATTTCGAGTTGAGCTGATCCGAGCCGCCGAGCTTGAGCGCACTGGCCGCGAGCACCGACGAGAACAGGAACGGCCCCGGCATCGCCGCGTAGCCGCCCTCCTCCAGGATCATCGCCATGTCGAGCATCCCGAGTCCGGCGCCGCCGAATTTCTCAGGAACGATGAGGCCGCTCCATCCGAGCTTCGCGATCTGATCGTAGAGTTCGCGCGGATAGCCGTCGTCGGTGGCCATCACTTTGCGCACGAAGGTCGTCGGGCATTCGCCGCTCAGAAATGCGCGCGCGCTTTCCTTGAGCTGCTGCTGTTCTTCGCTGAGTCCGAAATCCATAGCTAGTCCTTCAGCGGGATTTCGGCATCTTGAGGCCGCGTTCCGCGATTATGTTTTTCTGGATGTGCGAGGTGCCCCCGCCAATCACCAGCCCAAGCGAGAACATCCACTCATACGGCCAGTAGGCGTGATCGAGCGCCGCTTCGTCGTCGCGCGACAGCATCGAGTAGTCGCCCATCGCCTCCATCGCGGCGGTAGCCAGATCGTGATTCAGCTCGGTACCGACCAGCTTGTTGATCATCGCCTCGACGCCGGGATTCTTGCCGCGAATCTGATCGGTGAGCTGGCGCAGTGAATGATAACGCATCGCCTCGACGCGGATCTCCAGCTCCACGAGCCGCTGGCGGAAGACCGGGTCCTCGGTGAGCGGACGGCCGCCGCGCGTGATCGATTTCGCGAGCGTCAGCAGGCGATTGAAGCGCTGCTCGCTGCCGCTGGCCGAGCCGAGCATGTTGCGCTCGTGAAAGAGCGTGGCGTTGGCGACGATCCATCCTTCGTTGAGCTTGGCGACGAGGTTTTTGCGCGGCACTCGAACATTGTCGAAGAAGACTTCGTTGAAGCCGCGATCTCCCGTCATCTGCACGAGCGGACGCACGGTGATTCCGGGCGTGTGCATGTCGATCAGGATGTACGAAATGCCGCGATGCTTGGGCGCCTCGGGGTCAGTGCGCACCAGGCAGAACATCATGTCGGCGTATTGCGCGCCCGAGGTCCAGACTTTCTGGCCGTTGACGACGAACTCGTCGCCGACGATTTCCGCGCGCGTCTTGAGCGACGCGAGGTCGGAGCCGGCGCCGGGTTCGGAGTAGCCCTGGCACCAGATTTCTTCGGCGTTGAGAATTTTCGGCAGGTAGCGTTGCTTCTGTTCCTCGTTGCCCCACGAGATAAGCGTCGGCCCGAGCATCCCAAGGCCAGACGCGCCGACGTTGTAGGGCGCCTTCGCCCGCACCATCTCGTCGTTGACGATCGACTGCCGCACCGGGTCCATCGCCTGCCCGCCGTATTCCTTCGGCCACGCCAGCGCGATGTAGCCGGCTTCATACAAGCGGCGCTGCCACGCCTTGGCCCTCGCGAGCCAGGTCTTGTCGTCGCGGCCCTCGCGAGTATCGGAAAGCCCGCTGGTCGCCATATTCTCGGCGAGCCAGCTGCGGACCTTTAGCCGAAATGCTTCTTCTTCTGAGGTGAATTGAAGATCCATCTGCGAGCACTCCTGCGGTCGTGATTGAGATTCCGCCGTACCGCGGCTTCGCGCTCAGCATAGTCAAAACCGCGCCGCCGCGAAAAGCGAACATTGTCCTTGCAAGCCTGGAAGCGATTGCCCGCCGAAATCGCGGTTGTTAGAGTTCGAAGTTGGTAACTATCCAGTTTCGGCAATAGACCGGGGTTCACGAGAAATGGCAACGACCATCACAAGCGAATGCATTAACTGCGGAGCGTGCGAGCCGGAGTGCCCGAACACGGCGATTTACGCGGGCGGAGTGTCGTGGGATCTCAACGGCGTGACCAGTCCCGCAATCGCGCAGGATATCTACTATATAGTCCCGTCGAAGTGCACCGAGTGCGTCGGCTTCCATGACCATGAAGCGTGCGCCGCGGTATGCCCCGTCGATTGCTGCATCCCCGATCCCGCTAATCTCGAAAGCGAAGCAGTTCTGCTCCAGCGCGCGCGTGAGTTGCATCCCGAGACTACGTTCGCCGACGATGCGCCGTCGCGTTTTCGCAAGGAAGGCGGAACCGAAGCGGCACCCGCCGCAAATGGCGCCGCAACCGAAGCGCCCAAGCCCGCCCCTGCCGCCGCACCCAAGCCCGCGGCAACGGCTCCTGCAGCGGCTGCGCCCGTCGCGGTCGCTTCGAGCTCAGCATCGAGCGCGGAGTTCAATCCGCTGGGATGGGAAGTGCCCGTCATCTGCAAGGATTGCAACGAGCCGTGGACGATTCCGTATCGGTTGTTCGAGAAAGGCGTCGTATTCCATTGCCCATTCTGCTCGGGATCGTTCGTGCCGAAGACTGCGATGTATCGCGCTGTGAAGGAGACCTTCGAGGGTTTCTACAATCGGCGGCGAGAGGAGCGCGAAACATTCGAGCGCAAGCGCGCGCGCGAAGCCGCCGTCTTCGAAGCGAAACAGGCAGCCGAGATGGAAGCGTTCAAGCAGAAGCTCGAAGCGCTAGCACATTCGATGAAACCGGCAGGGAAGCTAGTAAAGCCAACCGGCATCGCATCGATGTTCACCTAGAAAATCGAAGAACGAAAATCCGGATCTGCGGCGTAACAGACAATCCGCCGCAGAGTTGTCCTCCACCCTAACCCTCCTACCATCTGGGAGGAGGGAATCAGAGGTAAACCGAGGCGGGTTTCACTAAAATCAAGTTTCTGATTTACCCGAGCGCAGGAACATCAAATGCGTAGCCGTGAGTTCTCAATTGCTCGCGGATCGCTTCGATATGCGCGGGGCCGCGCGTCTCCAGTTCGAGCATCACGCGCGCGCCTCCGATTGCGACGTCGCGCCGCGTGCGATCATGATCGATGGCGCGAACGTTGGCGCCGGTCGCGGCAATCGCTGATACCAGCTTGCCCAGCTCGCCGGGGCGGTCGCGTAAATCTACCGACACTCGAAACAGCCTGCCCACTTTCACGAGGCCGTGGCCGATAATCCGGTCGAGCACGTTGGTATCGATATTTCCGCCGCTGATTACCAGGACCACCGTCTTGCCCTTCAGCTCGTCCTTGAGTTTGAGCGCACCCGCGAGCGCGGCGGCGCCGGCGCCCTCGGCCAGAAGCTTCAACCGCTCGAGCATCAGCAGGACCGCCTCACCAATTTCGAAATCATCGACGGTGACGGCGCGTTTGACCCGGCCGCGCATGACCTCGTACGGCACCGCGCCGATGCGTCCGGTGGCGAGACCGTCGGCGATCGTGTCGACGGGACGGCCAATCGATGCGGCCGCGTCGGCGGCCAGGCTCGCGGACAGTTGCGGTGAACCTGCAGCCTCGACGCCGACGACTTCGGCATTGGGCGCGCGCGTCGTCAGCGCGGCCGCGATGCCCGCGATCAATCCGCCGCCGCCAACCGGCACGATGACAACGTCGGGCGTTACTTCGTCGGCGATTTCAATTCCGACGGTGCCCTGCCCCGCGATTACATACTCGTCGTCGTACGCGTCGATGAAGCTTGCGCCGCGCTCAGTGCACATCTTCGTCGCCGTCGCGCGCGCCTCCTGGTAGTCGACACCTTCGAGCACGACCGTCTGCCCGTAGCTGCGGGTCGCATCGACTTTTGCAATCGCGGCCGTCGTCGGCATCACGATTGTCGCCGACACGCCCGCGCGAGTGGCGGCGTAGGCGAGCGCTTGACCGTGATTGCCCGCGGACGCAGCGACCACGCCGCGGGATTTCTGCGCGTCGGTCAGAGTCATGAGGCGGTTGTAGGCGCCGCGAATCTTGAACGAGCCGGTCTTCTGTAAATTTTCCGGCTTGAGGAGCAGGTGCGCGTCGACGATACGGTCGAGCGTCTCGCTGCGAATCAGCGGCGTCGCGCGGATGACGCCGGCGAGGCGGCGGCGCGCCTCTTCGATTCGTTCGGGCATCAACGAGCGAATGGACGGCATCGAACTCTAACGATGAACGGGTGGAGTGAATTGCCGCGGCGCGACGGTTCCGAAAGAGTCGCCTTCGAAGTCGATCTGCGTGCAGACGCCCGTCTTGTAGTCGAGATCGAGCAGGAGGTTGCGGATTGCGCGCCGCTTGATCGATGCGATAAGCCCGGCGACAGCCTGCGCATCGCCAGTCGAGATCGCGCCAACTTCCGCGGCATCCAGGTTGCTGATGCGGCAGAACTCGCGCGCGTGATCTTCACTCGAGAACGCGAGCACGCCGGCCCACGACGCGCCTTTTTCCTGAAAGACGATCAGCGCGCCTGAGGAATCGAGCAGCAGATGCAACTCTCGCGGCAGCGATGCGCTCACGTGCCTTCGACCGTGAGCTTGCCCGTGCGAATTGCGGCCGCGCGCTCGCGCACCAGCGCGGGATAGGTGTAGTAGTGCTCGCCACTCAGGTGCAGGAACGAATCGAGGTCGACGTCGTCGAGTTCGAGCTCCGCAATCGCGCGCTCGGCGGCCTGGCGGTCGCGGGCTTTGACGATCGAATCGTAGAGCGTTCGGCCCTGCGCGGATTGAAAATCCTCGCGCGGCGGCAGCCCGTCGGCGCCGAGTTTGCCTGAGTGAAAGTTGTCGAGGATGAAGCGCAACGCTTTCAATTCGTGGCGCAGAATGTCGATTGGTTTCAGTAAATCGCGCGGCATACCCGCGAGCTTATCGCCGCGAGTCGCGATGATTCAACATGTGGCGCGCGAGCGATCAGTCGCCCTTTATCAGGCGGTGAATCGCGCTCAGGTGGCGCTGCGAGTCGCGCTTGCGGCCCATCGCTTCGTATTCCTCGGCGGCGTTGCGATGCGCTTCGACGTTGGCAGGATCGCATTCCAGCGTGCGCAGAAAACTTCGCAGCGC
>JBEKLS010000234.1:0-5122 GCA_050010075.1 Binatus sp. (SeqCode) | reverse complement strand
GGGCGGGCCGCGATGTCAGTGTCAGTGGGGCGGGCCGCCGTGCCCGCCGCCCGCGCATACGCGTCGCGACAATAATCGCGATCGTCGTGCAGAATCTTGAATCGTTGCTGCCGCACAATGTCCTGGTCGAGCGTGAAGCATGCGGCCAGGCCGCTGCCGAGCGGACATGGCGAGCGCTGGTCGTCGGGCAATACCGGCGGCGGATCCAGAGCGGCAATTTCTCTTTTTTCAGTTGACGTGCAATGCATCGCGCTTTGGTGATCTGGCGCGGGCATCTGTGGCATCGCGATTTGCGGCGCGTAGGTTGGTGCGCATCCAACCGCCAGCAGCGCGATGAGACTAATTGCCCTGGTCCGCATCGACCGCAACTTTGCTTTTTCGTACATCCGCTTTTGCATCCTCGACGTCGGCCTCGGATTGATCGCTCATCGCCAGCGGCGCGCTTGCTACGATTCGTCCGTAGAGCGCGAATCCCGCCGTCATCAGCGCCGTCATGTTGCCGAGCGTCACGCCGTTGGCGGCCATGTCGCCGACGATCAGCACGATCGTGCTGACGCATCCGTAGAACGCCTTCGATTTGTAGAATGCCTTGGTATTCATTTTTCCTTTTGCGCGTCACGCGTACGCGCGATTGAGCCATCCCTTGAGAAAGTCAGCGCCGCGCGGCTGATTCGCCGCCACCAGCCGGTAATAAGCAGCGAGTTCAGAACGCAGCGCCGCCATCAGGGCAGCCGGGTCGGCGCGCCTGGCCGCTAGCACAGTTGCCGGACCGAGCAGGCCGTCTTCAGCCACCGGCAGGCCGCATGCGCGCAGCGCACGCTGCAGACATTCGAAGGCGTGCCGCGAGCCCATGTTGACGGCGAGATCGAAAGTCTTGGCGGCAATCGCGGCGGGCAACTTTGCGAAGCCGAAGCGCAGCCACCATTCGTTCCAGTAAATTTTTATCGCCGCGTCGCGCGTGAGCGCCGCGATATCGAGTCCGGGATATGCGCGCGCGGAAATCCCGAAGCGGGTAGCGCCGCCGGGGTCGTCGGGGTTGGACGAATAGCCGCCCTCGTCGGCGAGCACGCGTTGAACGGCGGTCAGAAAGTCAGGGCAGTATGCGTGAGGTGCGCTGATTGATTGGTCCACGTTTCAATCGCTCTGCGATCGGCGCGGACGTTGCGTGATTATCGGGAGGGACAGAACCTTTCGGCGCCGGGCAAGCTAGACCCGGGCCTCTTCGGTCGAGTGATGGCGAGCATTCGGGGGCCCGGTTCAGGGCGAGGACCTTGTAGACGTAGCGCTCGGTGCATCGGAGTTCGTGCGCGATTCGCGAGATGCTGACGTTCTCAGCGCGCATCGCGACAATGCGTGCGCGGCGGCGCGCATGAGTGCTGGCGACAGGAATCATCAGGCGGTCGCCGCCGAACATGCGCGCCATCGCAAGCGCAGCCATCAGCCCAATCGAGCGCGTGAGCAGATCGCCCGGAGCGGGCGCGATCGGGATATACAAACGGCGGCCGCCGAAATCCGCGATCAACTTTTCGGTCGCGTCGGCACCGATCGAATGGCCGATCTGATCGTAGAGCGTAGTGCGCGCGACCTCAGCATAGGGACTGAAGGGCGGCGCCGGCGAGGGGCCGCGGTCGAGCGCGGGCATCCGGCTGGAGAGCGCGTTCATAAGCCGTAGGCGACGCGAAGGTTGGCGGGAATTGCGCCGATGTTGCGATCGCGGTCGTAGATGATGCGCCAACTGAGCTCGATGTTATCGTGGACGCAGCCGCGGCAGAGGCCGTGATTGCGAACCACGTCGGCCTGAGTGGTGGCGCCATGACACCAGAGGCAGGCGACGATGCGGCTAGAGACGGCGGGACGAACCGGAAGGGTCGCGGGTTCCATAAATCCTCCGCGCGAATTGGGTGGGTGGCGGACCGGGGAGCGTGCGGGACCGAGCCGGGCGCTTGGCCGAGATGTAGAGAAATGTAATCAATTTAGCGGGCGCGGGGTCGCCAGCCGGTGTAAAAGTGTGTAGGCGATTAGGGCGAGCATTGGTGAGGATCGGGGGGTCAGCGGGCAGCGTGACAGGATGATAGCGGCGGGCGGGCGGCAGCGCTGGCCGGGGCGGAGGATTTGGTTTGAGCTGGGAGTGATTGGCTTGTGGCAAAATCATGCGCTTTATGAATCTTATTTCACACTAGGAGATTTATGTCAACTACACTAGTTGACGCCGCATTCCGTTCACGGCTGACGCAGGTGATCCACTCGATCGGGTCGGTGGCGACGCTGGCGCCGGCGATCGGGGTCTCGGACAACGCCGTCTACAAGTGGTTGGCCGGGCGGGGACAGCCGAGCGTGGCGAACCTGGTAGCGCTGGCGCGCGCGGGGCGGGTGTCGCTCGAATGGTTGGCGACCGGGAGCGAGGCGGCGCAGAGTGCGCAAGCGAGCGCGCGCGCGGTCGGGCATGGCGACTTCATCTTCATGCCGCGCAGCCGGATTCGATTCTCGAGCGGGCGCGAAGGAATACTGCGCAGCGAGCAGGTGGTGGATTCGGTCGCGTTTCGGGCGGAATGGATCAAGCGGACGCTGAACGCGGAGCCGCGCGATTTGATCCTGATCGAGGTGGTGGGTGATTCGATGGCGCCGACGGTCGAGGATTCGGATTTGATCCTCGCTAATCTGGCGGAGCCGCGCTTTCAGCAGGACGGGATTTACCTGTTGCGGCATAGCGGCGGGCTGGCGGTGAAGCGAATCCAGCGGCGGCCTGACGGGAAGCTGCTGGTGCGCAGCGACAATCCGAAGTACGAGGCGATGGTGGTGTCGAGCGTGAGTATTATCGGGCGCGTGGTCTGGATTGGCGGGTGCGTGTGAGCGGGGAGATCGAATCAACGCGCGCGGACGCCGGGGCTGACGCCGAACTGAGTGATGAAGAGCGCGCACGCGATCATCGCGAGCCCTTTTAGAAACATCGAGACGTTGATCGCGCGCATCAAGGGGTCGGGCAGCGTGAGCATCGCGGTGCCGTGCACGACGATCGTGACGGGGACGAGAAACACTACGATGAGCCAGCCGCCGAGGCGCGGGCGATAGTTGAACAGGATCAGCACGGCGCCTGCGAGTTCGACGACGCCGGAAATCGCGACCCAGAACGCGCGCATTGGAATCGGCGCGGGCATCAGGTCGATGTAACTCTGCATCGAGGTGAAGTGCGTGATGCCCGAGAGAAAGAAAATCAGCGTGAACAGGATGCGGGCGGTGATGCCGATGGCAGGGCTGATGATTTTGAGGTCGTCGTCGGGCATGGTCGTGGGCGAAGAATAGTGGATCACGCTCGCCGGTAGAAGCGTCTTTCTCTTTTCGCGCTTTCGGTTTCCGGACTATGCTGCGGGCGTGGGCACTGGAATCGAGAAAGATGGCGACGGCGTGCGGGCCGACCTGGCGGAGGCGATCGAGCGGCATGCGGTCGGCCTCGACGCGGCGCGGCCCGATGCGGTCGCGCGGCGGCGCAAGACGGGTCAGCGGACGGCGCGCGAGAATATCGACGAGTTGTGCGATGCGGGGACGTTCGTCGAGTACGGGCCGATCGTGGTTGCGGCGCAGCGCCGGCGACGCACGATTGACGATTTGATCAAGAACACGCCCGCCGACGGCCTCGTCACCGGGCTCGCTACCGTCAACGGCAAGCTGTTCGGCGCCGACAAGGCGCGCTGCGTCGTGATGTCGTATGACTACACGGTGCTGGCCGGCACGCAGGGGCATCAGAACCATCGCAAGAAAGATCGGATGTTCCAGCTTGCGCGCGAGTTGCGCTTGCCATTGGTGCTGTTCGCGGAAGGCGGTGGCGGGCGGCCCGGCGATACTGACGGCGGCTTTCACACTTCGCGATCATTCCACGATTTTCCGAAGCTGAGCGGGCTGGTGCCGCTGGTCGGCATCACGTCGGGCCGATGCTTTGCGGGCAACGCGTCGCTGCTGGGGTGCTGCGACGTCGTGATCGCGGCGATGCGATCGAATATCGGGATGGGCGGTCCGGCGATGATCGAGGGCGGCGGCCTGGGCATCTTTCGTCCCGAGGAAATCGGGCCGATGGAGGTGCAGGTGCCCAACGGCGTCGTCGATATCGCGGTGGCCGACGAGTCGGAAGCGGTGCAGGTCGCGCGCAAATATCTTTCGTACTTCCAGGGCGCGGTTAGCGATTGGTCGTGCGCGGATCAGCGGCTGCTGCGCAATATCATTCCTGAGAACCGGCTGCGCGTTTACGACGTGCGGACGGTTATCGAGACGATGGCGGATACGGGGTCGGTGCTCGAGATTCGGCCCGATTTCGGGCTGACGATGATCGCGGCGTTCATCAGGATTGAAGGCCATCCATTCGGCGTGGTCGCCAACAACCCCAAACACCTGGCGGGCGCTATCGACAGCGACGGCGCCGACAAGGGCGCGCGCTTTATCCAGTTGTGCGACGCGTTCGACCTTCCGATTTTATTTTTGTGCGACACTCCCGGCATCATGGTCGGCCCGGAAGTCGAGAAAACCGCGCTCGTGCGGCATTCGTCGCGCATGTTTCTGACGGCGGCGAATGCGACGGTGCCTTTGTTCACGATCGTGCTGCGCAAGGCTTACGGGCTGGGCGGGATCGCGATGGCCGGCGGGAGTTACGACGCGCCGCAGTTCACGGTGGCGTGGCCGACGGGTGAGTTCGGGCCGATGGGGCTCGAAGGTGCGGTGAAGCTCGGCTATCGCAACGAGTTGGCTGCTATCGAGGATCCAGCGGAGCGGAAGAAACGCTTCGACGAGATGGTGGCGACGATGTATCAGCGCGGGAAGGCGCTGAACAACGCGTCCCAGTTCGCGATCGACGACGTGATCGATCCGGCGGAGTCGCGGCGATGGATTACGGCGGGCCTGCGCTCGAGCGCGCCGCCGGAGCCGCGCACCGGCAAGAAGCATCCGTACATTGATAGCTGGTGAGTTGAGGTATCCGATGATGCGGGCGTGGCGAATGATGCGGGCGACCTAACTGTCGGGTTGCAACAGGTTGTCCGGAGGGAGGCGAGAGATAGGAGTGCGATCGCCGATGCCGCGATGAGAGCGATGATGGTTGTAGGAGTGGAGCCAGGCGGGAAGGGCGTCGGCGCGTTGC